>NZ_DASVUM010000237.1:0-27702 GCF_036387035.1 Pseudomonas sp. | reverse complement strand
GCGGCCAATGCGGCGAGCTTTCCGTTTTTCCTGTTTGCGCTGTTCGTGATCGCCCTGGGTCTGGGCTGTCTGGAGACGGCGGCCAACCCGTACGCCACCGTGCTGGGCGATCCGAAAGGCGCAGAGCGACGACTGAATCTGGCGCAATCGTTCAACGGCCTTGGCCAGTTCGTCGGGCCGCTGTTAGGCGGCGCGTTGTTTTTCAGCGCCGGCAACACCGGCGGTGACAACAGCTCGCTGCAAACCACTTACGTGGTGATCGCGGTGATCGTGCTGCTGGTCGCCGCGCTGTTCGCCCGCACGCCGATGCCTGATCTGCGCGAACAGGAATCGAGCATCCAGCGCCAGGACAGCAAGACCCTCTGGCAGCACCGGGAATTCGTCGGCGGCATGATCACGCAGTTCTTCTACGTCGCGGCGCAGGTCGGGGTGGGCGCGTTCTTCATCAATTACGTGACCGAGCACTGGGCCAGCATGACCAGCCAGAGCGCCGCGTACCTGCTGTCAGTCGCGATGATCTGCTTCATGTGTGGGCGCTTCTTCAGCACCTGGCTGATGGGCCGCATCCCGGCCCAGCGACTGTTGATGGTCTACGCGTGGATCAACGTCGCCCTGTGTGCGGTGGTGGTCAGCGGCGTGGAAAGCGTGTCGGTGGTGGCGCTGGTCGCCGTGTTCTTCTTCATGTCGATCATGTTCCCGACTATCTTCGCCATGGACGTGAAAAACCTTGGCCCACACACCGAACGCGGCAGCTCGTTCCTGATCATGGCCATCGTCGGCGGCGCCTTGATGCCGTATTTCATGGGGCTGGTGGCGGACCACTCGTCCACGGCGCTGGCGTATCTGCTGCCGCTGGGGTGTTTTGTGGTGGTGGCGATTTATGGGCGCAGCGGGTTGCGCGGGCGGGGGGCGTGATCTCGCTTTTCCGGCGTGACGACAGACGCTTTCCCGGCTGAAGCCGGTCCTACAAATCGGGGTTGCAGCCAGTCCCGCTGGCTGCACGCATTGATTTGGCGGGACCGGCCTCAGCCTGTTTTATCATAAGCACATCAGGTTCAGACAAAGATGTAACACCGGAATTGAGAAGATCGTTGGTCCGTCGCCATCAACGATATTGCGCCGCATCAAGTCCTGGCAAAGGTATCCCAGAGAGTTTGCCGGATAGCATCAAGTCGCGCGTTAGCTGCGATCCGCTGCTCGACGGTGTCGCGATCTATGTAGATGTCTGAAAATTCCGACTTGGAACCCGCCATAGTTCTGTAAATAGATCCAGCCTCCCACGCAGGCGTTCCTGGCAGAGCGTTCTCCGACAATATGCTGACAATCGCGTCAATACCTCTGTCAAAATCACCGCAACGCTCACCGTGGTATATATGCTTAAGTTCTAAAAGCATGCTTACAAGCGTTGAGTTAGTCATAGTTGCACCGCATTTAATAGGAATTGGATTGCCAACTACCTCTACACCAGGCAGTTTCCAAGGCTCATGCACAAAGATTTGCCATATGTCATCACCCCCGACAAATATGCCCCCCGGGCTCCCTACCGGCCCCTCGTAAACTATCGTTCCGGCGGGGGATTTTGATGGCGTAGACAGTGTTCACGGGAGAGCTGCCAGTCAATTCTCCCGTAACCGGATCAATCCATTGCGGCTTGACAGCGGTGTCGATTCTAACTTGAGTTACTGAGGTGGGGGCCTCCTCCGTAAACCACTGACCCAAAGCTTTCCCATTGGAATCTCCGCCTCGATGGAGGATCACATCCTCTGAAAGTTCTACCGCATTATATCGGCCTCCACCAAAGTTCCCCGCTGGGCTACCTCTTAATTCTGCCAAAGGTCCGGGATCATTGATCATGTCGAACACACCGACAACCCTCCCTGGCAGGTTCGTACTGACAGCTGAATGCTTGTCGATTTTCGACTCAATCGTTTTTTCTTGCGGTTGTGGCTTATCAGCGTTCGGTGCTGATGCCTCAGCAGACTTTGCGATATTGGGTGTAGCGTCATTGGCAGGTTTGGGGATATTGGATGTAGCATCACCAGCAGGTTTTACGGTACTTGGTGTTGCATCACCGAAAACTTTTTCAATATCGGGTGTTGCACCACCGGCAGATTTGGTTAGCGGAGCTCTTTCTTTAATTTGCAATTCCGGATGGGACAGGATCTTCTGCTCGTTTATCGCGAACCAGTTCGCAAATTCCTTGTTCGAAATCTCCGCCTGAAGCCTTGCACTGCGCGTGGAAATGCTTTCCAAACTGCTAGTAATGCCTCCCTTTAACTGTCCACGGGTCAAGAAGGTGACTAACGCAACCAATAGCAATAACACTAACTGCTCTTGCCCGCGTGCCAACTGCCGAGCTGCGCGCTCGTTCTTTTCTCTGATAGTTGCCGCCGACGCACCGCTAGGGTCCAGTCCTTCGGGTATCAATCCGTCCTCTGCCTGCCACGCCGTGCTCAATCCTTCCCACAAACTCGACAGACAGGGCTGAATGCCAGCGGAAAAATATCCGGTGATTGACCAGAGGCCCAGTGCACCGAGGATTAAATTGCCAATCTGCAAGCCTATGCTGCTTCCAACCACAACGCCCGGCGCCGCACCAATACCGAATGCCAGAGAACCGGCTGCACCTCCGACAGCACCACCTATAGCAACGCTACCACCCAGGATCATGACAACTTCCTGCACTAGCTGGAGCAGTACCGGCAAGATCTGCGAGATGTTGATCGAAGCCCACTTACGGGACAAGTCCAGTTGCAGGATCGGGTACGACTGCTCCATAGCGTGCCGGACGTTATCAGTTCGACGTCCGCCCGCGTAGCCATAGGCTTGGCAAGCGCCGTTACTGATTCTCCGAGTGAAACCGTCCCAGGCGTCGTTGGCGCTCTGCAAACCATCGCTGACGCTTTGGTTGAGCTCGCTGTATTTCTGGTCAAGGTTTCGCTCGATGTCGCCCCAACTGGGCACAAGAGCCAAGAGGTCCGCTTTCATTTCACAATCCTTGGGAAGAGTCTGTCCATGTTCCCGCGTAAGCGACCCTGACGCTCACTGGTGATGGCTAAGGTCGACAGTAGCGGGCGCCAATCCTGCCTTATCGGTTTGCCATCGTCCATTACTGTGAAACGCAGCATTGCGCGGCGGCTCATAAACACAAACGGCGGCCACTGATCAATCCACCTATCTTCACTTTTCCTTTCTGAATGAGCGCATAAACCTTGGTGGGTAGAGGGAAGGCAATTACTGGCCGCCGCAAAGATTCGTCCGCGCGAAATTGCCCAATATGGCTCCCGCCCCAAGTACGTTAACGGATTGATTCTCGGGGCGTGGAAGATGAGGCGTGCAGCTTTCCGGCTGAAGCCGGTCCCACACATTGGGGTTTCAGCGAGACCCAATGAATGCATGCGATGCCTTGGTGGGACCGGCTTTAGCCGAGAAGTGGCCGGTGGGAGCAGCGTGATTTTGTGGTGTAACGACTGACGCCTTCCCGGCTGAAGCCGGTCCCACTGGGTCGTGCGTTGTTTTAGTGGGACAGGCTTTAGCCGGGAATTGGCCGGTGGGAGCAGCGTGATTTTTGTGGTGTAACGACTGACGCCTTCCCGGCTGAAGCCGGTCCCACTGGGTCATGCGTTGTTTTAGTGGGACCGGCTTAGGCCGGGAACTGGCCGGTGGGAGCATCGTGATTTTTGTGGTGTAACGACTGACGCCTTCCCGGCTAACGCCGGTCCCGCTGAGTGAACGCGGCATTCCCACGCGGAGCGTGGGACTAATCACATCAGAGGGTCAGGACCGAGCTAAACCTCAAGGCTTGGCGATGTCCGTGCGACTCACCGCGGGCGATTCCTTGGGCAGTGTCGCGCGCATCTCCCCCACTTGCCCGGCGGTGACAGCCGGTGCCTGATTGCCCCAGCTGTTGCGGATGAAGGTCAGCAGTTGCGCCACTTCTTCATCGGACATTCGCCAGGCGAAAGCGGGCATCCCGAGTGGCGATGGCGCCGTCGCGGTGCTCGGCAGTTTGCTCCCCGCCAGCACCAGACGAATCATCGACACCGGGTCTTCCGACAGCACCGACGAGTTGCCAGCGATCTTGGGGAAAACCCGCTCGTAACCCTGTCCGTTGGTGCGGTGACAGGCCGCGCAGTTGTCGACATACAACTCAGCGCCGCGACTGCCCTCCTGTCCCGCCGCCAGCGCCTTGGCAGTGGCCGGGTCTGCCTTGAAGCTGGAGACCTGACGCTCATTCGCCGGCAGCGTTTTCAGGTACGCGGCCACCGCCTGCAGGTCGGCATCGTTGAGATGCTGGGTGCTGTGCACGACCACATCCCCCATCGCGCCGCCCAATACCGCGTGGGTCGCACTGCGGGCGCTGCGCAGGGTGGAGACAATGTCGTCCTTGCTCCAGCTGCCCAGTCCGTCGGCTGGATTGCCGCGCAGATTCACCGCCAGCCAGCCGTCGATGACCGGGCCGCCCGAGAGAAATTCCGCGCCCGATTCATCCAGCGCTTTTTCTTCCAGCGTCAATGCACGGGGCGTGTGGCAGCTGCCGCAGTGCCCTAGCCCCTGGACCAGATAGGCCCCGCGGGCGACCTGCTGATCCGGGTAGCGCGTCGCGTCGAACACCACGGCCTCGGACGTCGGCGCGAAGACTTTGCGCCAGATTGCCAGCGGCCAACGCATCGACAATGGCCACGGCACGTCATTGACGCGGTTCTCGCCGCGCACCGGGGCGACGCCGTGCATGAAGTACGCATACAACGCACGCACGTCGTCGTCCGTGGTTCGCGCATAGGCCGGATACGGCATGGCCGGGTACAAGCTGTTGCCGTTCGCCGCGATCCCATGGCGCAGCGCGCGGTCGAAGTCGTCCAGCGAATAACGGCCAATCCCGGACGCTTCGTCAGGCGTGATGTTGCTGCTGAACAGCGTGCCGATGGGCGAGGCAATTGGCAGCCCTCCGGCAAAGGGCTTGCCGCCACTGGCCGTATGACACGCCGTGCAATCTCCGGCGTCCGCCAGGTAGCGACCTTTTTCCACCAGCGCGGCCTGATCGGTGTCGGGCGCGGGGGCGAGTTTCGGCGTGGAGGTCGGCCAGAGGGCGAACACCAGCAGCGCGACAAACACCAGCATAGCCAGTGAAATCAGGCTAAAGAGAAACTTCTTCATGGTCATTCTCCTTAAGCCTGAACCAGTGGGCCGGGGTTCTTCAGGTACTGCTCCCGAATGGCCGTGGCAGACCAGTACGCCAGCGCACCCACCATGCCGGTCGGGTTGTAGCCGTTGTTCTGCGGGAATGCGTTGGCGCCGATGGCAAAGACGTTATGCACGTCCCAGGATTGCAGATAACGGTTCAGCGCCGAGGTCTTTGGATCGCTGCCCATGATCGCGCCGCCACAGGTGTGGGTGCTCTGGTACTTGGTGATGTTGTAATGCTCGCCGGGTTTCTTGGCGTCGCCGGCCAGCGCGATCGGGTTGAGGATCTTCGACATCTCCAGCGCCTTGCCCACCAGGAACTGCGACGCCTTGACCTCGTTGTCGTGCCAGTCGAAGTTCATGCGCAGCAACGGTCGACCGAAGCCGTCTTTGTAGGTCGGGTCCAGGCTCAGGTAATGCTGCTTGTAGGACATGCAGGCGCCCTGTACCTCGAAATAGAACGAGTGACGGAACGAGTCGCTGGCCGCCTGTTTCCAGGCCGTGCCCCAGTTCGGCGTCCCTGGTGGTACGTTAATTCCGCGCACCGGCCCGGCCCCTGGCTGCCGCGCCCAGATGATGCCGCCGCCGACAAAACCGGCCTTGGCGTTATCCAGCTGGTTGCCGTTGAGGTTGTCCATGGTCGTGCCGGCGCCACCGATACCGATGAACTGATTGGCCTGAACGTCCTTGTTAAAGAACAGCACCACGCGGTTGAGGTTCTGGTAGGAATAATTGCGCCCGATGGTGCCTTCGCCGGTCTGCGGATCGTAGGGTTTGCCGATCCCCGAGAGCAGCATCAGGTGAACGTTGTACAGCGAGAACGCGCACAGCAACACCAGATCGGCCTGCTGTTCGACCTCCCGGCCCTGGGCATCGAGGTAGGTGACGCCGGTGGCTTTTTTTCCCTCGCTGTCGAGGTTGACCTTGAGCACTTGGGCGTGGGTGCGCAGCTCGAAATTCTTGCGCTGGCGCAGCACCGGCAGAATGCTGATGTTGGGGCTCGCCTTGGAGTAGTTAAGGCAACCGTAATCGCTGCAGAAACCGCAGGCGTTGCACGGACCCATCTGGCAACCGTACGGGTTGACGTAGGGCGCCGACGCGTTGGAGGCCGGAATCGGGTACGGGTCCCAGCCCATTTCCCGCGCGGCGCCGTAGAACATTTCGGCGCCGAGGTAATTGGGGTTGGGGCCCAGCGGAAACTCACGGGAGCGCGAGCCTTCGAAGGGGTTGCCGCCGGGTTGCTTGACCCCGCTGATGATCCCCGCCTTCCCCGACGTGCCGCAGACGTACTCGAAGTGATCGAAGTGCGGTTCGAGGTCTTCGTAGCTGACCGGAAAATCCTGAATGCTCATGTCCGAAGGAATGAAGCGTGACCCATAACGCTGCTCGACGTTGGTTCGCAGCTTGAAGTCTTCCGGCAACGCGCGGAAATGGCAGCCGGACCAGTGACTGCCCGCACCGCCGACGCCTGTGCCGGGTTTGAACGAGCCCATCTGCCGATAGGGCACAGCGGTGGACGTGAGGTTGTGGCGCACCGTGACGGTTTCCTGCGCCAGGCTTTGCAGGTAACGACGATGCACCGAGCCTTCCAGCTCATCGACGACTTTGGGGTAAGCGAAATCCGGTTGCGTGTCGCGGTCGGCGCCACGCTCCAGAACCACCACGTTCAGCCCCGCGTCCGTGAGTTCCTTGGCCATGATCGCGCCGGTCCAGCCCATGCCGACAATGACGGCGTCCACTTTCGGTTTTGCGTTAGCCATGTTCAGCCCCTCCGCCCGGACAGATCGACCGGACCCAGCGGATACGGCGTGTCGCGTACCGTGATCCAGTCCATGTAATCGGCGCGCATGCCGGGGTAGCCGATCATCTTCCACGCGCCCATGTTCTTGTTGCCGCCATGGGACGGGTCGGCGAAATAGCCGTTGCGCACTTCGTTGAGCAGGTTGCTGAAGAACAGCTTCGACGCAATGTCGTCCAGCGCCAGCTTGCCGCTCTCGGCCGCCTTGAGCACGTCTTCCTGCTGGGGCGTGGACAGCTCGGCGAACACCTTGCCGTCGAAGGTCTTTTTGCAGTTGGCGTCCATGGCCTTGATGCCCAGGCGCAGCGTTTCGCGCAGGTTCAGTCGGCCCTGATAGCCGAACTCGGGCGCCGCCTCGAGGAACGGGCCCTGCATGTACCAGATGCCACCGTTGGCGTACGGCGTCTGCATGTGCCGATCCAGAAATTCGGGGACGCCCAGTTCGACGGCGCCGGGCCCGACGTGGTCGGCCGGGATCAGACGATCACAGGCAGCGATGAGAAACGCCCATTCTTGCGGCGTAAAGAACGTCGGCGTGTAATTGCCAGCCGCCGCTGCCGGATTCGGCGCGGCAGACGGGCCTTGCTTTGCGTCGCTGGCCGGCGTTTGCGCGAACGCACCGGCAGGAAGGCCGGCACCGGCCAGGGTAACAACCGGAATAAGCGTCAGCGACTTGCGTAGAAAATCGCGACGCGCCGGGGAGGTGTCGTCATCAAACATCGTTCGCTTCTCCAAAAGACCCATCACGTGTGGGCGTCTTTTTTCTATTTGTTCTTCTTATGGTTGACCCGCGCTGTGGCGGTCGAGGCGCGCGCGGGGCAATTACATCGCTGGCTAATCATTGCCAAGCTAAGCATTCGGGCGTTACTAGACCAGCTAACGCCTCGGCGTGCCCGGGTTAAACGATTCATCAAATCTTGAATTGGCGAACCAGGGCGCTGAGGTTGCCGCCCAGCGTGGAGACGTCACGCATGGTGCGTGAGCTCTGCTCGGTTTCTTCCGCGAGGTTTTCCACAGCACCAGCGATCTGATGAACGCTGCGGTTGATTTCCTCGGCCACCGAGGTCTGCTCTTCGGCAGCACTGGCAATTTGCGCGTTCATCGCGTTGATGGTGCCGATCAACCCCGAGATGGAATCCAGCGACTGACCCACTTCGTTGGTCTGCTTATTGGCGCCCTCGCCCGCTTCAGTGGAACGGCGCATGGCTTCGACCGAGGCATGGGTGCCTGTTTCCAGACGGGTGATCATGCCCTGGATTTCCTGGGTGCTTTGCTGGGTACGACTGGCCAGCGCGCGGACTTCATCGGCGACCACCGCAAAACCGCGACCGGCTTCCCCGGCACGCGCGGCTTCGATCGCTGCGTTGAGGGCCAGCAAGTTGGTCTGATCGGCGATGGAGCGGATAACGGCGAGTACCGAGACGATGGAGCGCACGTCTTGCTGCAGGCTGTCGAGGCTGGTACCGCCCAAGCGGATATCGTTCACCAGCGAGTTCATCGAGGTGATGCTGGTGCCCACCACTTTGCGCGCGGCCTGGCCTTGCTGATCGGTTTCCGAAGCGGCCTCGGCAGCCCGCTGCGCGCTGTGCGCCACTTCTTGGGCGGCGGCGGACATCTCATGAATGGCGGTGGCGACCTGATCGGTCTCTTCGCGCTGACGCTGCATGGCTTTTTCGGAGCGCAGGGTTTGCTGCGTGGCCTGATTGACCAGTCCGTCCAGGTCGGTGGTCATCTGCGCAACCTGCGCAACCATGGCGTGGATCTTGTCGACGAACAGGTTAAACGACGCCGCCAGATCACCCAGTTCGTCGCGGCTGGTGACCACCAGGCGGTGGGTCAGGTCGCCGTCGCCAGCAGCGATGTCGTCCAGGTTGCTTTTGAGAATGCGCAGAGGGCGGACGATGCCGTTGGCCGTCCAGATGCCCACCGCTGCCGTGAGCAGCAGCAGAACCAGCGTCACCACGAACACACTGCCGAGGATGTTGCGGGTGCGACTGGTAACGGCGGCCTGTTCCAGAACCATGGCGGCGTCGATATCGTCCATATTGATCGCGCTGCCCAGCACCATGTCCCACTTGTCCAGGTACACGGTATAACCGAGCTTGGGCACTTGCACCGCTTCATCGCCGGGCTTGGGCGCAGCGTAATCAACGTAGTGTTTACCGTTCTTCGCCACTTCCACGAAGGTCTGGTAGTGGTAAGTGCCGTCGGGGTCGCGGGTGTCCCAGAAGCTTTTGCCGACGCCCGCCGCGCTGTCGCCGCGGAAAACCCGCAGGCCCTTGGTGTCGTAACCGAAGAAATAACCATCTTCGCCGTACTTCATAGGCTTGAGCAGCGCCAGTGCCTTGTCTCGTGCAGCCGTATCCCCGAATGGAGAGGCATCGTGCAGCGGCTGGATCGTGGTCAGTGCCACGTCAACGTAATTCTTGAGAACCTCACGATTGCGCTCGACGAGCTTTTCGCGGGTTTCCTGCATTTCCAGATCGGCGCTGCGCTGGAGCACCCACGCTGCCACGCCGCTGAGAATCAGCGCGAACAGCAGGGCGGGAATGATGGCGAGACAGAGCAGCTTGCGCTTGACGGTAAGCTTCATGGGATAAATTACCTCCTGGTCAGTGGTCCACCACTATCGGCCGGAGATCATACAACTTCAAACATTTTGATGGCTATTTGACGCCAACGTTTTGGCCTCGGCTGAACAATGCTCCTCAGTGAGAGCTGCAGGCCAGAGCGGGCGCGGGCTGGGGGTGCAAAACTGCCTGCTTCCGTTCAGGAGCGACAGCCTGTTCTGGCTAGCGGACAGTTGTCACACAACTCAAGCCCGGTGACTCGGTACCGCACGCAGCACACCCGGCGTCGGCGTATCAGTTCGTCTTGCCCGTCGACCTTGAGGTAGCGCACCGGTTGGTACAGCGGGTTGCGGCGTCCGTGCGGTCGGTATTGGGCGTTCAACAACTGGTGACCATGATTGAGATCAGCGTGGGGCATCGCGTTTGCCAGTACGCCCAATAACCATTCGAAATAGTTGCCGGCGTTGCTCCACAGCACTTTGGGCGAGATACGAGCGTGAGCGGCGATGGCCTCGATGAATGGTGTGAGGTGCCCTTCGAGCAGGTCGTCGAAACGCGCGAAGGCGTCGGCCGGACGCGATGGCCAGCGCTGGCCGGGGTCACGAAGTGTGAAGGCGGCAGGCAAACCGGCGTCGTCGAGGATCAGTTGCAGGTGATCGAGCTGAAGCGGCAGACGGTGCTGGAGGATCAGCGAGGCCCCGACTACCGGCGGTATCAGCGTGATGAAGTAGTGCTTGCTCCAGACCGACGCCAGTCCGCGCGAGTCGCTCCCAGGATAGGCAGCGCCAAACCGGCTCAGGACGTCGCTCAGGTGATCGCCCGTCAGAAAGGTGCGCAGGGGCACGCCGACGCGGGGATCGTCGGGCAGCACCAGCACATCGCGGTAGTGCTGGAAACCGGCAATGAACAGCGGCGCCAGCGCAGGAATCATGTGGCGATTCGCTGTGCTGACCGCCTGCTCATCGTGAAGCGGTCAATGGGACTGCTGCCGCGCCAGCACCCACAACCCGTGCTCCAAAGCCGGGAACAGGCTGTTGTTGAAGTTGTTCCAGCGCAGTTCGAGGATCGTGTCCTGCGGCGCGATGGGCGTGTCCAGCACGTCGAAGACCACCTCGCCGGAATCGATGCCGGTGTCGACGTAATGGAACGACGCGCCGGTCATGTTCACCACTGGAATGTCGATCATCTCCCGTGTCGTCCAGTCGATCACCTTTTTGCCACGCGCGCCGTACAGGGCATCGAGGGTGGCGTAGGCGCCGCGCCGTTCGTACGGCGATTCAAGGCGCGTGATACCCGGATGGACGTTGAAGATGCGCCGATGGAAATCAGCGCCTTCACGCACCAGTTCGTCGAGAATCACCAAAAGCCCGTCCAGCACCACAATGTCGGCCCCAAGCGCGTGCAGGCGTTCGCCCAGACGTCGTTCGAAATCCGATTTGCCGGCTGGCCGCCCGCTGTCACCCAACGGCAAGGCGCGGTAGCTCGACGGCACGTTCTCCAGCAGGTCATCGACCTTGCGCCCCTGCACCGTCAGGCCCGGCGGGTAGAACCAGTGCTGGCCCTCGCCCGGCGCGAAACCGTAATCTTTGACGCTCTCGCGGTCCCGCGCGGATGCGGGGTTTTCGTCGTAAATGATCGCTTCCAGCGAATAATGGTCACCCAGCGCTGTCTCGTTGAGCGCCTTGACCAGGTACTCCAGCGGCGAGGTCATGTATCGCTGCTCGCCGTGGTAATCGACGTATTGACCGGCCTTGTCCGCCGCCGCGTTGCGCAACGACCAGACGTAAACAAGTTTGGTTTTCTGCATGAAAGTCAGACTCGGGAAAGGGTGTGCAGGGTGGCGTTGCTGACGCCTTCGGCCATGGCAACCACGACTTTTCGTTCGCCGCTGAACGGCTTGCGCGAGTGCGCAGTGAGCATGTTGTCGAGCATCAGCACATCACCGGTCTGCCAGGGAAAGACCACTTCGCACTCGCCCAGCACGCCGCGGATTTCCGCCAGCGCGTCCGCCTCAAGCGGGCTGCCATCGCCGTAGTAGACGTTGCGCGGCAGGCCTTCTTCGCCGACGGTGTCGAGGAGGATCTCCTGCATGTCTTCATCCAGGTTCGACAGGTGAAACAGGTGCGCCTGATTGAACCAGACCCAGTCTTTGCTGCGCGGATGCTGTGCGACGCCCTGCACCACCTGGCGCGTGCGCAGGTCACCGTCCTCGTTCCAGTCGCACTGGATGCCACGGCTGCGGCAGTAGGTTTCGACGTCGCTGTGGTGGTCGGTGTTGAAGACCTGTTGCCAGGTCAGGTCCAGGCCATTGCCGTAGTTGCGCACGTACATCAGGCGCTTTTCTTCAAAGCGTTTGCGCAGGGCCGGGTTGATGCGCTGGAACACCCGGCGGCTGTCGGCAATCGGCGTCTCGCCTCCGCTGACGGCGGCTTTGGCGCAGTAGAAGAAGATGCGCATGGGCCATTCGGTGGTGTAGGCCTGTTCGTTGTGCAGCGGTATCGAGCGATGGGCCGGGTATTCGGTGGAGGTGTAGACGCCTTTGCCATCGACCTGGCTGCGCGGGGTGGAGCCGAATTCGTAGTTGAGCAGCGGGTGGCCAAACGAGGCGGCAAAGCGCTGGAACCCTTCGACGCCTTCGGGGGCGAATCCGCTGAAGAGGATGGCGCCGTCGCGCTCCAGCGAGTGGTCGACGACGTTGCGCAGGGCCTCGAATTCGCTGGCCAGGGAGACGCCGGGCTGGCCGGGCTGGACACGCAGGGGGAAACCGGGCTCAAGGCGAAGGGGTTCGGGCGTGAGCATGCGCAGGTTCATGGGCAACGGCTCCTGGGGCGGAAGATGGGTTTTCAGGCCATGGCCTTGCGCAGGCTGAGGGGGCGCATGTCGGTCCAGACGGTCTCGATGTGGTTGAGGCAGGTCTGTTTGTCGCCTTCGACGCCGACGCTTTTCCAGCCGTCCGGGATGGCTTTGTAGTCGGGCCAGATGGAGTACTGTTCTTCGTGGTTGATGACGACCCGGAACTGTGTGTTTTCGCTGTCGAAGCTCATGTGTAAACCCTCGTGGTGTTGGTATGGCGCCAGTGAGCGCGCCTTACCTGAAAGACGAACGAGGGGGCAGGATGGTTAGTGGTTTTTCTTAAAAACTTTTGGATCAAGATCTCACGCGTCGGCCTAACGGCCTCCGGTTTCGCCTTCGGCGAGTTACTTGGAAAAGCACCCCAAGTAACCAAGGGTGCCTGCTCCTGGTTGGGCCCTTCCTTCGTCAGGGTTCCTTCACTCCGACGACGCTCCGTGGGCCCGCGCCGAACGGACATCCATGTCCTGACGGCGCTCTCGCGGCATCCATGCCGCTCGGCCCACTACGCGTCGTCTGCGTTCAGCCTGCACCCAAGTCGCGTTTGGCGGTGACTGGGCTTTTTGTGTAGGAAGATCAAAGGCAGATCGAGGGCGAATCAAAAGCTTCCCGGCTAAAGCCGGTCCCACTAACAGCACCGCGCACACCCAGTGGGACCGGCTTTAGCCGGGAAGCCCTTGATCGTGATCGTTCCCACGCTCCGCGTGGTAACGCCGCCCACGACGCTCCGCGTCCCATCTTGAGAGAGGTGACGCGGAGCGTCACGGGATGCATGCCCACGCGGAGCGTGGGCACGATCAGTACAGGGAGGGGGGTGGTACCGGCAGAATTGTTGGCGCCTGGGCTGGCCTCTTCCCGGCTGAAGCCGGTCCCACTAACAGCGACGCGTGCACCCAGTTGGACTGGCTTTAGCAGGTCACACGAAAACAACGCGTGCACCGAGTGGGACCGGCTTTAGCAGGTCACACAAAAAACAGCGAGTCCATCCAGTGGGACCGGCTTTAGCCGGGAAGCTTTTGATTCGCTTTTGATCTTCGTACCCAGAAAGTCCAGACGACACCCATCGCGACTTGGGTGCAGGCTGAACGCAGGTCTCGCGGAGTGGGCCGAGCCGCATGGATGCGGCGAGAGCTGCCCCCCGCCATGGATGGCGGATGGCAGCGGGCCCACGGAGCGAGACCGGAGTGAAGGAACCCGACGAAGTCGGGCCCAACCAGGAGCAGGCACTTTTGCTTACTTTTGGTGCTTTTCAAAAGTAAGTCGCCGAAGGCGAAACCAGAGGCCGTTAGGCCGACGCTTTTGACGTTAAAAACGAACTACCAGCGAAACGCCACAGTCCCCAGCACCGTCCGCTCTTCGCCCCAATAACACCGACCCGCGTTATTGCAGCCGGTCACATACTCCTTGTCGAACAGATTCTTCGCGTTCACATCCACCGACCAATGCTTATCGATGTCATAGCCCACCAACGCATCCACCAGCGTCACATCACCCGTCTTCAACTTCCCGTATTGCGAGGTGTACGCAAACGTATTATCGAAATAACGCACCCCGCCACCCACACGGAAGCCACTCATCGGACCGTCGAGAAACCGATAGGTCGCCCAGGTACTCGCCTGATTACGCGGCACGCCGGTCAACTGATGGTCCTCGTACAACGACCCCGGACTGTCCTTCGTCACCCGCGCATCGGTGTAGGTGTACGACGCCGTCAGGCTCAGGTTTTTGGTCACATCACTGTTGACCTCAAGCTCCACGCCCTTCGACTCGCTCTTGCCGATCTGACGGCTGAAACCGTTCGAACCGGAAATCACGTCGTGGGTCTTGGTCAGGTCAAACACCGCCGCGCTGAACGTCGTGTTCCAGCCAGCCGGCTCGTACTTCAGACCCATCTCGTACTGCTCGCTGAGAATCGGATCGAGCAACTCGCCGTTCGGTTGCGACGACTGCTGCACCGGGGTGAACGCCGTCGAGTAACTCACGTACGGCGAAATGCCGTTCTCGAACTGGTACATCAAACCGGTCTGCCAGCTGAAACGGTGGTCCCAGCCGTCCAGGTCCGCAGCGCCGCTGGTGGTGCCGGCGCGGTTGCGGTACTGGCTGTTGACGAAGTCCTGGCGACCGCCCAACAGGTAGATCCAGTTGTTGTACTTGCTCTGCAACTGGCCGTATGTGCCATACATCTGCTGATCCAGCTGCGAGTTCTGCACCGTGGCGATCATGCGCGGATCGCCCGACGGGAACACCGGGTTAAACGCGTTGTACGTACCGCCGTTGCCGGCCGCCCAGTCCTGGTTGAACGACGTGCGGTCGTAGCTCGCGCCCAGCAACACGGTGTTTTCCAGCGCCCCGGAGGTGAAGTGGCCTTCGAACTGGTTGTCCAGCGAATAGGTGATCGACTTGTTGTCGCGGTCGTAGGCGGTGCTGGTCAGGGTGCTGCCAAAACCGGCGTTGTTCAGATTGTTCGGCCAAGTCTCGTGACGGTCCAGACGCGACTCCATGAACCGCGAATTCTGCCGGAACTGCCAGGTGTCGTTGAGCTGGTGCTTGAACTCGTATCCCAGGGTCCAGGTTTCCCGCTCGAAGTCGTCCCAGTTCGGGTTGCCGTTGAACTGGTCCTTGCCGATCTTGCCGTTGACGTTGTTCAGCAACGTGCCCGCTGCGGGGTAACCAAGCAGCAGCTTGGTGCGGTCGCGCTGGTAAGACGACAGCAGGGTCAGGGCGGTGTCTTCGTCAAAGTTGAAGGTCATCGACGGGGCGATGTAGATACGGTCGTCCGGCACCGAATCGACCTGGGTGTCGGCGTTGCGACCGAGCATGACCACGCGACCCAGAATACGGTTGTCGTCGGTCAGCGGGCCCGAGACGTCGAGGGACAATTGGCGACGGTTGTTGCTGCCGTAGCTGAATTTGGCTTCACCCTGGGCGGTTTCGGTCGGGCGCTTGCTGACCAGGTTGACCAGCCCGCCCGGCGCGTTTTCGCCGTAAAGGATCGAGCTCGGGCCACGGAACACTTCGGTGCGTTCCAGGCCATAGGGTTCGGTGGTGGTGTCGTAGCGGTTGCCCTGCAGGCGCAGCCCGTCCTTGAGCAGGCCATAACCGTAGTCGGTGGCGTTGTAGCCGCGGATGAAAAACAGGTCGCCCGCCAGCGCGTCGCCGACCGCAAAGGGCGGAGCGAAAATACCGGGGACGTAGCCGAGGATGTCGGTGAGGGTTTGCGAGCCTTGATCCTGGATGCGCTGACGTGTCACCACGGACACAGACCGCGGGGTTTCCGACAGCGGTGTGCTGGTCTTGGTGCCTGCCGTGCTGTTTTTTACCTGATAGCCAACGGTT
This sequence comes from Pseudomonas sp., assembly GCF_036387035.1. Classification (GTDB taxonomy): domain Bacteria; phylum Pseudomonadota; class Gammaproteobacteria; order Pseudomonadales; family Pseudomonadaceae; genus Aquipseudomonas. The sequence goes on along the minus strand of NZ_DASVUM010000237.1, from coordinate 11,964 downwards.
TCCTGGCCTTCCGGCGCTTCGCCGGTGACCACTGAATTCTGCAGTTCGATGGTGGCGCCCTGCTCGGCCTTGACCGGAGCGTCCGCGGCCCACGCCGTACCATGACTGGCGACCGCTGCGACCAGCGCCGCCAAGGCATTGATCTTGAATTGACCCTTCTTGTTGCTCGCCATCCGAACTCCCCCTCCCTTTGAAATCACACGGGGCAACGCCCCAAAATTGACCACTTATGTCAAAAAAGCGTGAAAATGTAACAAAGAACGTTTCTCATTACCATTACTATTCTTTGAATTTGGCGAAAGGCCACTCGTGGCCTCGCGCCGTGTTTCAGGGGCGATACAGAGGGTTCAGCGTGACGTGACAGCGGCTGAGACAGCGGCGGCAAAGATGTCGGCGATCTGGTCGATCTGCGCGGCCGTGACGATCAACGGCGGCAGGAAGCGGATAACTGAGGAGTGCCGCCCGCCCACTTCGATGATCAGCCCGCGCTGCAGGCATTCGCGCTGAATGCTGGAGGCCAGCGCGCCGCTCTGCGGGAAATGGCCGAGGGCGTCGGGGCGGCCGTCGAGGTCGACCATTTCCACCCCGAGCATTAAGCCCATGCCACGCACGTCGCCCATCTGCGGAAAGTCTTTTTGCAGCGAGCGCAGGTGCCCGACCAGGCGCTCGCCCATGGCGGCGGCATGCAGGTCCAGTTGCTGCTGGCGAACGATGCGCAGCGTGGTAGAACCGGCGACCATTGCCAACTGATTGCCACGGAAAGTCCCCGCGTGGGAGCCCGGTTTCCAGACGTCCAGGGATTTGTGGTAGACCACCACTGCCATGGGCTGGCTGCCGCCGATGGCCTTGGATAGCACCAACACGTCCGGCACGATGCCCGCGTGTTCGAAGGCAAACGGCTTGCCGGTGCGGCCCACGCCACACTGGATCTCGTCGAGGATCAGCGGCACCCCGGCGTCACGGGTGATGCGCCGGATTTCCCGCAGCCAGTTCGCCGACGCCGGCACCACGCCGCCCTCCCCTTGCAGGGTTTCCAGAATCATCCCGGCCGGGGGCAACACGCCGCTTTCCGGATCGGTCAGCTGGTTCTCGATGTAGTGCAGACCGATGCGCTCACCGGCCTCGCCACCGACGCCAAACGGGCAACGGTAGTCGTAGGGGAACGGCAGGAACTGCGCGCCACCGGCCATGCCGTCCAGGTAGGTTTTCGGCCCCAGGTTGCCCATCAGCGCCAGCGCGCCCTGGGTCATGCCGTGGTAGGCGCCGTGGTACGCCATCAGGTTGCTGCGCCCGGTGGCGGTGCGCACCAGTTTCAGCGCGGCTTCCACCGCATCGGTGCCGGCCGGGCCGCAGAACTGGATGCGCGCATCTTTGGCAAATTCCGCTGGCAGCAGGGCGAACAGCTCGTTGATGAAATCGTCCTTGGCTTCAGTCATGAGGTCCAGGGTGTGCAGCGGGCGCTGACCGTCGAGGGTGTTGCGCATGGCCTGGATCACCTCCGGGTGGTTATGCCCCAGCGCCAGGGTGCCGGCGCCGGCCAGGCAATCGATGAACCAGCGTCCTTCGCTGTCCTGCACGTGAATGCCCTGGGCGCGCTTGAGTTCCAGGGGGATGCGCCGCGGGTAGCTGCGCGCATTGGATTCCACGGCGGCTTGTCGTTCCAGCCGCGGCGTCGGGGCGAAACGGTAGTCGGCGTTTGCCAAGGCCGCGTCCGGGCTATTGGAATGCACCTCGACGTTGCGAGCGGCAATCGGCGTCACGTTGTGTTGGCTATGCATGTTCGTGCTCCTGGAAATCGTGGGAATGAGGGCGTTCGCTGACCTGCTCGAGGGCTTCGGCAAGCTGAGTGATGAACGGCTGATCACGGACGATCGAAAGATGGTCGGCGTCGATCCAGGCCGAAACCTGCAAGCGAACGCCCATGCCCTGCTCCAGAAGAGCCGGTGCGTTATCGTTATTTTCCGGCGAGCGCTCGGCCCACCAGGCGTACACCGGCACGCTCAGGGGACGAATGTCCTGACACTGATTGGCCAACTGGCGCATGTGTCGCTCGACGCCGAGCAACTGTTGCCAGTGCTCGTCCCCTTCAAGGCCTTCATCGCCCTCAACCGCTGCAAGGGACGGAACCTCGGGCACCGGCGGACGCGGTTGCCCGGCGCCCGGTACGTAGCCGTCGATCAGACCGACGAATTCAACGCGCTTGCCCAGTCGGGTCAGCAGCCGCGCCATTTCCAGGACCATCGTCCCGCCCATCGACCAGCCGATTAGCCGGTACGTGCCGGACGGCTGCTGTTCGAGAAGCGCCTTGACGTAGTCGCGGGCCATTTGCTCAATGGAACTGTCACGCCACTGCGCGTCTAGCACCTGCCGGTTCTGAAGGCCCCACACGTCCCAGTGCGCCGACAACCGGCGGGCCAGCGCGTAATAACCGACCACCGTGCCGCTGACCGGGTGCACACAGAACACCCGCGGCTTGTCGCTGGCGCCGCTGCTCAGACGGATCAGCGCATTTGGCGCGCCCGCGCGGGTTAACGGCGGGATTTGCGGTGGAGTCGATTGCGGCGCGGCTGGCTGCGCAGACGGCAGGCTTTCCAGCAAGCCGACCAAAGTGTCGCGATACGCCTGTTGCAGGCGCTCGATGGTCTGGCGCTGGTAACGCTGACCGCTGAAACGGAAGGTCAACCCCAACTGCCCGGCGAAGACCTGGCCGTTGATTTCCAGCTCACGATTGAGCGGTGTGGACGGATCCACCAGCGCCCCGGCCGACGCCATCGACGGCGTGAAACGTCCGTCGCCGAGGTCCTGATCGAACTGGCCGAGGTAGTTGAACACCACCTTAGGGTCCGGCAGCGCAGCCAATGCCTGACGCGCCGAGTCGTCGCCCAGATAGCGCAGCAGACCGAACCCGACGCCTTTGTCCGGCAACGCTCGCAGGCTGTCGCGCACGCCGACGAGGGTTTGCCGAATATCGCCTGCGGCACGCACCCGCAGCGGGAACAGGCTGGTGAACCAGCCCACCGTGCGGCCGACATCCAGGCCATCAGCCAGGGCTTCGCGGCCGTGGCCTTCCAGCGCGACAAGAGCGTCTGGCTGGCCGCTCCAGCCCCTCAGCGCTTCGGCAAGCACCGCCAGCAGGATTTCATCGGTGCGCGCCGCCAGCACCGCCGGTGCTTCGCGCAGCAGGCGACGGGTCAGGCCGGCGTCCAGCAACAGCTCGGATTGTTCTAGGTCCTGTTGCGTGGCGCGGCCTTCAGGGTTGTCCACCGGCCAATGCGCCTCGGTGCTGCCGACCTGTTCCAGCCATTCCCCTACTTCGGTCTGACGCTCAGGCGCCTGTGCGGCGTTGACCAGATGCTGCGCCCAGCGCTGGTAGCTGCTGGATTTGGGACCCAGATCGACCGCGCTGCCCGAGGCGATATGCGCGTAAACCCGCGCCAGGTCTTCCAGCAGCACCCTCCACGATACGCCATCGACCACCAGGTGATGGGCGACCAGCAACAGCTTTTGCCCTTGCGGCATCTGCGCCAGCACCACGCGCAACAGCGGACCGTTTTGCAGATCAAGGCTGCGCTGGGCCTGTTCGCACAGCGCGGTCATGGCAGCGTCGTCGGCCACGTCCCGCAGCCAGAGGCTGTCGGCAGCCGGTGTTGCTCGATACTGCTGCTGCCAGCAACCGTCAGCGTCCTGATGGAAACTCAGGTTCAGCCCGTCGTGATGAGCCAGCAGCGCGGCCAGCGCCTTGCTCAACAGCGACGCTTGCAGTGGACGCTGCACGTCCAGCAACAGCGCCTGATTGAAGTGCGCGCGGCTGGCCATCGGCTGCTCGAAGAAATGCGCCTGAATCGGCGTCAGCGGCAGCTCGCCGGTTGGCGTCTGGTCAACCACTGGCGCGGCAGTCGCCTCGGTCAGGGTGAGGCGCTGCGCCAGATCCTTGAGGCGCGGATGGCTGAACACGTCCTTGGGCAGCAGCTTGAGCCCGGCCTGACGCAGACGGGTGATAACCGCCAGGGACTGGATCGAGTCGCCACCCAGTTCGAAGAAGCTGTCCTGACGGCCGATGGTTTCGACGCCAAGCAACTGCTGCCAGACCCGCGCCAACTCGACTTCGCGCTCGCCTTCCGGCGCCTCGAAGGTCTGACTGCCCAGCTGCGGATCAGGCAATGCATTGCGGTCGAGCTTGCCGTTGGGCAACTGGGGCAGACGCGCCATGATCACGATGTGCGCAGGCACCATGTATTCCGGCAGGGTGTGTTTCAACTGATCTTTGAGGCTGTCTTCAGACAGGTCATTGCCGCCGACGTAGCCCAGCAACTGCTTGCCATTGCCTTTGTCGCGCACGATCACCAGCGCTTCGCGCACGCCGTCGCAGGTCTTGAGTGCGGCCTCGATCTCGCCGGCCTCGATGCGGAAGCCGCGGATCTTGATCTGGTGGTCGATACGGCCCAGGTACTCCAGCAGCCCTTCGCTGTTCAGACGTACCCGGTCGCCACTGCGGTAGATCCGTTCACCTGCGCGGAACGGGTGCGGCAGGAAGCGCTCGGCGGTTGCGCCCGGACGGTCCAGATACCCGCGGGCCACCGCGCCGCCCAGATAGAGTTCGCCGGCAATGCCCTGAGGCAGCGGGTTCAAATCCGCGTCCATCACGTAGCCCTGACGATCGCCCACCAGATCACCAATCGGCGCGTAGGCGGTGCTGAAGTCAGCAGTGTCTACGGAGGCCAGCCACAGCGTCGGCGTGACCACGGTTTCGGTCGGTCCGTAGCCGTTGATGATCCACAGCGGCTGCAGATTGCGGATCACGTCCTGGAGCATTTCGCGGCTGAAGGCTTCACCGGCGAAGCAGTAGGTTTTAACGCCCGGCCCCTTGCCCTGCACGCCGGCCCAATCGGACAGCTGGCGCAGGTAGCTTGGCGGGAACGAGGCCACGGTGATGCCTTCGCGAATCAGCGTGTCGTAGGTCTGTTCGACGCTCCACAACTCTTGATCGCGCAGCACCACACGGGCGCCGTAACACAGCGGCATCATCCAGCCTTCGTGGGCGCCGTCGAAGCTGATCGACAGGAAGTGGAACTTGCGGTCCTCGGGCGTGAAGCGGTAACGCTCGCCGATGGTCTGGATGTGCATCGAGATGTCGGCGTGGGCGATGGCCGCGCCCTTGGGTTTGCCGGTGGAACCCGAGGTGTAGATCAGGTACGCCAGTTGCTGCGGATGAATGACCACGTCCGGTGCCGTGACAGGTTCGGACGAGCAATCCAATTGATCCAGATTGAGCAGCGGCACGTCACCGACCGGCACTCGGCCCAGCGCGGCATCGTGGCTAATCAGCAGCTGCACGCCGCCGTCTTCGAGCATGTAGCGCAAGCGCTCGGTCGGGTAATCCGGGTCGAGCGGGATGTACGCCCCCCCCGCTTTGAGCACGGCGTAAAACGCCAGCCACAGATCAATTCCGCGCTCCATGGCAATCGCCACACGCACTTCGGTGCCAATGCCCCGGGCGCGCAAGGCGTGGGCCAGTTGGTTGGCGCGACGGTCGAAGTCGGCGAAGGTCAGGCGCTGCTCGCCATGGACCAGCGCAATGGCGTCGGGACGCAGGCGCGCGTGGTCGGCGATCAGCTCGTGAATCGGGCGATTCACGTAAGGCGAGAACGGCGGCGTGTTCCAACGATCCAGCGCGGCCAGGTCGGTCTCGCCGAGCAACGGCAGGTCGCCGATAGCGGCGTGGGGTTGCGCACAGATCGCCCGCAGCAGCGTGATCAGTTGCTCAAACAAACGCGCCACGGTGCAAGCGTCAAACAGGTCGGTGGCGTAGTCGAGGTAACCGCTGATGCCGCCGTCCCGGTGCTCGAAGGTACCCAGCACCAGGTCGAACTGCGCGCCCTTGATGTCCCACGGCAGCGCTTCGCCGCTCAGGCCGTCGAACTGCAGCAGCGACAGGTCCGGCTGCTGCTGATGGTTATAGCTGACCTGGAACAGCGGGTTGACGCTGAGGCTGCGTGCCGGTTGCAGCGCCTCGACCAGTTGCTCGAACGGCAGGTCCTGATGGGCATGGGCACCGAGCAGGTTGTCTTTGACCTGGGCGAGCAGCGCGGTGAACGGCTGATCGCCGCTGACCTGGGCGCGCAGCACCAGGGTGTTGACGAAGAAGCCGATCAGGCCTTGGGTCTGCACATCGGCGCGGCCTGCCACCGGCACGCCGATGCGCAGGTCGCGCTGGCCGCTGAGGCGGTAAAGCAGCGTGTCGAACGAGGCCAGAAACAGCATGAACAGCGTGACGTCGTGGGCACGCGCCGTGTGCCGCAGCGTGTCGGCCAGGTCATCGGGCAGCACGAAGGCATGCCGCCCGCCTTTGCCGTCGCGCTCGGCCGGCCGCGAACGGTCCGCCGGCAGTTCCAGCACCGGTTGCTCGTCGCCCAGCGCTTCACGCCACCAGTTCAACTGGCGCTCACGTTCCGCGCCGCTCAAGTGTTCGCGCTGCCAGGCCGCATAGTCGGCGTATTGAACGCTGAGCTCTGTAAGTTGCGGCCCGGCCAATTGCACGTCGCTGCCCTGGGCGAACCCGCGGTACAGCGCGGCGAAGTCTTTGAGCATGACCTGCACCGACCAACCGTCGGAGATGATGTGATGCATGCACAAGAGCAGGCGCCACTGATCGTCGGCCACTCGCACCAAGGCCACCCGCCACGGCGCACGCTGGGCGTCCAGATCGAACGGCTGATTCATGAAATCCTCGGCCAGCGCGTCGAATGCGGCCTGCGGCATATCGCTGTCGCGCAGGTCGTGACGGGCGATGTGCACGCTGCTGACCGGCAGAGCCCGTTGCTGCGGCACCGCCTCGCCGTTTTGCATCGAGGAGGGGCGGAAACAGGTGCGCAGGGATTCATGACGCGCCGCCAAGGCATCGAAGGTCTGTTGCAGGGCATCGAGTTTCAACACGCCGCTGAGCTTGAGCACGCACGGCAGGTTGTACGCGACGCTCTCGGGCTCCAGTTGCGCGAGGAACCACAACCGCTGCTGGGCGAAGGACTGCGGCGCGAATTCCCGGTCAGCACGCGGCTGCAGAACCGGCATCGACGTCGCGAGCGCCTGGGTGTTCAGGTAGCGAGCGAGGTCAGCCAGCATCGGCGACTCGAACAGCGCACGCAGGGGCAGCTCAAGTTTCAGATCACGACGTATCTGCGCCACCAGTTGAATGCCCAGCAGCGAATGCCCGCCCAGGGCGAAGAAGTTGTCGCGACGCCCGATTTGCGCGACGCCCAACAGGTCCTGCCACAACGCAGCCAGTTGCGTTTCAACTCCGGCCAGTGGCGCTTCGAAGGCGCGCTGCTGGACCTGCGGATCGGGCAAAGCCTTGCGGTCGAGCTTGCCGTTGGCCGACAGCGGCAGGCGGTCCAGGGCGACGAAGTGGGCGGGTACCATATAGTCCGGCAGGTGTTGTTTCAGTTGGCTGCGCAGCTGCTCTTCGTCGAAATCGTCGGCAACCAGATAGCCCACCAGTTGCATGCCGGTGGCCAGTTCGCGAGCAACGACCACCGCTTCGTGGACCGCAGGGTGATCCAGCAACGCGGCTTCGATTTCGCCGATTTCCACGCGCAGGCCGCGGAGTTTGATCTGGTGATCCAGACGGCCCAGGTATTCAACTACGCCGTCGGCACGCCAGCGGGCCAGGTCGCCGGTGCGATAGAGCCGCTCGCCGGTGCCGAACGGGCTGGCAACGAAGCGCTCGGCAGTCAGACCCGGACGCAGGTGATAGCCGCGCGCCAAGCCGTCGCCACCGATGTACAGCTCGCCGGGCACGCCGATGGGTTGCGGGTTGAGCCGGCTGTCGAGGATATGGACCTGCAGATTCGCGATGGGGGCGCCGATGGGCACAGCGATGCCCGGCTCGTCGCGGCAGGTCCAGTGGGTGACGTCGATGGCCGCTTCCGTCGGGCCGTAGAGGTTGAACAGATCCGCATGTGGCAGGCGCTGCAAGGTGTCCCGCGCCAGATCGGCGGGCAAGGCTTCGCCGCTGCAGACGATGCGTTTGAGGGAAGCACAGCCGCTCAAATCGTCCTGAGCCATGAACGCGCCGAGCATCGACGGCACGAAGTGCAGCGTGGTAATTCGCTGTTTTTCGATCAGCTTTTGGAGGGCAACAGGATCGCGATGATCCCCCGGCTGGGCCACGACCAATCGAGCGCCGACCATCAAGGGCCAGAAGAACTCCCAGACCGAGACGTCAAAGCTGAACGGCGTTTTTTGCAGCACCGCGTCAGATACGTCGAGCCCGTATGCGTCTTGCATCCAGGCCAGACGGTTGAACAGTGCTGCGTGGGTGTTGTCGGCGCCTTTGGGCTTACCGGTCGAACCCGAGGTGTAAATCATGTAGGCCAGTTGTTCGGGGTGCATCTCTAGGACTGGCGCCGTAACGGGCTGAACCGAGAGATCAATCTGGTCCAGATTGACCACCCGCAGCCCTTCCACAACCGGCAAATCACCAATGACCGCATCGTGGCTCAGCAGTAAGCCAATGCCAGCGTCTTCGATCATGTAACGCAGACGATCCATCGGGTATTCGGAGTCCAACGGCACATACGCAGCACCGGCTTTCAACACCGCGTACAGCGCAACGACCATTTCCACCGAGCGCAACGCCGCCACGCCCACCAGCGATTCGCGGCCGACGCCCTGCCCTCGCAGGTAATGCGCGAGCCGGTTCGCCTGCTGATCCAGCTCGCCATAACTCAGCACGTCATCGCCAAAGCGCAACGCCTCTCGCTCGGGATGCAACTGCACCAGCCGCTCAAACTGGCGATGAACAAACGGTCCAGAATCCCAATCCCGCGCCGTGTCATTGACCCGCGCCAGCTGCGCGCGGTCCTCGACATCGAGCAATTCAAAGTCACCAATCGCCGCATCCGGATGGTCGATCAACTCGGCGAACAGCTGCTCAAAGCGGGCATGCAAGCGTTCGATGCTGCCCTGATCAAACAGGTCGGTGGCGTAATTCCATGAGCCCGCCAACCCGCCCTCGGCGTCTTCGACGGTGTTCAGCGCCAGGTCGAACTGGCTGCTGCCATCGTCCAGCGGCAGCACGTCTGCGCGCAGGCCGGGCAGCCCGGCGAGTGATGCAAAGTCTTGCTGCTGGTGGTCGTAGGCCACCTGAAACAGCGGGTTATGGCTCAGGCTGCGCGCCGGTTGCAACGCTTCGACCAGCTGCTCGAACGGCAAATCCTGATTGGCCTGGGCGCCCAGGCTCTGCGCCTTGGCCTGCTCCAGCACCTGGCGATAGGTCAGCTCGGCAGACACGTCGGCGCGCAGCACCTGGGTGCTGACGAAAAAGCCGATCAAACCTTCGACTTCCAGCCGCGAACGGCCGGCAATCGGCACGCCAATGCGCAGGTCGTTCTGCCCGCTCAGGCGGTGCAACAACACCTGGTACGCCGAAAGAATCGCCATGAACGGCGTGACGCCCTGCTGTCTGGCGAACGTGCGCAGGCGCTGGCTGAACGCGACATCGAAAGCGAACAACACACGGTCGCCGCGGTAGCTTTGCTGCGGCGGACGCGGTCGATCGGTCGGCAGTTCCAGCACGGGATGCTCCTCACCCAGCTGTTCGCGCCAGTAACTCAGCTGACGCTCGCCCTCGCCCGCCTCCAGCCACTCGCGCTGCCAGGCGGCGAAGTCGGCGTATTGCACCGGCAGTGGCGCAAGTTGCGGCGCGCGGTTTTCCACGGCGGCGCAGTACAGCTCACAGAATTCCTGGAGCAGCACACGCACCGACCCACCGTCCGAGATCATGTGGTGCAGGCACAGCAGCAAACGCTGTTGGTCCGCCGCAACCCGCACCAGCGCCAGCCGCCAGACGGGGCTGCGCGACAAGTCGAAGGGGCGTTTGACGAAGGCTTGGGCCAAGGCGTTGAACGCAGTATCGATATCCCTTTCATGGCTGATATCCATCCGCTCGATCTGCACCGCTTGAGCCGGCTCGATCTGCTGCATCGGCACGCCATCGAGCGCCAGAAACCGCGTGCGCAGCACTTCGTGGCGCGCGGTGAGGCCGTCGAAGGCTGCCTGCAACGCCGCCTCATTCAGCTCGCCGCGCAAGCGCACCGCGCCCGGCAGGTTGTAGGCGTGGCCGCCGGGCTGCAGTTGATCGAGAAACCACAGGCGCTGCTGGGAAAAGGACTGCACAGCGCGAGTCTGGCCACGCGGGGTCAGCTCAATCGGCGCGGCGTCGGTGTTGGCCAGGCCGGTGATGCGCCGGGCGAAATCAGTGAGGCGCGGTGCGTCGAACACGGCGCGCAGCGGCACGCTCAACTGGTGGTCATGGCGCAAGCGGGAAATCAGCTGCATCGCCAGCAGCGAGTGGCCGCCCAGTTCGAAGAAGTGATCGTTGCGGCCCACCGCGTCGACGCCCAGCAGTGGCTGCCACAGCGCCGCCAGTTGCTGTTCAAGTGGCGTTTGCGGCGCCTGATAATCGCTGGAAATCACCTGCGGATCAGGCAGCGCGTTGCGGTCCAGCTTGCCGTTGGGCAACTGCGGCAGACGCGCCATGATCACGATGTGCGCCGGGACCATGTATTCCGGCAGGGTGTTTTTCAACTGCTGCTTGAGGCTGTCCTCGGTCAGACCCTCGCCGTCAACAGAGCCGCCGACATAACCCAGCAACTGCTTACCGTTCGGGCTGTCGCGCACGATCACCAGCGCTTCGCGCACGCCCCCGCAGGCCTTGAGTGCGGCCTCGATCTCGCCGGCCTCGATGCGGAAGCCGCGGATCTTGATCTGGTGGTCGATACGGCCCAAGTACTCAAGCAGCCCTTCGTTGTTCAACCGCACGCGGTCGCCACTGCGGTAGATCCGTTCACCTGCGCGGAACGGGTGCGGCAGGAAGCGTTCGGCGGTTGCGCCCGGACGGTCCAGATAACCCCGCGCCACGGCGCCGCCCAGGTACAGTTCCCCGGCGATGCCCTGGGGCAGCGGATTCAGGTCGGCGTCCATCACGTAGCCCTGACGGTCCCCAACCAGATCACCGATTGGCGCGTAGGCGGTGCGGAAGTCGGCAATCTCAGCCGAAGCCAGCCACAGCGTCGGCGTCACGACCGTTTCCGTGGGGCCATAGCCGTTGATGATCCACAGCGGCTGCAGGTTGCGGATGACGTCGTGCAGCATTTCGCGGCTGAAGGCTTCACCGGCGAAGCAGTAGGTTTTCACGCCGGGCCCCTTGCCCTGCACGCCGGCCCAATCGGACAGCTGGCGCAAGTAGCTTGGCGGGAACGAGGCCACGGTGATGCCTTCACGAATCAGCGTGTCGTAGGTCTGCTCGACGCTCCACAGTTCCTGGTCGCGCAACACGACTCGGGCGCCGTAACACAGGGGCATCATCCAGCCTTCGTGGGCGCCGTCGAAGCTGATCGAGAGGAAGTGAAACTTGCGGTCCTCGGGCGTGAAGCGATAGCGCTCGCCGATGGTCTGGATGTGCATCGAGATGTCGGCGTGGGCGATGGCGGCACCCTTGGGTTTGCCGGTGGAACCCGAGGTGTAGATCAGGTACGCCAGTTGCTGCGGATGAATGACCACGTCCGGTGCCGTTTCTGGTTCAGACGAGCAATCAAGCTCATCAATGTTCAGCAACGGCACATCACCGACGGGCACACGACCCAACGCCGCATCATGGCTGATCAGCAGTTTCACGCCGCCGTCTTCCAGCATGTAGCGCAGCCGTTCGGTCGGGTAATCCGGATCGAGCGGAATGTAAGCCCCGCCGGCCTTCAAAACGGCGAAGAACGCCAACCACAGATCAATCCCCCGCTCCATGGCAATCGCCACACGCACTTCGGTGCCGATGCCCCGGGCGCGCAAGGCGTGGGCCAGCTGGTTGGCGCGGCGGTCGAACTCGGCGAAGGTCAGGCGCTGCTCGCCATGAACCAGCGCAATGGCGTCGGGACGAATGCGCGCATGGTCGGCGATCAGCTCGTGAATCGG
>NZ_DASVUM010000236.1:0-29080 GCF_036387035.1 Pseudomonas sp. | reverse complement strand
CGGCGCCGACAGCACCTGGGTGCGGCCGTTGGTCTCCAGCGCATGAATCGCCACTTGCAGGTTGGTGCTGACAAAGGAATAAAACAACGAATCGGTCGAACCCAGCCCGGCCCCGCCTCCGCCCAGTGCTCCCTGACTGCCAGCGGTGTTGGCGACCGTGGTACTGGCGGAATTGCCGGCCAGGCGCCCGAGGTACCACTGGACACCCTGATCCAGCTCGCCGGTGAGCTTGACCTCGAGAATCCGCGTTTCGATCTGCACTTGCAGCGGTGCGTTGTCCAAACGCTTGATCGCCGCCTCGATCTCTTTCCATTGCGCGGGCCGTGTGCGCACCAGCAACTGATTGCTGCTTTTCTGCGCCGAGATGCGGGTGGCCGAGTCGAGGCCTTTCTGCCCGCTGCCCGTGGCGGCAGTGCCCGATGACGCGCTGCCGCTGTCGTCGGCACTGGCGTCGCTGCCGGCGTCGTTGTCTTGCTCCTGCTCGTCATCCGTGGCGGTAGTGGTCTGGTTGCTGCCGCCCAAACCGGTGCCGCCTCCCAGCCCGTTGCCTGAACCGAGACCGCCGGCTGTGCTACCGGACGTGCCGCCCGTCAGCGACGACATCGACCGCGTGCGCAAACCGGGTGCGACTTTGGCGGCGGCCTCCTCCCGCACTGCGCCCGTGCCGTAGATCTGCTTGAGGTATTTGGCCAGGTCCGTGGCCTTCATGTTGCGCACGTCGTACACGTACAACTGCGGCTCGTTACCGCCGCCCTCATCGATGGTGTGAATCCAGGTGCCCACCTCATTCAGGTACTCGGGCTGCGACGAGAACGCTACCACCGAGTTGGTCCGTTCGATGGGCAAAAACCTCACCATGCCCGCCAGGGGCATGCCGCTGTCCGGTCCGAACAGTTTCTGCAGCTCCGGCATCAGCTCGCTCACCGAGGCGCGTTGCAGCCCGAACACGCCCACCGACATGCCCTTCAGCCAGTCGACGTCGAAGGTGTCGATGGTCTGCTGGTAGTTCGCCAGTTCATCAGCGGTGCCCGCCAGGCTGAGCACATTGCGCGCCGGGTCCACCAGCAGAAACGCGTTCTCCCGGGCAAAGGGTTTGAGCAGCTTCTGCATCTCGGTGGCGGAGATGTAGCGCAGCGGGAACAACCGTGCCGACAACCCGGCAGACGGCTGGGCCACGGCCATTTCCGGCACCAGCTTGCCGGCAATCGCCTGACTGGCCGGCAGGATGACGTAGCGGTTGCCCTGGCGAATCATGGCGTTGTCGGTCCACGACAGCAGCGTCTCCAGGATCGACAGTGCCTGCTGCGGGTTCACCGGCCGGGACGTGGAAAAGCTCACCTCACCCTTCACCCCTTGGGCAATGGTGTAGCTCTCGTGGAGCATGTCGCCGAGGATGCTGTTGATCACCGCTTCGATGGGCTGGTTGGCGAAATTGAAGACGATGTCGCCCTCAGCTGGGCGTGGCGTTGCGGCGCCTGCGGCCGGGGCTTTCACAAAACGCTGCGTGCCCCGAATGATTTGCCGGGTGCCGGTGCCTGGCGTCGAGTTGTCCGCGGCACTGGTTTGAGGCTCGGCGGGCAACCGTTGGCTGCCCGGATCAACCGCTCGACGCTGGCTTCCGGTGCCGTCCAGCGCCTCGCGCAGCATGCCGTTGTCCGGCTCCAGCGTAGTCGGCGCGGTGGCACAGCCGCTCAAGGCGACGGCAGCGGCCAGGCACAGCCACGGCGAACGCAACGTTGCGAGTGGATGATTGTCGGGATGAGCGCCGGACGTGGCGTTGCGCGCTCGGCGCGTGGAAGGATTACGGGGCAGTTTCATGGAGGTCTTCACGGGAAAGGGAAAGCGGAGGTTGGGTCGACGGAGCAGGCAGTCGCAGGCGCCGGACAGTCAGGGTTTCGTTGCGCTCACCCAGCTCGAAGGTGGCGCTGGACGGGCTGATCGCGCGCAGTGTCCAGCCGTTGGGCAGTGTGTCGTTGAGTCGAACCTTCAGGCCGGGGCCGGTGGCCGGTTTGATCAAAGCCAGCTGCACCGTGCCGTCGAGCAGCACGCCGGTCAGGGCCAGGCCACTGAGGCTGGACGCGGCCTGGCTGGCCGTCTGCTGCAGGTCCGGTCGGCGCTCGACGCTGAAAAGCGGGGTCTGCCAGGCATTGGCAAGGCTGGACAGCTCGACGTGCGTCAACGGGGCCGTTTTCGCCATAATCGCCTGGTGCGAATCCGGTTGGGCCGGCAGCCAGTCGGCCGACTGCCAGGCGCCGTTGAGCACCAGCGCGATCAGCACCAGCGCGGCAAGAATGAACGCCATCAGCCAGCGCTCGGCGATACGTGCAACGTGGGTCATGGGGTGGCCTGTGCTGAGGCAGACTGTTCGACGGCGGGCTGTTCGGCGACGGCCTGAACCGCAACCGGCTGCAAATAGCCGCGAACCAACAGTTGCACCATCAGCCCCCCTGCCCCGCCTTTGCCCGGCGCACCGGTCGCGCGGCGCACGCTCATGTGGTCGATGAACAGCAACGGCCGCTGGGTTTCCAGCGCGTGCAGGACGGCCATCAGCGGCTCAATGGCGCACGTCAGGGAAACGCTGACCTTGACCTGACGAAACGGCTCGCTGCCGTCCTGCTCCGGGGTGATCGGCATGCGTTGGGTCAGCGTGCAGCCGCCGCCCTTGGCGCCTTGTGCGCTAATGAGGTCAGCGACGTGCTGCATGAGATCAGCCGCCACGGCGCTCGGGTCTTCGCCGGGCAGAAGACTGGCGCCGCTGGCCGGGTCCTGCCTGGCCGTTTCCAGCGCGGCGTTCAGGCTTTCGCGCTGCAGCAGCAGACTGGCGTAACGCTGCTGCCGGGACGTGAGCTGCCCGGTCTCCTCGGCAATGTCGCGTAACGGGCCGGCAAACCAGCTGTCGATCAACAGCCAATAGCCTGCGGCCAGCATCAGCGCGAGCAGGATCAGTGCAGCGCCGCGGCGTCCACGGGGTGTCAGCTCACGGGGTGTCAGGGTTCGGCGCATCGGCGGCCTCCTGGTGCAAGCGTGCGTGCAGCGAAAAGCGGTCTTTGCCGCTGTCGGCGTCGGGCTGAATAACCCCTTGAAACTGCGGGTTCTCCAGGCTGTGGCAATCCTTTAAAAGGCCAATGAGTGCACTGGCGCGCACGCTCTGCCCGGAAAACGACACATCGCCCGCGTCGATTTCAAGTTGCTCCAGCCAGGTGTCGTCGGGCAGGCAGGCGGTCAGTTCACTGAGCAGCGCGGCCATGCCCGGGCGCGCGGCCTTGTGCCGGGTCAGGTACTGGGCAGCACCGAGGCTGTTGGTCAATTGCTGGCGAAGGCTTTGTAACGCCGCCACTTCGCCTTTCTGCGACTGCACCGTGGCGCGCATGCCTTGCAGCCGCTGCTGCCGGTCGTTCAACCACAGCACCATCAGGGTGACGAGCAGCACGGCGCACAGCCCGGCCAGCAGCCGACGCCGGTCAACGCCGGCGCGCCGATTCACAGGACGAGCGGACTCGGGAAGCAGATCAACGCCCCACGGCGTACCGTCGTCTGCGCAGACGTCCACGCCCTGCAACGTCAGGCCATGGGCCGCGCAGTCAGCCAGAATCTGCTGCAGACGCTCGCGGACAATGGCTATCAGGGTGATCTGCAACCCGCCCGCGCTGCGCCCGTCTTCGCGCACGACGTAGCACAACTGATCACGGGGATACGGCGTGTACTTGTCCAGCTCATAGCCGAGCACCGCGTTGAGGTCCCGCGCCGCCGCCACCGGCAATTGCAGGCGATGAACCATCACCGACGCCGCCGGAAGCAGCAGCACATGACGCACCCCGGCCGGCGCCACAGGCAGCGGCGCGGTGATCGGCCAACGATGTATTTGCACGGGTGTCTGCGCACTGAAGCGCTGGCGCAAACCCGCGGGCACGCAACCGCGCAATTCGGCCAGCCACAGCTGCCAGAACCGCTGCGCCGCACTGCCTTGCCAGCGATGTTCAAGGTTCGTCACATGGGCGCGAATCGGTGCCGGGACGGAAAAAAGTGAGTTCATTCTTGCCAACGCAGCACCCGATACGGCTGAGCGTTATCCTCCGATGGAGACAGTAGAACGGTGGTCTGGAGCCGGGCGATCACGCCACCCGGCAGCTGCGCCTGGCTGTCGATGCTCAACACGCTGCCAGGGTCAGCGCCCATGGCGATCGGCTGCGGCAGGTTCAAGGCGCTGCGCAGCAACGGTGAGGCAAACGCGGCGTCCGGACGTGCCAGTCCGCTCCACAGCGTCACGTGCGGCGCCAGGCGCTCGTACAGGGCCTGGGTCATGCCTGGCACCTGGCGTAATTCTTCGATCACCCGCAACGGCGCGGCGCTGCCGTTGCGACGTGCCTGTAAAGCCCGGCCCAGACGTGTCGCTTGATCACGATCAGCGCCGCAGGCCTGGGCGACGCGGGTGATGTCACCATCGCTGGCCGCATTCAAATCGAGCTTGCCGCGCTCGCTGCTGACCCGCACGACCAGTCGCGCGTCGTCGAACGCCAGCGCCACGCCGCGGCCGTCGGCGATCCAGCGCGGTCGGTGATCCACGTCCAGCAGCGCCTGCAACGCGAGGTTCATGCCGGCCTGCGCCGCCAACAGCGCCTGGGTGTGCTGGCGCTGCCACGCCGCCTGGCGTGTTTCCAGTTGCACCCAACCGGCCAGCCCGCCAAGCAGCAGGCTTAACGTTGCCAATGCCCAGAGCACCAGCAGCAAGGCGACACCGCGCTGCCGGTTCATGGCGCGCCTCCCGCGCCTGACGCGCGGCCGCCGGCCCCCCCTGACAGATCAAGGCGCAGGGCAATCACTTCGCCGGTCCACCGCACAGCGCCGTCCATCTGCACCGCGACACGCACCGCGCGTGGCAAGCGATTGGGCCACGGCCATTGATCGATCCAGCCCGTCGGCACACCTTCGGGCGTCGTGCCGCGATAGCTCAACGACAGATCGCGCACGCCATGCAGCAACACTTGAGGCTCGCCCCACGCCCGCAACACGTTGTCTTGCACCTGGGCGAAGGCAATCTGCAGGCGACGGTCCAATGGCGGGCCGCTCAGTTCCAGCGTGTGTTGCTGGATGCCGCCGCCCAGGTTGCCGGGCAAGGCCGCCGCAAACTGCATGCGCTGCGCGGAGCCAACGAACAGTCCGGCGCCGCCATGATCGTTTTCTGCGAGATCCAGCGGCAGCGCCTGGCTGATGGCCTGACGCAAAAAGCCTTGAGCCGCACGTCGCTCATCCAGGCCTGTGGTGTAGCGATCGGCGGTGAGCACTGCGCGGTTGGCGCCGACCAGGGCGCCGCCCACCAGGGTCAGCAGCACCGCCAGCAGACTGAGCACGATCAGGATTTCCAGCAGGGTGAAACCGCTTTGATGCCTGTTCACGGCGCGCCCACCTTCGCCGCGCTCACCAGGCGCAACGTGCTGAAGCGCGCCTGACGCCGGCCTTCGCTCACCTTCAGCTCCACCCGTAACAGGCGCGGCTGCCCGGCGTCGGTGGGTAACGCCGAGACGCCCATGGCCCACTGAATGCCGTCGTCCGTCACGCCACTGCTGTGCGCCGGTTGCAAGACGCCGAGGGTCTGTTCGTCGAGTACCGAACGGGCTGCTTCGCTGAGCCGGTCCGCACGGTCTACCTGCTGTAACGACCGCGCGCTCTGCCCGAATGCCATCAACAGCACGCCGCTGCACAGGGCCATGATCACCAGCGCGGCGAGCATTTCCAGCAGCGTAAAACCGGTCTGACGTGCAGGAATGTTCATGGAAGGGCGTGGCCCTTGACGCCGCCGGTGAGCCAGCCGATGTCGATGCGCCAGCGCCGCTCACCCTGGAACACCACCAGGTTGCCACCGCTGGAGCTGCCGTCCGGGTAGAACGCGAACGCAGCATCCAGACCCGCCGCCGTGTTCAGCTCCACGCCGACCTCGGCCGGCCATTGTTGCGGCGGTCTGCCGGGCGCCTGAAATGTGCGATGACCGAGGTCGAATAATGTCTCGCGCGGCTGTCCGCTGATAATCGCCGCGCTGCGCGTCGTCCTCAGCGCCTGCACCATCTGCCCGAGCAACTGGCGATCGGCAGCCTGCTGCAAGCCCCTGTGCAAGCCAAACCCGACCACGCCGATGCCGATGCTCATCAAGACGATAACCACCAGCATCTCCAGCAAGGTGAAACCACGGCTTGGCGCAGGCGCGTTCATGCTGCCGCTTACTCCCAGTTGCCCAGGTCGGCGTTGTAGCCTTCGCCACCCGGCTGACCGTCCTGGCCGTAGAAAATCAAATCGAACGCGCCGTGCTGACCCGGGGCGCGATAGCCGAAGCCGTGACCAAACGGGTCCTTGAGGTCCGACGGCTTGGCGTACGGCCCGGCCCAGCCCGGTGCGTTGGCCGGCTTGTCGACCAGTTGCTGCAGGTTCTTGGGCGGCGAGCCCAGGTCCAGCGCGTAGCTTTCGATCTTCATGCCGAGGCTCGCCAGCTGCGCCTTGCCGGCGCCGTATTTGCCCTTGTCGACGTTGCCGCCCACCTGGCGCACAACGATGGTCGCGACGATGCCCAGCAGCACGATAACCGCAAGCATCTCCAGCAGGGTAAAGCCGCGCTGGCGGCGTTTTGCAACAGTGAACGGTGGACGGCGCATCGGTTCGGTTCTCGGGTTCAAAGGAGCGGATGATGGGGCCGTGTCGCGGCCCGGATTAGAGCGATTCAGAGGTTCAGATATTGCTGGTCAGGCTCATCAGCGGCAGCATGATGGCGAGCATGATCACTGCCACCAGCGCCGCCATGACCACCGTCAGGGTCGGCACCAGCGCGGCCAGCATGCGGTCGATGCCACGTTTGGCCTCGACGTCGAACACGTCGGCTACCTTCAGCAGCATCGTGTCCAGTTCGCCGGCCTGTTCGCCGACCTCGATCATTTGCAGGGCCAGGTCCGGCAACAACGGTTGCTCGCCAAAGGCGCTGGCCAGCGTGCCGCCGCCTTTGACCGACTCACTGGCCTGCTCCACCTGCCGTTGCAAGGCCCGGTTGCTGCACACCTGACGTGCGATCACCAACGCCTGCAACAGCGCCACGCCGTTACTCAACAACGTGCCCAACGTGCGTGCCAGACGCGCGGCTTCGATGCGCTGCAGCAACGGCCCGAGCACACGCATGCGCAACAGCCTCCGGTCACGTCGCAAGCGGCGCTGTGGATCGCGCGACCGCAGGGCGACGGCCCAGATCAGCGCGACGCTGCCCGCGAGCAGCATCAACCCGTAGTCACTGAGGCATTGCCCCAGCCAGAGAATCGCCTGGGTGATGAAGGGGATCGGCACGCCCAGGTCGCGAAAGATCGGCACGAATTGCGGCACCACGTAGGCGAGCAACAGCGCCAGGGAGCCGAGTACGCCGACCACCAGGAATGCCGGATAGATCAGCGCGTTGATGACTTCGCCGCGCAGCATCTGGCTGCGTTCCAGGTACTCGCTGAGCTGGCGCAGGGTGTTTTCCAGCGCACCGCCCGCCTCGCCGGCGCGGACCATGCTGATGTACAGCGGCGAAAACTGCCGGCCCTCTTCTTCCAGCGCCACCGACAGCGGCTTGCCGGCCTTGACCTGCTCGCGAATGCGCTCGATCAGCGCGCGGGTCTGAATCTGGCGCCGGGCCTGGCCGGGCTGGCGCAGCAAAATGGTCAACGAGCGTTCCAAAGGCTGGCCGGCGCCGAGCAAGGTTGCCAGTTGCTGGGTAAAGCTCATCAGTGCGGCGCCGCTCAGCGCGTCGCGCCCGAGGGCCTGACGCAGGCCACCCGTGCTGGAGGGATCGATCTGCAGCACCATCAGCCCGCGCTTTTGCAGCAAGGCGATGGCCGTGTCGCGGTCGGCGGCGTCCAGCAAGCCTTGCTGCTGATCGCCCTGCCCGTCCAGGGCGCGGTATTTGAACGCGCTCATGTCATTCGCCTCGGGTCACGCGCAGGACTTCTTCCAGCGAGGTAATCCCCGCCACCGCCTGGCGCAGGCCTTCCTCATGCAGGGTGCGCAATCCGGCGCGGCGTGCGGCGTGCTCCAGGGTCGACGCATCGGCACGGCTCATCAGCAGGCCGCGCAATTCTTCGTTCATCACCAGCAGTTCAGTGATTGCACTGCGGCCGCGGTAACCGCCCCCGGGCGCATCGGTGCGCGGGCGGTACAGCACAATGGGACGCTCGTCGGTGAAACGCTCCAGACCGTGCTCATCGATCAACGCCTGCGGCGGCTCGAAGGCTTCGCGGGTTTGGGGATCGAGGCGCCGCACCAGACGCTGGGCGAGAATCCCGTTGACGGTCGAGGCGATGAGGTAGCTCTCGACGCCCATGTCCAGCAAGCGCGTGATACTCGCCGCGGCGCTGTTGGTGTGCAAGGTGGAAAGCACAAGGTGGCCGGTCAGCGAGGATTGGATGGCGATGCGGCAGGTTTCAAGGTCTCGCATCTCGCCGATCATGATCACGTCCGGGTCTTGCCGGACGATGGAGCGCAGCGCCCCGGCGAAGTCCAGGCCGATGGCCGGCTTGACCTGAATCTGGTTGATGCCTTCGAGTTGATACTCGACCGGGTCTTCAACGGTGATGATCTTGCGCTCGGCGGTGTTGAGCCGCGACAGCGCGGTGTACAGCGTGGTGGTCTTGCCGGAACCAGTGGGGCCGGTCACCAGCAGGATGCCGTGGGGGCGTTCCAGCACCGCCAGAAAAGCGTCAAGCCGCTCGCCGTCGAAACCCAGGCTGTGGAAGTCGAACTGGATGGTTTGGCGGTCAAGCAAGCGCATCACCACCGACTCGCCGAAACTGGTCGGCACGGTGCTCACCCGCAGGTCCAGCTCTTTGCCCTGAATGCGCAGCATGATGCGGCCGTCCTGGGGCAAACGACGTTCGGCGATGTCCAGTCGCGCCATGATTTTCAGCCGGGAAATCACTGCTGCCGATGAACTGGACGGCGGTGCCTCCGCTTCGTGAAGCACACCGTCAATGCGGTAACGGACCTTGAGCTGGCTTTCGAACGGCTCGATGTGAATGTCCGAGGCGCGTTGCTCGACAGCGCGTTGCAGGATCAGGTTGACCAGCCGTATCACGGGCGCTTCGGAGGCAAGGTCCTTCAGGTGCTCGATGTCTTCGGGCGAACCGTGGGTGTCGTCCAGGGATTCAATGAGTGTGCCGATTGCGCTGCGACCCTGACCGTAATAGCGCTCGATCAGGGTGTCGACGTCATTGCGCGAACCGATCGACAGCCACACCGGTACCTGACAGCAATAGGCGATGGCTTCAAAGGCGTAGCCCTCGCTGGGGTTGGCCGAGACCACGTGCAGACCGTCTTCGCGCCACGCCAGCGGTACCACCTGGAAATGCCGCATGAAGCGCTCGGTCAAAGCGGGCAAGGGATCGATCATGTCGGCCGCTGCGTCCAGCGCCAGCAAGGGCGTGTGCAGCAGCGCCGCCCAGGCCCGGGCCATCTCGGTTTCCGACACCAGCCCCAGACGGGTCAGCAGCGCCAGCAATCCGGAGCCTTCGGACTCGGCCACCAGGCGCCGGGCCCGCTCCAGGTCAAGCGCCTTGAGCCCGGCGTTCGCTGACAGCCACGCGCACACCTGCCCGGCGTCCGGAATCTGCAGTTGTCTGGCGTCGCGCGGGGTTAACGGCATGGTGGTTAATGTTCTGGATGATGATCAGCGGGTGAAGGTTGTTTAATCAACGGCATGAAAGCCACTTTATAAGTGCGCGCACAATTGCTTTGCCATTGAATCTTGATTCAATGGCATCGACCGCACACAAGGTTAACTATTGAGCGCAACTAACGAACGGACCACGCATAAGCGAACGCCATAAACCGCCTTAACTATCAAGGGTTCGTCGGCAACTAAGGCGGCTATGCGGTCGTCTGATTTTCCAAGCGTTACTCAGCGCCGAGAAAGCTTACCAGCAAGCTAAACCTAATAGCAATTAGGTTTTCCATATGGCAATTATCGGCTGATTTATAGACTTAAACGCCATTCCTATAGCGTTTATACGCCATTAGATGGTGTTTTATTGTGCAAAAGCGCGGACTGTCTTTCGACTGCCGCCCCTCGCCCAGGCGTCACCCACCTCTGCAGCTCGCCTTTTTTCGATCACCGGTAGTCATTTAAAAAATAATCTTGCAAACGCTGAACTAATCAGTAGATTCCCCGGACTTACTGTTCGCCCTCTTCTCTCGAGGCGGGTTTGCGCGTTTATTTAATTCCACACACTCAATCGAGAAACAATCGATGAATAGACCCTTGCTGTCTGTTTGCAGCGTCGTGCTTTTTGGCGCCTGCAGTTTTGCGGCGGTTGCAGCGGACTCAACGTCCACTCAAACGTCGAACTCGGCCGAAACCGTTCGTGCCCATGTTGAAAAACAGCGCGAGCAGCTTTCCGGCGTCGACAAGGTCGCCGTGCCGACGACTCAATCCTCCTCCACCGTGCTAGACGCTCCGGTCGACACCGGTGATGCCCCGGCGCTGGTGCAAAAGCCATGACCGACCCACGCACCCCGCCGTCCGGCCTCCGTCAGCGACCACAGAGCGCATTCCCGATGTCTGCTTTCAAACACACCCTGGCGTTGAGCCTGTTGTCCCTTGGCGTTCTGCAAGCCAACCTGGCGCTGGCGGCAGTCACGCCCGCCACCGGGAACGCCGTGGAAGCCCGGGTCAGTTCGATCCTGGACAACATGAATCAGTCCGAGAAGATCAACTTCACCCGCGTCAACGACGGTCACATGATTCCATCGCTGCTCAAGTGGGGCATCAAGGGCACCGTCGCGTATGACTCCTCCATGGGCGTACACGTCAACAACGCCACCTTCGGTGCACAGTACCCATCGCAGTCGGCCCTCGCGGCGACCTGGAGCATCAACCGCGCCAAGGAATTCGGCCTCGCGATTGCCTACGAAACGCGTATCTCCGGCGGTCAGCAAATGCTGTCCCCGGGCGTCAACCTCTACCGCACGCCGTACAACGGTCGTTCGGCAGAATACGCCAGCGGCGAAGACCCGTTCATCGGCGCTGTGCTGGCGCCGGCCGTGGTCAACGGCATTCAGGCGCAAGGCATACAGGCCAGCGGCAAGCATTACCTGGCCAACGAGCAGGAAGCCAACCGTCAGGCACTCAACGTCGTCGTAGATGAACGCACCCTGCGTGAGCTGTACCTGCCGGGCTTCGAATCGATGGTGAAGAACGCCAACGTCGCGTCGATCATGTGCGGGTTCAACAAGATCAATGGCGATTACGCCTGCGAAAACCACCACCTGATCACTGACGTGCTCAAGGGTGAATGGGGCTATCAGGGCACCGTCATCAGCGACTTCAACGCGATTCATAACGCGTTCAAAGGCGCGTGGGCCGGCACCGACATCGACATGCCGTCGGGCCTGCAATTCACCGAAGCCAACCTGATGCCGTACGTGTGGAGCGGGCAACTGAGCCAGAACGTCATCGACGACAAGGTCAAGCGTAACCTTCGCGCCATCGTCAGCTACGACTTCCAGGAAAACCTCAACACCGCAACGACCCTGGACCACCCCGAGTATGGTCAGCGCGCATCGCTGAACACCGCCCGTGAGTCGATCGTGCTGCTGCGCAACGAAAAAACCGCCGCAGGCAAGCCGCTGCTGCCTCTGGACCGCACGGCCAAAATCGCTGTGATTGGTGACTGGGCATACCAGGCGCCCGGGTCGCCGTTCGGCACCGCGAACTCGCCGCCCAACAGCTACGTCACCGAGCTGAGCGGCCTGCAGCAACTGGCGTCCAGCAGTGCGAACGTCACGTACCTGCCCGAGCTGAGCCTCAATCCGAAAGCCTCTGCCTGGTATCAGCCGGCCGTTGGCAGCAATAACGTGAATAACGCCGGCGTGAAGGCCGAATACTTCGCCAACACCAGCTTCTCCGGTAGCCCGGCGGTGACCCGCGTCGAGCCTGGCGTGAACCTCAACTGGACCACCGGCACCAACGAAACCAATGCGGGCACCACCGCCGTATCAGGTTTCAGCCCGACCCCCGGCGCGTTCTCGGCACGCTACACGGCGACCATCAAGCCGACGGTCTCTGGCGCACAAGTGTTCAAGGTCCGCGCGGACGGCCCGTACAAACTGTGGGTCAATGATGAGCTGGTCCTGCAGAGCGACGGCGTACCTTACTCCGGCGACGTGGTCAACGCGTTGACCACATCAGGTAAAACCGCAGCACTGGTCGCTGGCAAATCCTACTCGGTGAAGCTTGAGTACCAACGCGTCCAGGGCAACTTCATCCCTGCGCTGGGTGGCGTCACCGGCGTGCAAATGAGCTGGGCGGCGCTGCGCCCACCGAAGGATCTGTCGAAATATGACGCGGTCGTCATCGCCACGGGCTCGAACTATGAGCACGAAGGCGAAGGTTCGGACCACGGTTTCGAGCTGCCTGATCAACAAGCGGAGTTGATCAGCTACGTCACCAAGGCCAACCCAAACACCATCGTGGTCATGCACGGCGGCGGTTCGATGGACATGCAACCGTGGGCAAGCAAGGTCGGTGCATCGCTGCAAGCCTGGTTCCCGGGTCAGCAAGGCGGCCAGGCCCTGGCCGAGATTCTGTACGGCAAGGTCAACCCGTCGGGCAAGCTGCCGATCACCATCGACAAGAAGATCGAGGACAATCCGAGCTACGCCTCGTATTCGGATCCGGCCGCCTACCGTGGCGACAATGCACTGACTGAAATGACGTACAGCGAAGGCCTGTACCTGGGCTATCGCGGTTATGACAAGAAGCACGCCAAGCCGCTTTATCCGTTTGGTTACGGCCTGTCTTACACCACGTTCGATTACAGCGACCTGAAACTCTCGACCAACGTCATGGCGCCGGGCAGCACCGTTGATGTCACGTTCAAGGTGACCAACACAGGCGACAAGGCTGGGTTCGAAGTGGCGCAGCTGTACGTGCACCCCAACAACCCTGCGGTTGACCGTCCCGAGAAAGAGCTGAAGGGCTTCACCAAGGTTTACCTGCAACCGGGTGAGAGCAAGACCGTGAGCATCCCGATCGATTCGCGCTCGCTGGCGTATTACGTCGAGAAGACCGACAGCTGGGATGTGGACGCGGGCAAGTTCAAGATTCTCGTAGGACCGGACTCCGAAGACCTGCCGCTGGATCGCACCTTGATCACGCTGTTCCCGGAACACCTGACCACCCGCGACAGCAACCCGCTGCCGCTGCCATTGCGCAAGGCCGTGCAGGTCAGCGCGTCGCAAACCTACTGATTCGGTCGCCCGACCGGTAATCAGCCAACCACTTCAGGCTCAGGGACGGGCTTGAAGATCTGCTTTCAAACGGCGCAGGTAGCCATCGAATACGGCCATCACGTCGACCTCCTCCGGGGCCCTGAGCCACTGGATCTGCACACCGTCCATGACTGAAAACATCTCTTGGGCGAGTCCTTTCACATCGATGTCACGCCGCACCTCTCCCGCCTCGATCAATGCCTGAAGATGCCCACGCGCATGCTCGTGGGTGATGTGAAAGCGTGTCTTGTACCAGGTGAAGGCCGGATGCGCCTCGGCCAGGCTTTCCGTATTCAGCACCATCGCCGCCTGGCACTCCGCAGCGTCCTGGACGCTGAAACTCATGCTCATCCTGACGAATTTGATGAACCCCTCCAGCGTCATCTCCATGGTCAGCTCACTGAACCGCGACACCACCCGCTGATCACGCCGTTCCAGCAGCGCGTTGAGCAGCGCTTCCTTGTTCGGAAAATGATGAAGCAGGCCTACCGTGGTGATGCCGGCAAGCTGGGCGACATCCTTCATTGAAGCACTGGAATAGCCGTTGCGGGCGAAGACCACGGTGGCCGCATCGAGCAAGGCGGCACGACGCATTTCGCCCTTGGGCGCTCGGCGCCGTTTCGGCGAAGCCACCTCGGGCGAGTCATTCCCTGATTCGTCGTCTGTCATAACACCTTGTCTCGTTGATTCAAATAAAGCCCTACCGAGCGCGGCAACACTTGCTTAGGCCACCGCCTGCACATTGCCTCGGCGCTGAAAAAAGCGCCGCGCCGTGAGGGACGCGATTGTAATCGAAGTCACGGCAATCAAGGCGTTGCCGGTGAGCATCGCGGGGAATGCGCCGGCCGCGCCGAACAGATGAATGCCACCCAATACGAACGGCACGGTGCCCAGCGTTGCCCGCAGCCAGGCAAAGAGCGCCACAAGCCAAGGTCGGCCCAGCGTCACGAACATGGCGATGGCGACAAAATCCAGGCCAATCACGGCCCACAACCCGCCGCCGACCTGGCAGAAAGCAAGCAAGATAGCGCGCCCGGTGCCCTCCAGTTCGTACGTGTCGGCCAGCCCGTTGGCCACCAGCAGCAACACGGCCCAGACCAGCAGGCCATACACAATCACCAGCTTGCGGCTGAAACCGATGGCCGAGGCCACGCGGGCGTGGCGATGGGCGCCGATGTTCTGCCCCAGCACGGGCGCAAGGGCACTGGGAAGGGAAAAGAACACGCAGTACGCGAGTTGCATGACACGGTCCATCACCGACATCGCTGCGAGCGCCGAAGTCCCGTACGCGCCGATCGACGAGACCAGGTACGTCAGGCCGACAGGCGTTGCCAGGTTGCCGACCATGGCCGGCAAACCGACCTTCATGACGTTCATCGCGTGCAGGTGCAGCAGCCGAAGGTTGATCGAGAACCGCATCGCCAGCCGCGCACGCAGCCAGTAAATGCCCAGGCCGAGGGACACCAGCGCCGACAGCGCGTAGGAAATCCCCGCGCCCTCAAGGCCAAGGCCAAACCCGAAAATGAACAACGGGTCGGCCACCGCCAGGGTCGCCGCGCCCGATAACACCACACACAGGGCCCGGCGGCTGTCACCGGTGGTTCGCAGGATCTGCGCCGCCATCTGCATGGCCGACTGCAGCACGCTGAACGGTAGCGTCAGCCAGATAAAGACCCGTGCGGCTTCGTACGTATTGGCGTCCGCGCCGAGCCAACGGGTGAGCGGAACCAGCAACGCCAGCTGCAAGGCCGCCGCTGCGCCGGACGCTACGACAACCATCAGCATCAAATGAGTGACCATCCGCGAAGAGGCCTTCGAGGCGCGATGGCCGATCCGCTCCGAGAGCACCGTCGCGGCGGCAATGATCAGCCCGCTGGACACTGCGCTGTTGAGGAAGATCAGCACCTTTGCCACCCCCGTTGCCGCGAGCAGTAACGGATCGTGCAGCATCGACACGTACAGCAGGGTGAGGATGTCCACCAGGAACACCGCGAGCAGACTCAACGCGCTGGTGCTCGACATCACCATGACGTGCCGGGCCACCGAGCCTTCGGTGAAAACAGCGCGAGGGGTCATGAACACTCCAGATAAAGAAGGCGGCAGAGGCCGGGCCGGGAAACCGGGGTGGCCTGCAAAGCGCTGCGTGTGCAGCGCGCGCACTTTATACGGTTGTGCCCAGCCCTGCCGTATTTCTCGCTGCCAACAGTGCGTGGAAGTCTGGCGTGGTCAGCGGGTGGCTCAGGAAATAGCCCTGACCCTCCTCACACTGCACCGCCTTGAGCAATTGCACATGCTCGGCGGTTTCGATGCCCTCGGCGGTGACCGTCAATGAAAGCGCGCGGCCGAGCCCGACGATGGCCTGGACGATGGAGCGGTCGCCTTCGCTTTCGCTGAGGCGGGTCAGGAAGCTTCGGTCGATCTTCAGGCCGTCGAAGGGGAATGTGCGCAGGTAACTCAAAGATGAATAGCCGGTGCCGAAGTCGTCCATGGCAATCCGCACCCCCAGTTGCTTGAGGGTCAGCATGACGTCCAGCGCACCCACGGCGTCCTCGATCATCACCCCTTCGGTGATCTCCAGTTCGACCCGCGACGGCTCGATGCCGGTGGCCTTGAGCGCAAAATGAATGCGCGACGGCAGGTTGCCGCGCTTGAACTCGGCAGGCGACAGGTTGATGGAAATGAACAGGTGTTTCGGCCAGCGCGTGGCTTCACTGCATGCCTGAGTCATGACCCAGTCACTGAGCGGAATGATCAGCCCGCTTTCTTCGGCGATCGGAATAAAAGTGTCCGGCGGAATCAGGCCACGCTGTGGATGCTGCCAACGCACGAGCGCTTCGGCGCCCACCATTTCGCCATCGCAGATACGGAAACGCGGCTGGAAATGCAGGCGCAGCTCGTTGTGTTTGATGGCATAGCGCAGGTCGCTCTCCAGCCGGCGGCGCTCAATGATCTTGGCGTTCATGTCGCCGGCATAGAACCGCCAGGTGCCCCGGCCGCTGGCCTTGGCCTCGTACAGCGCGATGTCGGCGTAACGCAGCAATTCGGCCGCCTCGCGCGCATCAGTGGGCGCCATGGCGATGCCGATGCTCGCACTGACGAATATTTCCTGGTCGTCGATTTGCACCGGGCGTTCGATGGAGTCGATCAGCCGTCGGCACAACGACTCCACCTCGTCCTGGGTCCTGGTGTCGCTGAGGATGAGCACGAATTCATCACCGCCCACGCGCGCGACCAGATCGCCATGGCGGACGCAGTCGGACAACCGGCTGGACACGTCATTGAGCACGCGGTCTCCGGCGGCGTGGCCGAGCAGGTCGTTGACCGGCTTGAAGCGGTCCAGGTCGAGGCTTAGCATCACCAGCGGCTGGTCCAGGGTCGGCAGCGCCTTAAGCTTGCCGTCGAGAAACTCCTGCAACCTGACCCGATTAGGCAGACCGGTCAGGGCGTCGTGCTGAGACAGGAATTCGATGCGCCGCCGGGCTTCCACTTCTTCGGTGACATCAGTGGCCGTGCCTCTGAACCCGCCCGCCACCATCGACCGCGCCGAAAGGCGACTGATGCGCTCGCGGCCACACGTTTCCAGGTAGCGGCACTGGATGGTGATGTCGGGGCGGCGATTAGGGATGGCCAGCCACTGAGAGACATGGCCGAGTTCGGTTTGCAGCAGGTCGTCCATCAAGGCACCGATCCACTGCGCGCGGTCCAGGCCGGTCACGCTTTCAAAGCGGTCAGACAGGTAGGTGAAGCGTCCTTCACTGTCGATCTCCCAGACCCAGTCGGAGCTGGCTTCGACCACGTCACGGAACCGCGCCTCGCTGGTCGCCAGTGCGCTTTCGCTTTTCTGCAGGGACGTATAACTGTCATCCAGAGAACGCGCGGCGGCGGTGGTGCGACGCAGAATGGCCCAGGTCATCAAGCACACCAGCGCAGCGGCCAGGCCAATCAGCGGCAACCCCATCGCCATCAAGCGCTGGCCCGGCTTGGGTGGCGTCCAGTGCAAGGCACCGGCCGCACCGCCCTCACCCAGCGGGAAGATCGAGACCTGATGGCGTTCTTCCTGCGTGGCGACGTGCAGCCCGTCCACGCCGTATTCCTTGCCGATGACGGCCAGTTTGGCGTCGTCCAATACATCGACGAAGATCATTACCGAGTTCACCCGGTCATCGGGGGTCACGCTCGGATCGGTGCCGGGGGTGATGGCGGCTGCGGCGACCAGCGCGGGGGTGCCGTTCAGGTCGATAAAAAGAGTGACAGGGGTTTCCGACTCCGCGCCCTCCCGGGCCCTGGCCAGAATCTTGTCCCGGGCAGCGCCTAACCAAGCGTCGGCATCGACTTTCTCGAGCTGCCCTTCGACCACCGCATACACCGTGCGCCCGGCGTCATCTATGACGAAGAGGCCTTGAAAGCCGAAATCGGTGTAGAGCGTGGGGCCTACGTTCTGCCGGACGAAGGCCCAGTCAGGGTCAACCTTCAGATGCAGATAGCGGTAGGCATCGCCCCAGAACGCGTAGTCCTTGACCGTGACGCTCAGCGATTTTTCCAGTGAGCGCACGGCCTTCTCGGTGTAGAACGCGCTTTCGACTTCCTCGGTGTAGTCCAGATCACGGGCGAGAAATACCAGCAAGTAAGCGGCCAGCATAAAGACACCCGCCAGCAGGAAGACGAACTTGAACAACGAGCCCCGCGCCAACGCAACGGTCGAGGGGCTTGCGGGCGTACGGGTGACAGGGGTGGGCTGAATGGACATGGTTTTCCGCAGAGCTGATGACGGGACGGTCGCTTACGTCTGTATCGGCGGCTGCAGAGCAATGATGAGCGGCGGGACGGGCAGCGCAACAGCCTTCCACGGTTTTGAGTAAAGGCTCGGGTGTCGGATCAATGATGCGTGACGGTCGGTGTCACTCCTGATCCGGCGTCAGCACATCGCTTGCCTCCAGAGCAAGCGCTACCTGTGCACGCAGGGCGTGGTTTTCCTCGCTCAAGGCGGCGACACGCTGGTTTGACTGAGCCACTTGCTCACCGGCCAGTGCCAGGGCGGTTGCCAGGGAATTGCTCTCGGCTTTCACCGCGACCAGTTGTGCTTGCAGCTGTTCGCTGGCTCCTTGCGCCTTGGCGGTGGCCATCTGCGCCGAGCGCAGTTCTGTCGCAAGGCGCTGGGCCTGGTCTTGCTGGTCGGCCAGCGCACGGGCCTGCTGGCGTAATTCCCCGAGCAGGCGTTCGTTGTCGCGGTTCAGGCGTGTGGACTCATCCTGCTTGATGACCAGCGTCTCCTGCAGTTTTCGCTGCTCCACCTGGATCTGCTGAAGCTGGGCGTCGTGGCGACGCTGGTCCTGCTCGCGTTGCTCCTTGATGGCCTCGCGGTAATGTTCCAGCGCCGAGCGGGCGTGCACATGCTTTTCTTCGAGGGACTGGATCTGCAGGTCCTTGTCTTGCACCCGCCGCTCAAGGTCCTGGCACTGCTGACTCAGCCCGGCGTTGCGCGTCAGTTCCGACTGCCAGGAGGAATGGGTGGTCTGCAACTGGGTACCCTGTTCGGTAAGCGCAGCGTGTTGCGATTCAGTCTGGCGCTGCGCCGATTTGAGCCCTTGCTCAAGGGCTTCCAGCCGGGCTTCCCAGGCCTCCCGCTGACGGGTGAAGTCCGCTTCGGCCAGCGCAACGATCTCGGCGCCCTCTTCCGTCAGGCGATCAAGCAAGCCTTCAACCAGCGCTTTCAACTCATCGCCCATGCGCTCGCGCGTGGTCGATTCACCGGGCGCATGAGCGTCCAGCTCCTTCAAATAACGGGCAATGGTGGTCTTCGAGCCCGTGTTCCCCAGCTCAACGCGCACAGCGTCGATGCTCGGGTAAGCGCCCTTGCTCAGCAAGGCCTGTCGCGCCCGCTCCACCACCGCCTTATTGATGCCCCCGCGTGCCATCTCCGCTCCTACTATTTCGTACCGTGTTACGTAACACGTTATTACGGGCTACGTTATCAGGTAAATCCGTGTGTGGAAATGTTTCTACAAGCAAACGATAATAGGGCTTTATCGCTTTTCAGAAGCCCGAAAGCTTTTAAGGCGTCCCGCTGGCGCTGAAATTGCCCCGGTTGATCGAGGAATCTATGGAAAAGGCAGATCGGTACCTGTCAGCAGGCACCCGCGCCAACACGCGGCGAAGCTATCGTTCGGCCATCGAGCATTTCGAGGTGGTGTGGGGCGGGTACCTGCCAACCACGGGTGACGGCATCGTGCGCTACCTCGCCGAGTACGCCGACAAGCACGCCATCAGTACGCTGAAGCAGCGGTTGGCGGCGCTGGCCCAGTGGCACGTCACCCAGGGATTTCCGGACCCGACCAAAACGCCCACCGTGCGGCAACTGCTCAAGGGCATTCGCGTGGTCCATCCGGCGCAGGCCAAACAGGCGGCGCCGCTGCTGCTGCGTCATCTCGAGCAGGCCGTCGCGTGGCTGGAGAACGAGGCCGAGGCGGCGTGGCAACGCGGTGACCACAGGACGCTGATGCGCCATCGGCGTTCCATTGCCCTGGTGTTGGTCGGCTTCTGGCGGGGTTTTCGCGGTGATGAGCTGGCGCGGCTGGACGTGGGCAACATCCAGGCGCAAGCGGGCGAAGGCATCAGCTTTTACCTGCCCTACACCAAAGGGGATCGTCAGCACGAGGGCACAACGTTCACTACCCCGGCATTGAAGACGCTCTGCCCGGTCAACGCCTACATCAACTGGATCACGGTGGCCGGCCTCACCCAGGGGCCGGTGTTTCGTCGCATCGACCGCTGGGGCAACCTGTCCATGGAGGCAATCAACGCCCACAGTCTGGTGCCGATGTTGCGGCGTATCTTTAAAGACGCAGGCTTGCCCGACCACCTTTACAGCAGTCATTCATTGCGCAGGGGCTTCGCAACTTGGGCGTCCGGCAACGGTTGGGATATTAAAAGCCTCATGAGTTACGTCGGCTGGAAGGACATTAAGTCGGCGTTGCGTTATGTAGACCCGACCAGCTCTTTTGGTGGCCTGGCTTTGAAGCCTGCGTTAAACCAAGCCTTGCAGCCCGCCGCGCTGACGCAAGCCTGATCCACCGGCAAGTTCAAAGCGACCGGCAACGCCGCCGTCGGCCAACGTGCATTTAAGAAAGAAAAGTTTGCGTTTAATACTGGCATCCCTGCACCGACTCGCACTACAGTGTCCACGGTTACACCAGTAACCACCGTGCGCTCCAATGTTCGCCAGTGCTAACGCCGCACGTCAGTATCAACAAACCGAAACATGGAGTTCCAATGTCAAAACTTGCTGAATACCGCCAGCTCGAACGTCACCTTGCCGACCAGCTTGCTGCCCTCGAAGCCATGAAAGGCGATAAAGGCCTTGAGCAGGAAATCGAATTCGAAGGCAAATTGCGTACGCTGCTGGGCGAATACAATAAAAGCCTGAAAGATATTATTTCGATTCTGGATCACCCTACCGGATCCAAGCAGGGCAAGAACGCCGCCGCCCCCGAGAAAACCACTCGCAAAGCCCGCGCCGTGAAAGTCTACAAAAACCCGCACACCGGTGAAGTTGTCGAGACCAAAGGCGGCAACCACAAAACCCTGAAAGAATGGAAAGCCGAACACGGTTCAGACACCGTCGAGTCCTGGGTTTCCTGATCGACCCGTCAACGAGGAGAAAGGCCTTTATTGCCTGGCACCTCGTTGCCGATCTTCCGATGCCCGCACCCACGGCGTGGCATCGGTGACCCGGTTTTGCACATAGCCGTGCAAATGAGCCGTCGGTGCTTCGCCTCTGCTGCATGCCTGCAGGAGTCCTGCCGTGAAGAACATCCCCGCTGGCGTGCTCAACGTTTCATACCGCGACACAGGTCCCAGCGAGGGCCCCGTTGTGGTGTTGCTCCACGGATTCCCTTACGACATCCACGCCTATGACGACGTCTCGACCCGACTTGTTCAAGCCGGCTGTCGCTGCATCGTGCCTTACCTGAGGGGTTACGGACCGACCCGCTTCATTGATCCTGACACGCCCCGCTCCGGAGAACAGGCCGCACTGGGCGCTGACCTGCTCGCACTTCTGAATGCATTGCACATCCCCAACGCCATTCTTGCCGGTTATGACTGGGGCGGACGCGCCGCCTGCGTAGTAGCTGCGCTGTGGCCAGAACGCGTGGCCGGATTGGTCAGCTGCGACCCGGGCTATAACATCCAGAACATCGCTGAGGCGGGCACACCCGCTTCGCCCGAAACGGAGCGCCGCCTGTGGTACCAGTATTATCTTCACGGTGAGCGGGGACGCGCAGGCCTGGCGGCCAATCGCCGTGACTTTTGCCGCCTGCTCTGGCAGCTCTGGTCGCCAACGTGGTTATTTGCGGATACGACGTTCACTGACACAGCCCAGGCATTCGAAAATCCGGACTTCGTCGACGTGGTTGTGCATTCTTACCGTCATCGTTACGGGCTGGTGGCGGGAGATCCGCATTACGCGCTGATCCAGGAAAAGCTCGCGCTAAAACCTGCGATAACTGTACCGGCGGTCATTCTGGCGGGAGCAGACGATGGTGTTTCATCAAAACGTGATGACAGCGTGGCGATGCTCGGATTCGAAGGCCCGGTACGCCGAGAGGTGTTAAACGGTGTGGGGCATAATGTGCCGCAGGAAGTGCCGGAGGCATTTGCGAATGCGGTTCTAAGTCTGTTGCGAGGTGATGGGACCCCGTGTGACGCGAAAGACTAAGCCTTCAGGTGTGCTCAGCGTCGCTCAATTCAACCGCTGACTTCGCCGCATCGAATTCATCTTCGAAATAAAATACAGCGCCCTCATCATTTTTGACACGGAACAATACGGTGACGCCCGATTGCCGCTGTTCGAGGGGGATGTCTTTGCCTTCCAGTCTGACGACGGCGACAGCCATGTTAATGCTCCTGATGAAGTAAGGACGGCAAACCAAACCGCCGAGGTCTCAGTCGACCTACAAGCTGGCCAGGCTTAATTCACGATGCGCGGTGTTCAGCAAATTGCCGTGCAGCAGCGCGAGCACGCGGAGCATTGAATAGTTGAGTACTTTGAACCGTGACGGGCAATGGACGGTATTCAAGATCGATCAGGCGAACTCCGTTGATCTGCGGCTGCACACAAGGCAAGGCACCGAAAGCCGTGGCCAGCACAACCTGCTCGGGCTGAAACAATACGATGGTTTGCGCGGTGACCGCGTCCATGTAAAGCGAGTAGGGAAAAGATGAATCCGGGCAAACGTGATGCCGAAGTTCATTCAGTACACGTAAACGGCTGTAGACAACCGTGCCTTCGCCCAACGACTTGCTGTACCAGGTATTCATTTCACTGTCCGTGTCGTACGCGTTATCAGTATCGACCCTGCGATGAACCGGTTCGTTCAACGCCGACGGCGGTCAATCTGAACCTTTCAATCGCGCGGGCCAAACAGGGCGTGAATCTTTTCGATGACTTGATCGATATCGAACGGCTTTTCAATGACCACGGCGAACAGGTCTGGCCGTTCTGTCCCCATGTAGGCCTGTGCGCCGCTCATCAACATGATCGGCGTTGACCTGTGGGCAGCGAGGGACTTGACCGTCTCGGCGAGTTCCAGCCCGGTCATCCCGGGCATCATGAAATCGGTAATGATCAGGTCCGGCCGATCCCGCTCAAGCAGGTCCAGCGCCTTTGCCCCGCTCCCGGCCACCACCGTGTGGAAACCTTCATCCTCCAGCGCAAAGCTCAAAATATCGGCGATGAGGTACTCGTCGTCGATGATCAGGATGGTTGTCATCAGAGAACTGCTTGCCACGAGGTCACGAAGGCCCGGCGATTTATCAGGTCAGTCGCGTGTCCTGGCCATCCCCGCATTGCACATCGCATATCTCAGACCTCTTCATGGTGATTCCAGCGTTGCTCATCACGACTTCAAGTGGCGAGGGATCGTAGGCGTTGTCTCTGATCTTAAGAATGGAAACCTGACGTTGAAGTTCAGTTCGATGCTGCACGAACTGGACGAGCAGCAGGTTATCCACCACCGCCGCAACCTCTGGCGCCGCAACCTCTGGCGCCGCCACCCTGGCGCTGACATGAACATCGAACAGGCGCTGAGCTTCCCACGCCGCCATCACGGTGACGCCTCGGGCGCGAAGTTCGCCCAGTAAGGTTTCGAGGACGTCCAGCACCCGCCGCTGATCAGCGGAGGTTCGGCTTAAGGCGTTCAGGCTGTCGATGAACACGCGTTTGATCCGTTGCTGCTCGACCCGCTCCAGCAGGTCATAGCAAATACGATCGATGAGCCCGGCGGAGGCCGACGTCCAGGCGATGCTCAGCGCACCGACGGCTTCCAGCGCCGCGAAGTCCTTGCCGAGCGACCGCGCCTTGGTTCTTGCCCGTTGCGGGGATTCGTGAAAGCCGAAGTACAGCCCGGGCTCCTGCGCCGAACACCCGCTCAGAAAATGGATGCCCAGGGAGGTCTTACCCGCCCCCGACGGGCCCATAATCAGCGTCACCGAGGACACGACCAGACCACCGCCGATGTGCCCGTCCAGTCCGTGGATGCCACTGCTCAGGGTCGCGTAGGGTAGTTCGGGGATAGCGCTGTTGCGGGGTATGGTGCTTTCGAGGCGCGGGTAGATCGAGATGCCCCGCTCATCGATCTCGTATTCGTGGGCGCCGGGGATCGCGCCACTGCCGCGGGTCTTGCGCATCCTGATGCGCCGCACGGTGCGGCTGCCGAGCATGTCCTCGCCCATTTCGATAACGCCATCGACCATGGTGTGCTCCGGGCTGCCATCCTCAAGCTGCGAACTGGTGAGGAACAGCACCGTGCAGCCGGCGAAGGCCGCATGGCCTTGAAGCTCGGAAATGAACTGCTTGGTGTCCAGCGGTGAATCTGCTCTGGATCGTGCATTGAGGAGCCCGTCGAGGATCAGCAGGCTGGACTTTTGCCGACTTATCTCACGGCGCAGCAACTTGACGACCTCATCCAGGCCATCGTTCTCGAGGGTGTCGAAGGCGCTGATGAACTGGATGCTTTGCCCTACCGGACCGCGATCAAAAAAACTCAAGGTCGAGAGAAAATGGAATAGCCGGTCGTGAGGTTCGGCGAGCAGCGTTGCGAACAGTACGCGTCCGCCTTGTTGCACGTGGTGGAAGCCCAACTGGCTGGCAAGGATGGTCTTGCCCGAGCCCGGGCGGCCCTGAATGATGTATGACGCACCCGAAACAAGGCCTCCCTTGAGCACGTCATCAAAGCCCCCGATCCCGCTTTCAAGGCGTTTTAGCTGATCCAATTCTGCTTCCTCTCCTGATGTGCATCAGGCTTGTAAATACGCATTGCGCGCCTGTGAAGGTCGATACAGTGGCAAGTTATCGCGGAGGAGTCTAGCCCATCGCACTGTGGCGGATGACGGGGCGTCATTGGCCGAATACGGATCCTGTTTACGGGTATTTGAAGGCTGGAGGCGCATCTTCACCGCCAGCTGATGCGACGGGAATCGCCCCAGCCTCATCGGACGCAAGTGGCAACACGGAACGGCGTTGATCGATCAGGCAAAAAAAAGCCCGCTTTCGCGGGCAAAAACCAAAGAGTCCTGACCAAGTGACTCAATCCTGTTCACGGGTGCTCCCGTCAAGCGTCGAGAGCAGCGATGCCTAATGAATTCTTTCAAATCCGCGTATTGTTTTCGGCAACAGTCCGGCCTTGAATTGCTGCACGAATAACGCGGTTCTGAAGCCACGGCCCAAGGTTGCCGCCTCCGCGTCGAAGCGTGTCAGACACGAAGTGAAATGCAGCGGGTACTTGTCGTCGAACGCCACACTGGCTTCATCGAGCGTTGAATCTTCCAATAGCTTGTTCATCAGAAAACCTCCCTGCTGTGCATGGCATGTGGCATACCGTCGGCAGTGCGGGCCCAGCGCGGGCCCGTGCCAGGTCGTTATTCCACTTTACCCTGAGCCAGGCCCGACCCCAGGTCGGCACCGGTCATAGGGTCCGCAGTCAGGTCGGACTTCAGACGCTCTTTCATCATCGTCAGGGTCACCGAGTCGTCCTCGGCCAACGTGACGGACGCAGTACCGTCACCACCATCGACGGCAGGCTGTGGATTCTCGACATACTCAAACTCGGCGTCACTGTTCCACGGCCCGCGTACGTTCGGCTCGCCGTTGGACATGCTGAAGTAAGTCCGCGAGAACTCAGGCATGCCTGGCAACTTGCCTTGCGGGAAGTTGGGTTGAATCGAGTGCAGCGCTTTCTCGAACGAGATCTGATGCGCGATCTCGCGCGTCATCAAGAAGCCCAGCGCGTCCTTGATGCCTGGATCAGTGGTCACGTTGATCAGGCGCTCGTAGACAATCTTGGCGCGCGCTTCCGCCGCGATGTTCGAACGGAAGTCTGCAGTCGGTTCACCAATGGTGTCGATGTAGGCCGCAGTCCACGGCACGCCCGCCGAATTGATCAGTGAAGCGCCACCGCCGTACAGGATGCTGGTAATGTGCGAATCATTGCCAGCGCCGTTGATTTCACGGTAGAGCTCGCCCTCAGCTTGTACGCCCTCGGCGATTTTGCCTTTGGCACCTTTGTTCAGCATCACAATAATCGAGCCGATGATTTCGAGGTGGCTCAACTCCTCAGTGGCAATGTCCATCAGCAGGTCTTTACGACCTGGATCTTCTTCAGACAACGCTTGGGTAAAGTAACGAGTGGCCGCTGCCAACTCGCCCTGGGCGCCACCAAACTGCTCGAGCAGCAGGTTCGCAAGTCCCGGGTTAGGCTCGGCAACGCGAACCGTGTATTGAAGACGTTTATTGTGCAGGAACATAATGTTACTCCCTTCTCAGGCTAAATTGATGTCGGGGTTTTTAACCACACGTTCAGCTTTTTGGTACGGCGATCGGTCAACTAAGCAGACCGCACAGATATAAAGAGACGTCACTGAAGCTGAAATTCAGGGAAGTGTGCGCAGGCCCGACCAATGGTTTAGCGCTAAAAGTTTAATGACAGTGGCTCGTGTCCCGACGAGTGGCAGCCGCACACTTGGAATGGGCGGCAGGTGCATTGCCGTGCATGGCGGGTAGAGATGCAGAACCAACAACACGCCCACATCGATGGCTCGCACGCGGCCGCAATCGTTCTGATGTATGCGGTGTTTGAAGAACAAGTAACGGGACCGGCGGCGTTGCGCCGCGGGTCGCTGTGAACCTTCACGAGCAGGGTCGTGTTGAGCCAATCCGCCGGGGCTTATCGCGTGACAGCAGCCTTTGGCCCGCTGGCAATCAGGGCCGCACCACAGGCGGTTCTCATGCCGTCCAAGGCAACGGCGATTCCGTTTATGGCGTAGGTGCTGCTGCCCTCGACGACGGGGAAAATACCTTTGCACAACGGGCAACTGACGTTGTGCCCTACTCCGACGATGGGTTTACCGTTCAGGTCGGTTTGAGCAAAGGCCTCAAGTACGACGCCGCCATGAGTGGTGAGGTCGCCGAGGCGGATGATGTCTTTCATAAGGTGAAGGCTCATTTGTGGGTGGAATGATTGACTATTCGGTGAAGGTGACGAGTTCAGCAGAACTGCCAATGCTTGTTTGTCTCGTTCGAGTTCAGACAATGACTTGCTGCCAAACGGGTCGGGCTGAGCGACGCCGTCATGCTGAGATATGGCGTTCTCGCTTAATCACTTAACAAAGCGGTTCAACCTTTGAATGCCAAAGCAGAATCACCAAGTGCCATAGGGAATGCCGTGTTGTTCGACGTAGGCTTTGTTCTCAGGCTCAAGTGGGATGTACTTGTCCTTGCTCGCCCCGCGGTACGGGCCGAGCGGTTCGACTTTAGCTTGGTAACGACCGACTTCCTTGAAACCCAGACATGGCCCACCGGCCCAAACTTTAACAATCCCTCCTGGGGCCATCCCGAGCGTAATAGCGAAGCGGTAGTCGTCTATCCATTCTTTTGATCCACGGCAGTACACGCGCTCTGGCCTAGCCATCTCATCGCGTACCCATTGCGGTATTCGGATGCTGATTTTGTAAGCCTGAGGCTCTACTAGTGACTGCCAACGCAGAAGGAGTTGGTCTGGTAAGTCGACGTTGTTGATGGGTTTGCCACCAGATGTGCCCTTGTGCCAGCCCTCGGGCTTACGTGTGTAACCGGCGACCCCAGCATGCACGTTGAAGAAAACGTATCCCCGCTGATCAAGCACATCGACGCTTTCCACCCACACTTCCATGTGTTTGGGCGCGGCGAAGCCGATATACCACGCCGGATATGGCAGCTTGACTGGTGGGGGCACTGAGCCACCCGTGGCGCAGGCACTCAGGCTGAGTAGCAATCCGGCTGCAAGACCCATGCGCCTCATTCCGGATAACCTTCTTGTGGACGGTTGAGGTGCACGTTCCTACGATTCAGAGGCGCCGGTTTGCTGAATAGAAAGGGGCCCTCTGGAGTCCAGTGCGCGGAAATGTGGATGTAACGCGCTCGCAGCAACGCCTCTTGAGCAGGCTCAAGGCGTACGAGCCGATCCGCCATGACCTGCTGCAAGATTCGCGCGGCGATGGACTTGAGTTCACCCGGCAGTGTCAGTTCAGGCCGCTCCTCCAGACCTTTGAAGGGAACGCCGTTACGCACGCCCAGTTCTCGCATGACACGCAATGCAATCAGGCTCAGCTCGCCATGCACCGGGCGTTCGAGCAGCACAGTTATCCAGTAGTCCTGCGTGGCCGACGCAGCTTTGCCGCGAGGGTTAGTTGCTGCAGGCCAGGCTTTCACCGCAATGTAGCCATCGCGAGCGACGCCTGATTCGCGCAATTCCTTGGCGTCCGCCTCTGCACGAGTCCAGGCGGCGTGGGACTCAACCCTTTGGCCGGTCGGAACGCTGGCTTTGCAGGGTTGCGTCATCCACAACTTTTCTCGTGCTCGTGGCAGGTCGCCCCAGCGGACATCGGAATGCCCGCCGCAGTGGGTTCTGAGACGTTCATTTGTGCAGTGGCGCGATGGGTGCGAGTCCGCAGCAGCATTACCAGCTGCCATAGGGAATGCCGTGCTGGTCGATGTAGGCTTTGTTTTCAGGTTCGAGTGGGATGTACTTGCCCTTGCTCGCCCCACGATAGGGTCCGAGCGGTTCGATTTCAGCCTGAAAGCGGCCGACCTCCTTATGCTCTAAACACCCCGATCCGACCCAGACCTTTGCGATGCCTCCGGGCGCCATGCCCAGGCTTATGGTGTCCCGATATAGAGTGACGACCTCCTGATCCCAGCTACAAAACTCCCGCTGTGGCTTGATCATTTCATCGCGTACCCATTGGGGTATGTTGATCAAAACTTTATAGGTTTGTGGTTCAACTAACGATTGCCAGCGCAGAAAAATTTGATCTGGCAAATCGACGTTATTGATGGGTTTGGACTTGCCTCCTCCTTCGTGCCAGCCATCCGGCTGACCCGTGTAGCTGACGACGCCACCGTGCACGCGAAAAAAAGCAAGGCCGCGCTGATCCAGCACATCAACCGTCTCCACCCACACCTCCATGTTTTGGGGCGCCGCCAACCCTACATACCACGCCGGATACGGCAGCTTCGGTCTCGCTGGAAGTGGAGAGTTAGCTGCACAGGCACTCAGGCTGATTAGTAATCCCAGTGCATACGCCAGGCGCCTCATTCGGGATAACCTTCTTGCGGACGATTGACGTGCACGTTCCTACGATTCAGCGGTGCCGGTTTGCTAAGTAAGAAGGGACCTTCAGGGGTCCAGTGCGCGGATATGTGGATGTAACGCGCTCGTAGCAATGCCTCTTGCGCAGGTTCCAGGCGTACGAGCCGGTCCGTCATTACCTG
>NZ_DASVUM010000235.1:0-19423 GCF_036387035.1 Pseudomonas sp. | reverse complement strand
AATGTCTGTTCCAGATGATCGTGCTGCACCTGCTTCCGTGATCGAGCGGCGTTCGATCGATTACATTCCCGATGCCGAGCGGCACGGCCGTCTGTTCAGTCAGTTCACCCTCTGGCTGGGCGCCAACCTGCAAATCACCGCGATTGTCACCGGGGCACTCGCCGTGGTGCTGGGCGGTGATGTGTTCTGGTCACTGATCGGGTTGTTCATCGGTCAGCTCATCGGCGGCGGCGTGATGGCGCTGCACGCGGCGCAAGGGCCCAAGCTCGGGCTGCCGCAGATGATTTCCAGCCGGGTGCAGTTCGGCGTGTACGGCGCGGTGATTCCGCTGGTGCTGGTGTGCCTGATGTACATCGGTTTTTCCGCCAGCGGCTCGTTGCTCGCCGGCCAGGCCGTGGCGCAACTGATCCACGTACCGGACTGGCAAGGCGTGGTGATTTTCGCGGCGGCCATCGTCGTGCTGACCATCTTTGGCTACCGAGTCATCCACATGATCGGCCGGCTCGCCAGCCTCGTCGGCGTGATCGCGTTCGTTTACCTGTTCGCCGCACTGCTGGCCGGCAATGACGTCGCCGCGCTGCTGGGCAACAAGCACTTCTCCCTGAGCAGCTTCCTGCTGGCGATCTCGCTGTCGGCCTCCTGGCAGATCGCGTTCGGCCCTTACGTCGCAGATTACTCGCGCTACCTGCCGCGCAGTACGTCAGCGGCCAAAACCTTCTGGGCGGTAGGCCTGGGCTCAGTGATCGGCGCGCAGGCGTCCATGGTTTTCGGCGTATTCGCGGCGGCGCTGGCCGGCAAGGATTTCGCTCACCATGAGGTTTCGTTCATCGTCGGCCTGGGCGGGACAGGCGCCGTGGCGGCGGCGCTGTATTTCAGCATCGCATTCGGCAAGGTGACCATCACGACGCTTAACGCCTACGGCAGTTTCATGTCCATTGCCACCATCGTCAGCGGCTTCCGGGGCAACCGCCACATCTCCAGCGCGCTGCGGCTGACTTATATCTTCGCCATGGTCGGCATCGCGACCGCCCTGGCGCTGCTGGGCAAGGATTCGTTCCTCAAGGACTTCTCGGCCTTCATCCTGTTTCTGCTGGCGTTTTTCACGCCGTGGAGCGCGATCAACCTGGTGGATTTCTACTGCATTACCAAAGAGCGTTATGACATCCCCGCGCTGTCGGACCCGAACGGTCGCTACGGCCGTTGGAACTGGATGGGCATCGGGATCTACGTGCTGGGCGTGCTGATTCAGATGCCGTTCATTTCCACGCACTTCTACACAGGTCCGCTGGTGGCGAGCCTTGATGACACCGACATCTCGTGGATCATCGGCCTCATCGTGCCGGCTGTGCTGTACTACGTGGCGGCGAAGAGATGGCCGGGCAACGTGGCGGATCGCCTGATCCTGCCGACGGCATCGGCAGCACCCCACGCAGGTCGCGCCGTTGACCCTTTAAGCGCAGCGGTGAACTGACCGTTCGTCATGCACGTCTGTTTAAGGGGGCATGCTGGAGAGAGAAGCGGGACGAGGCCGACAAGCGCCTCTCCCCTTGGCTGGAAGCCGTCTGTTTTCGTTACTGCCGTCATCCACTAAAAGACCGGAGCGTCACTCAATGAACACGAAAAAGGCCCTGCTATCCACGTTGCTCACCGCCGGCGTGCTCGCCAGCGGCGCCAGCCAGGCGGCGGGATGGTGCGAGTCCGGCAAACCGGTGAAATTCGCCGGCTTGAACTGGGAAAGCGCAATGCTGCTGACCGACGTGCTGCAAGTAGTGCTGAACAAGGGCTATGGCTGCGAAGTGGACAGCCTTCCGGGCAACTCCATCACCATGGAAAACGCCCTGAGCACCAATGACATCCAAGTGTTCGCCGAAGAGTGGGTAGGCCGCAGCGAAGTCTGGAACAAGGCTGAAGCCGCCGGCAAAGTGGTCGGCGTGGGTTCGCCGGTGAAGGGTGCCGTTGAAGGCTGGTACGTGCCTCGTTACGTGATCGAGGGCGACGCCAAGCGCAAGCTGGAGGCCAAGGCTCCGGACCTGAAATCCATCGCCGATCTGGGTAAATATGCAGCGCTGTTCAAGGACGCCGAAGAGCCGGAAAAAGGCCGTTTCTATAACTGCCCGGCCGGCTGGACCTGTGAGCTTGAAAACAGCGAAATGTTGAAAAGCTACGGCCTGGAAAGCAAGTACACCAACTTCCGTCCTGGCACCGGCCCGGCGCTGGATGCGGCAATCCTTTCCAGCTACAAGCGTGGCGAGCCGATCCTGGCCTACTACTGGTCGCCCACCCCGCTGATGGGGCAGGTGGACATGGTGCGTCTGGAAGAGAAAGCCGGCGTGAACAAGACCATCGAGATCAAGGTCGGCCTGTCCAAGGCGTTCCACGAGCAGGCGCCTGAACTGGTGGCGGTGATGGAGAAGGTCAACATCCCGATCGACCTGCTCAACCAGAATCTGGCGCGCATGACAAAAGAACGCATTGAATCGCCGAAGCTGGCGAAGATCTTCCTCAAGGAACACCCGGAAGTGTGGCACCAGTGGGTAAGCGAGGATGCGGCGAAGAAGGTGGATGCCTCTCTCTGACAGGCACCGCTGTCGGCAAGAGCGTGGCTTGTCCCGCGATCGGCCGGGAACCGGTCGTGGTCAAGCCGAACGCGGTATGTCAGACACACCGCGACGTTTGATTTTACTGCCGCTTCGCGGCAGATCGCGGGACAAGCCACGCTCCTACAGCACACAGGCCGCCACTCCAAACATCGAGATAACGATATGTTCCCCGAAAGCTTCACGTTCTCCATCGCCGACTGGGTCAATGACTGGGTCGACAAGCTGGTCACCAACTACGGCGACGTGTTCCGGCACATCTCCGACACGCTGTTATGGGCCATCGTCAAGCTCGAAGGCCTGCTGCGCGTCGCGCCGTGGTGGCTGTTACTGGCCATCGTCGGCCTGATCGCCTGGCACGCGACACGCAAGATCACTACCACGGCTGTTATCGTCGGCCTGCTGTTTCTGGTGGGTGCCGTAGGGCTGTGGGACAAGCTGATGCAGACGCTGGCG
Source organism: Pseudomonas sp. (assembly GCF_036387035.1). Lineage (GTDB taxonomy): Bacteria > Pseudomonadota > Gammaproteobacteria > Pseudomonadales > Pseudomonadaceae > Aquipseudomonas. The sequence goes on along the minus strand of NZ_DASVUM010000235.1, from coordinate 16,370 downwards.
TTGATGCTGGTCGCGACGCTCATCTCGGTGGTCATCGGCATACCGCTGGGGATTTTGTCCGCGCGTAGCAACCGGCTGCGTTCGGTGCTGATGCCGCTGCTCGACATCATGCAGACCATGCCCAGCTTCGTGTACCTGATTCCGGTGCTGATGTTGTTCGGTCTGGGCAAGGTCCCGGCAATCTTCGCCACCGTTATCTACGCCGCGCCGCCGCTGATTCGCCTGACCGATCTGGGCATTCGCCAGGTCGATGGCGAGGTCATGGAGGCGATCAACGCGTTCGGCGCCAACCGCTGGCAGCAACTGTTCGGCGTGCAATTGCCGCTGGCCCTGCCGAGCATCATGGCCGGGATCAACCAGACCACGATGATGGCGCTGTCGATGGTCGTTATCGCCTCGATGATCGGTGCGCGCGGTCTGGGCGAGGACGTGCTGGTCGGCATTCAGACCCTCAACGTCGGGCGTGGCCTGGAAGCGGGCCTGGCTATCGTCATTCTGGCGGTCGTGATCGACCGCATCACGCAGGCCTACGGCCGTCCACGGCATGAGGCGAACAAATGAGCGTCGAGACTATCAATCCATTGAGCTCGGGCGATCCATTGAGCGCAGGCAATCCGCAGAGCACGGGCAGCCTGGGCGGCAAAATCGTCGTCAAGAACGTGTACAAGATTTTTGGCAACCGCGCAAAAGACGCGCTGGACATGGTCCAGAACAACCAGACAAAGGACCAAGTGCTGGCGCAGACCGGCTGTGTGGTCGGCGTCAACGACCTGTCTCTGTCTATCTCCAGCGGCGAGATCTTCGTGATCATGGGCCTGTCGGGTTCCGGCAAATCCACTCTGGTGCGCCATTTCAATCGCCTGATCGACCCCACCAGCGGCGAGATTCTGGTCGACGGCGAGAACATCCTGACCTACGACATGGAAGCGCTGCGCAACTTCCGCCGGCACAAGATCAGCATGGTATTCCAGAGTTTCGGCCTGCTGCCGCATAAAACCGTCATGGACAACGTCGCCTACGGCCTGACCATTCGCGGCGAGAGCAAGACGCAATGCGCCGAGCGCGCGCAGCACTGGATCACCACGGTGGGCCTGCAGGGCTACGAGAAAAAGTACCCGCATCAGCTCTCCGGCGGCATGCGTCAGCGCGTCGGCCTGGCGCGTGCGCTGGCCGCCGACACTGACATCATACTGATGGACGAAGCGTTCAGCGCCCTCGACCCGTTGATCCGCGCCGAGATGCAGGACCAGTTGCTGGAGCTGCAATCGAGCTTGAAGAAAACCATCGTTTTCATTACCCACGACCTCGACGAAGCCGTGCGAATCGGCAACCGCATTGCCATTCTCAAAGACGGTCGGCTGATTCAGGTCGGTACCCCGAAAGAAATCCTCTACTCGCCCGCCGACGATTACGTTGATCGTTTCGTGCAGCGGCGCGTGGCGACGCTTTAAGGACGCCATGGGCATGTCGCGAGCAGAACAGATCATCATCGGTGAAGGCCCGGTCAGTTGGCAGGACGTGGTCGCCGTCGCCCGCCATGGCGCAACGCTGTCGTTGTCGGCAGGCGCCTGGGCGCGCATCGACAATGCCCAGACGATCGTGCAGCGCATCGTCGCCAACGGTGAGCGCGCCTATGGCGTGAACACCGGCCTCGGCGCGCTGTGCAACGTGTCGCTGGCGGACGAGCAACTGGGCCGACTGTCGCGCAACACCCTGCTCAGCCATGCGTGCGGCGTCGGCCCGGCGCTGCCCGACGAGCAGACTCGCGCCATCACCTGCGCCGCAATCATCAACTACACACAGGGCAAGTCCGGGATTCATCGTCAAGTGGTCCAGGCCTTGCTCGACCTGCTCAATCGCCGCATCACGCCGCAAGTGCCGTCCCAGGGTTCGGTGGGCTATCTCACGCACATGGCGCACATCGGCGTTGCGTTGCTCGGCGTGGGTCAGGTCAGCTATCGCGGCCAAATGATGTCGGCGTTGCAGGCGCTCAGCGAAGAAGGCCTCTCGCCCGTGGAACTGGGGGCCAAGGACGGGTTGTGTCTGGTCAACGGCACGCCGTGCATGACCGGGCTCAGTTGCCTGGCCGTCGCCGACGTGAATCGCCTGATGCAGTGGGCTGACGTGATCGCCGCCATGACCTTCGAAGGTCTGCGGGGCCAACTCGACGCTTTCGATGAAACCATCATCGCGCTCAAGCCGCACCCCGGCATGCAGCAGGTGGGCAGAAACCTGCGTGGCCTGCTCGCGGGCAGCGAAGTGCTCGCCAACAGTCAGGGCATCCGCACCCAGGACGCCTTGAGCATCCGCTCGATCCCCCAGGTTCACGGCGCGACGCGCGACCAGTTGGCCCACGCCACACGGCAGATCGAGATCGAGCTCAATTCCGCCACTGACAACCCGCTGCTGCTCGGCACGCCCGACGCGTATCGGGTGGTCTCCCAGGCCAATCCCCACGGTCAGTCCGTGGCGATGGCGGCTGATCTGCTGGCGATTGCCATGGCCGAGCTGGGCTCGATTGCCGAGCGCCGCCTGGACCGACTGATAAACCCGACGGTCAGCGGGCTGCCGGCATTTCTGGTCAGCCAGCCCGGGGTGAATTCCGGGATGATGATCACCCAATACGTCGCCGCGTCCCTGTGCGCCGAAAACCGCCAGCTGGCACAACCGGCGGTCATCGATAACTACGTGACCTCCGGCCTGCAGGAGGATCATCTGAGCATGGGCACCAGCGCCGCCTTGAAGCTGCACAAGGTGCTGGAAAATGTGACGCAAATCCTCGCCATCGAGTATCTGCTGGCCGCTCAGGCGTTCGAGTTTTTCAAAGGCCCGCGTTTTGGCGTCGGCACGGAAGCCGCGTGGCGTCTGCTGCGTGAGCGCGTGCCGGCCTACGACGAGGACCGCTGGCTGGCGCCGGACATCGCCAGCAGCGTGACCTTGCTCAAGAACGAAGAGTCACTGGAAACCGTATTTCAGCGCTGCCGCGATTACGCGGCGGACGCACAACCCGACACCGACACCAACGGTCGCCGCGCAAGCGCCCCGAGCGCAGGACAGGCAGGAGCCGGTTCAGCGCAGACGACCGATACCCATTCAGGAGTAGTAGCATCGTGACCACCCAACAGGCGACCCCGCTGAACCTCATCCCCGGCCAGTTGAGCCTAGCCCAGCTGCGCGCGATTTATCAGCGGCCGGTGACACTGACCCTCGACGCCAGCGCCAATCGGCAGATCGAAGACAGCGTAGCCTGCGTCGAGCAGATCCTCGCCGAAAACCGCACCGCGTACGGCATCAATACCGGCTTTGGTCTCTTGGCATCAACGCGCATCGCCAGTGCCGATCTGGAGAACCTGCAACGTTCGCTGGTGCTGTCTCACGCCGCCGGCGTTGGCCGGCCAATCAGCGACGAGCTGGTGCGCCTGATCATGGTGCTCAAGGTCAACAGCCTGAGCCGCGGCTTTTCCGGGATTCGTCGCCAGGTCATCGATGCGCTGATTGCCCTGATCAACGCCGAAGTCTATCCGCACATCCCGCTCAAGGGGTCGGTCGGCGCGTCCGGCGACCTCGCGCCACTGGCGCATATGTCGTTGGTGCTGCTGGGCGAAGGCAAGGCACGCTACAAGGGCCAATGGCTGAATGCCGTCGAAGCGTTGGCGGTTGCCGGGCTCACGCCCCTGACCCTCGCGGCCAAAGAAGGCCTGGCGCTGCTCAACGGTACGCAAGTGTCGACAGCGTATGCATTGCGCGGCCTGTTCGAAGCCGAAGACCTGTTCGCCGGCGCTCTGAGCTGCGGCGCGCTGACCGTCGAGGCGGTGCTCGGCTCACGCGCGCCGTTCGACGCGCGCATTCATGCGGCTCGGGGTCAACGCGGCCAGATCGATTCGGCGGCCGCCTATCGCGACCTGCTGGGCGAAGGCAGTCAGGTTTCTGACTCTCACCGCGACTGCGATAAGGTACAGGACCCCTACTCCCTGCGCTGCCAGCCACAAGTCATGGGCGCTTGCCTGACCCAACTGCGTCAGGCGGCCGAAGTGCTGGCGATCGAGTCCAACGCGGTGTCGGACAACCCGCTGGTGTTCGCCGCGGAAGGCGAAGTGATTTCCGGCGGTAACTTTCATGCCGAACCTGTCGCCATGGCGGCCGACAACATCGCGCTGGCCATCGCTGAAATCGGCTCGCTGAGCGAACGCCGCATCTCGCTGATGATGGACAAGCACATGTCGCAGCTGCCGCCGTTCCTGGTGGCCAACGGCGGCGTGAACTCCGGTTTCATGATTGCCCAGGTCACCGCGGCCGCGCTGGCGAGTGAGAACAAGGCACTGTCCCACCCGCACAGCGTCGACAGCCTGCCGACGTCCGCCAACCAGGAAGACCACGTGTCGATGGCGCCTGCCGCCGGCAAGCGCTTGTGGGAAATGGCGGAGAACACTCGTGGCGTGCTGGCTGTAGAATGGCTGGCTGCGTGTCAGGGTCTGGACTTGCGCAACGGTCTGAAGACCTCCGAAAAACTGGAAATCGCCCGCACCACGCTGCGCGCCAATGTCCCGTTCTATGAGAAGGACCGCTTCTTCGCCCCTGATATCGAAGCCGCCACCGAGCTGCTGGCTTCCAACTGCCTGAGCGAACTGGTTTCTGCTGACCTGCTGCCGAGCTTCTGATCGGGACAGGCCAGGGATGGCCTGTCGTTGAAATGAGCGTGGGGGGATCGCCCCGTGCAACCGCTCATTTCGCAGCAAAAAGTAAGACTAGGAACGTGTGAAATGACATCGCAAAACGCTACAGATCTGAAACGCGGGCTCAGCGCTCGCCACATTCGCTTCATGGCGCTGGGATCGGCCATTGGCACCGGGCTGTTCTACGGTTCCGCGTCGGCCATCAAGCTGGCCGGGCCCGCCGTTCTGCTGGTGTACCTCATCGCCGGCGCTGCGGTTTACATGGTCATGCGCGCCCTTGGCGAAATGGCCGTGCGCAATCCGGTGTCCGGCTCGTTCGGCGAGTACGCCACCACCTACCTCGGCCCGTTGGCAGGTTTCGTGCTCGGCTGGACCTATGCGTTCGAGATGGTCATCGTCTGCCTGGCCGATGTCACCGCGTTCGGTATCTACATGGGCTTCTGGTTCCCGGACGTGCCGCGCTGGATCTGGGTGCTCGGAATTGTCTTTCTGATCGGCGCGCTCAACCTGTGCAGCGTCAAAGTGTTCGGTGAAACGGAGTTCTGGCTGTCGCTGCTCAAGGTCGGCGCGATTATCGCAATGATCCTCGCAGGCTTCGGCATCATGCTGTTCGGCATCGGGTCGGACTCGGCCGGCGGTGTCAGCAGCGTGAGCAATCTATGGGCCTACGGTGGCTTCATGCCCAATGGCATCGGCGGGCTCGTGGCGTCGCTGGCGGTGGTCATGTTCGCCTTCGGCGGCATCGAAATCATCGGCATCACCGCCGGTGAGGCGCGCAACCCTGAGCGCGTGATTCCCCGCGCGATCAACGCAGTGCCGCTGCGGATTCTGCTGTTTTACGTGCTCACCCTGTTCGTCCTGATGTCGTTGTACCCATGGCAGCAGATCGGCAGCCAGGGCAGCCCGTTTGTCCAGATCTTCGACCACTTGGGGATTTCCTCCGCGGCGACCGTCCTCAACATCGTGGTGATCACCGCAGCGGTGTCGGCGATCAACAGCGACATCTTCGGCGCCGGGCGCATGATGTACGGCCTGGCGAAGCAGGGTCAGGCGCCCAAAGGGTTCGCTCAGCTATCGGCCCAGGGCGTACCGTGGATGACGGTGCTGGTCATGGGCGTCGCGCTGCTCTGCGGCGTCGTGCTGAATTACCTGATTCCTGAAAACGTATTCCTGCTGATCGCTTCCATCGCGACCTTTGCAACGGTGTGGGTGTGGCTGATGATTCTGGTCACGCAGATCGCGATGCGCCGGTCGATGAGCGCAGACGAAGTCGCCCAACTGAAATTCCCGGTGCCGTTCTGGCCCGTTGCGCCGATTGTTGCCACCCTGTTCATGGTGTTCGTGTTCGGCGTGCTGGGTTACTTCCCGGACAGTCAGGCCGCGCTGGTGGTGGGGGCGGTGTGGATCGGGTTGCTGGTGATCGCGTACTGGATCTGGGTCAAGCCCAAGAAGCACTCGATAAAGGCTATGTCCAATAGCTGACGCAAGCCGGCTCCTGCGGTCGGTGTGTGAGGCAGGATTTATTTGTTCTCTGGAGGTACTGATGAAAACGCTCTGGCACCACTGTCACGCAGCAACCATGGCGAACGGCACGTACTCGATCATCGAGGATGCCGCCATCGTGACCGACGGAGCGCTTATTGCCTGGATCGGTCCTCTCCACGAGCTGCCGGATCATGGCGACATCAAGCGCGTCGACCTGAACGGCGCCTGGGTCACGCCCGGCTTGATCGATTGCCACACGCACACGGTATTCGGCGGGAACCGCAGCGGTGAGTTCGAGCAACGGCTGCAGGGCGTCAGCTACGCGGAGATCGCTGCGGCAGGCGGCGGCATCGCCAGCACCGTGCGCGCCACCCGGGCCGCCAGTGAAGAAGAGCTCTACGCCAGCGCAGAGCGTCGCCTGCTGCACCTGCTCAAGGACGGCGTCACGACCATCGAGATGAAATCCGGCTACGGCCTGGACCTCGCCAGCGAACGCAAGATTTTGCGAGTGATTCGCCAACTGGGTGACAACCTGCCGGTCACCGTGCGCAGTACCTGCCTTGCCGCCCATGCCCTGCCACCGGAATACAAAGACCGCGCCGACGACTACATCGCTCATATCTGCAGCGAAATGCTGCCCACGCTGGCGGCTGAAAATCTGGTGGATGCGGTCGATGCGTTCTGCGAATACCTGGCGTTCTCGCCGGCTCAGGTGGAGCAGGTGTTCATCACCGCCGGCCAGTTGGGCCTGCCGGTCAAGCTGCATGCTGAGCAATTGTCTTCGCTGCACGGCTCGAGTCTCGCGGCGCGTTATCAGGCACTGTCGGCTGACCACCTGGAATTCATGACCGAAGAAGACGCCATCGCGATGGCGGCCTCAGGCACGGTCGCGGTATTGCTGCCGGGGGCGTTCTACTTCCTGCGCGAGACTCAGTTGCCACCCATGGAAGCCCTGCGCAGGCACGGGGTGAAGATCGCCATCTCCACCGACCTCAACCCGGGCACATCGCCGGGCCTGTCGCTGCGGCTGATGCTGAATATGGCCTGCACGCTGTTTCGCATGACCCCGGAAGAAGCCCTCGCCGGCGCCACCCTTCATGCGGCTCAAGCACTGGGCATGGCGGACACCCATGGCTCGCTGGAAGTCGGCAAAACGGCGGATTTCGTCGCCTGGCACATCGAACGGCCCGCCGACCTGGCCTACTGGCTGGGCGGCGATCTGGATAAACGCGTCGTGCGTCATGGCGTGGAACGCACTCTCTAAATCAGGGGAATACTGTGGACAAGGTTCTGAGTTTCACTCGCGGTCGCGTACCGCTGTTGATCAGCATGCCGCACCCGGGACTGCACCTGACGCCCGCGGTGCGTGACGGCCTGGTGGATGAGGCCGTCAGCCTGCCGGACACCGACTGGCACATTCCACGTCTGTACCACTTCGCTTCGGACCTGGGCGCCAGCGTGCTGTCGGCTGAATACTCGCGCTTCGTCATCGACCTCAATCGTCCGTCCGATGACACGCCGCTCTACGCCGGCGCGACCACCGGATTGTTCCCGTCGACGCTGTTCGAAGGCGATCCGTTGTTCAAGCAAGGCCAGGCGCCGAGCGAGCAAGAACGCGCGACCTATCTGGAGAAGATCTGGACGCCCTACCACGACACCCTGCGCAGCGAGCTCGAGCGCCTGCGCGTCGAGTTCGGTTATGCGCTGCTGTTCGATGCGCATTCCATTCGCGGGCACATTCCGCACCTGTTCGACGGTCGGCTGCCGGACTTCAACCTCGGCACGTTCAACGGCGCGAGCTGTGATGAGACGCTGGCCCAGCGTCTGGACACCGCCTGTGCTGCCGCGAAGCAATACAGCCATGTGCTCAATGGCCGTTTCAAGGGCGGCCACATCACCCGCCACTACGGCGACCCTTCCAACCATATCCACGCGGTGCAGCTGGAACTGACGCAAAGCACGTACATGGACGAGTTCGTGCCCTTCCATTACCGCCCGGATCTCGCTGAGCCGACGCAGGTCGTGTTGAAAGGCCTGCTTGAAGAGATGATCGCCTGGGGGCGGGAGAAGTACGGAAAGTAGCCCCGGATTGATGACTCCCTTAGTTGAGACCGGCTTCAGCCGGGAAGATGCCAGTTTGAACGCCATCACTTTTGCAGCGCGGCACCTGACGCCTTCCCGGCTAAAGCCAGTCCCACTGGATGCACGCGTTGTGTTGGTGGGACCGGCCTCAGCCGGGAAGAGTCCCGTTTGAACGCCATCACTTTTTTGCAGTGCGGCACCTGACGCCTTCCCGGCTAAAGCCGGTCCCACTGGATGCGCGCGTTGTGTCAGTGGGACCGGCTTCAGCCGGGAACAGGCCAGTTTGAGCACCATCAGTTTGCTGATCGCCGCGCACAACCCCAGCGACCATTCGGATTACTTCTTCAACAACCGCAATCCGTTGAACACCACCAGCAGACTCACGCCCATGTCGGCAAACACCGCCATCCACATGGTCGCCATGCCAGCAAAAGTCACCGCCAGGAAGATCAGTTTGATCACCAACGCCAGCGCGATGTTTTGCTTGAGCACCGCTGCCGTGTCCCGCGAAAGGCGAATAAACATGGGGATCTTGCGCAGGTCATCATCCATCAGCGCCACGTCGGCAGTTTCGATGGCTGTGTCGGTGCCGGCTGCTGCCATGGCGAAACCGATCTCCGCGCGGGCAAGGGCAGGCGCGTCGTTGATGCCGTCGCCAACCATGCCTACCCGATGGTTTTGCGCATACAGGCCTTCGATGGCTTGCAGCTTGTCGGTCGGCATGAGATTGCCTTGGGCCTGATCGATGCCCACCTGAGCGGCAATGGCCTTGGCCGTGTGGGGGTTGTCGCCCGTGAGCATCACCGTTTTCACGCCCAGGGCGTGCAGTTGCGCAATGGCCTCGCGGCTGCTGTCCTTGACCGTGTCGGCGACCGCAAACAATGCCAGCGGACCCGACTCGTCGAACAACAGCACCACGGTTTTGCCCTGGCTTTCCAGCGCTTCGAGCTGCGCTTCCAGCTCCGTCGAGCAATACCCGGCGTCATGCACCAGACGATGATTACCCAAGTGGTACACGCGCCCGTCTACTTCGCCTTTCACGCCAAGCCCTGCAAGGGCTTCGAACCCCTCAACCGGCAAGCGGGCGCCCTCCTGAGCTGCCTTGGCAATGGCCTGTGACACCGGATGGTCCGAGCGACCGGCCAGACTCGCGGAAATCGCCAGCGCTTGCTCACCCAGTGACGCATCGAGCAACACGTAATCGGTCTGCACCGGCTTGCCGTGGGTGAGGGTGCCGGTCTTGTCCAGTGCCAGGTAATCGAGCTTGTGCCCCATCTCCAAGTACACGCCACCCTTGACCAGAATGCCTTTGCGCGCCGCCGCGGCAAGGCCGCTGACAATCGTCACTGGGGTGGAAATCACCAGCGCACACGGGCACGCGACCACCAGCAGCACCAGCGCGCGGTAGATCCAGTCGAACCACTGCGCGCCCATAAACAGCGGCGGGATGATGGCAATCGCCAGCGCCAGCGCGAACACCGCCGGCGTGTAGATCGCTGAAAAGCGGTCAACAAAACGCTGCGTCGGCGCGCGCGCACCCTGGGCCGCCTCGACGGCATGGATGATCCGCGCCAGCGTCGAATGGCTGGCCGCTGCAGTGACTTTGTACTCCAGCGAACCCGCCTGGTTGATCGTGCCGGCGAACACTTTGTCGCCCACGGTTTTCTCGACCGGCAGGCTTTCGCCGGTGATCGGCGCCTGATCGATGGTGGACTGGCCGGCGACCACTTCCCCGTCCAGCCCGATGCGCTCGCCCGGCTTGACCCGAACGACGCTGCCTGGCGAGACCTCCTTGACCTCAAGCTCTAGCCACTCGCCGTTCTGCTTGACCGTCGCCGTTTCCGGCGTGAGCTGCATCAAGCCACCGATGGCGTTGCGGGCACGGTCCAGGGATTTGGCTTCGATCAGTTCCGCGACGGTGAACAGAAACATCACCATCGCCGCTTCTGGCCACTGCCCGATCAAGATCGCACCGGTCACAGCGATGCTCATCAGCGCATTGATGTTGAGATTGAAATTTTTCAGGGCGATCCAGCCCTTTTTGTAAGTGGTCAGGCCGCCGCTGAAAATGGCGACCAACGCGATGATGGCAACCACCCAGGTGGGCGCGGCGTTGGTGAAGTGAATCACCTCCGCAGACAGCGCGGCGATACCCGACAGCGCAAGCGGCCACCACGGCTTGTTGGCGGGCGGCAGCGACGCGGTTTCCTTGTCGGGGCCCCCTTCGATCAGGTCCGCCTGCATGCCCAGCGTGGCGATGGCTTCGCGGATAGGGTCGGTCGAAGGCAGCTCATGCCACACGCCCAACACGCGATTGATCAGGTTGAATTCGAGCTTTTGAATGCCCTTCATCTTGCCGAGCTTGTTCTGGATCAGTGTCTGCTCGGTGGGACAGTCCATGGCCTCGATGCGGAAGCTGCTGAGTTGTCCGTGAGCGTCTGAGGCGCCGTCAATGGTCACGACGGCGGGTGCGCTTTCATGGGAGCAGCAGGCGTGGGCAGCGTGGTCATGTTTGTGCACGGGCGTGACCGTGGATTGACCGGATGCCTGCGCAGCGTGATCGTGATCGTGATCGTGATTGTGAGCGGAATGGTCGTGCTCGGCGTGCGCTTGTTCGGCGTGGTCATGCGCGTCGTGAACAGCGTCATGCGGGGAAGGTCTGTGTACAGAGTCACTCATCGATTGAGTCTCTAAAGGTGCGTGTTGCCAAGTGAACACCCTGTAGCCACTATAGGGTCAAGCCTCCTGTTGAGATCGTGCACATGAACCCCTCCTTTAAAATCGGCGAACTGGCGAAACTCACGGATTGCCCGGTGGAAACCATCCGCTACTACGAGCGCGAAGGCCTGCTCAGCGAACCCGCACGCAGCGACGGCAACTACCGGCTTTACACGCAGGAGCATGTAGAACGCCTGACGTTCATACGCAACTGCCGCAGCCTGGACATGACGCTGGACGAGATTCGCAGCCTGCTGGCATTGCGCGACAGCCCGCAGGACCAGTGCGACAACGTCAACGCACTGATCGACGAACACATCCAGCACGTCAATGCCCGCGTCGCGAGCCTTCAGGCGCTCCAGGAACAACTCGTGGACCTGCGCCAGCGCTGCAGCGAAGGTGCACCGGATCACTGCGGGATTCTTGATCGACTGGAAATCAGTGGCAGCGTGGTGGCAGCGGATGTGGAGCATTCCCACGTAGGACGCAGCCACGGGCATTGATGAGTAGCGAAGGACGGCCAGATGCCTATAGCCATCCCTATCGCTTTGGGATGCTACGGCTAACGCGGATCTGTAGGAGCCGGCTTGCTGGCGAACCCATTGTGTCAGTCGACATCCCCGCTCCAGGCCAATTGCGTTCGCCAGCAAGCCGGCTCCTACGGATTTGTATACGACACAGATCCGTGCAATGGCCAGAACCCATCGTACAACCGCATCAAACCTCACCCATAAAAAAGCCCCCGGCCTTATCAGCCGAGGGCTTTGCGTTCAGTGTTGATCAGGCGTTGTGAATACGCTCAACCGCAGCCGCCACGCCAATCCCGTACTCAGGATCGGCCATTGAGCAGTGCTCGATGTGCAGCTGGATGATCGGTGCCGACACGCCGCGCAACGAACGGGCCGTGTTGTCGAACAGTGACTGTTTCTCCCGAGCATTCATCAGGCGGAACAGCTTGCCCGGCTGCGAGTAGTAGTCGCCGTCCACGCGGTGGTTCCAGTGAGCGGCCGCGCCTTCGATGGACAGTGGCGGCTCTCTGAAATCCGGCTGCTCCTGAAACGCGCCCTTGGTGTTCGGCTCGTAAGAGGTCATGCCCCCACGGTTACCGTCAATGCGCATCAGGCCGTCGCGGTGGTAGCTGTTCACGTGCAGCGCAGCCCGCGGCGAGTTCACCGGGATCTGGTGGTGGTTGACGCTCAAGCGGTAGCGCTGGGCATCACCGTAGGAGAACAGACGACCCTGCAACATCTTGTCCGGCGAGAAGCTGATGCCGGGCACCACATTGGAAGGCGCAAAAGCCGCCTGTTCGACGTCAGCGAAGTTGTTCTCAGGATTGCGGTTCAGCTCGACAACGCCCACCTCGATCAGCGGGTAGTCGCCCTTCGGCCAGACCTTGGTCAGGTCGAACGGGTTGATGGGGTACGAGCCCGCCTCCTTCTCCGGCATGATCTGCACGAACAGCTTCCAGCGCGGGAAGTTGCCCTGCTCAATGTTTTCGTACAGGTCGCGGTGATGGGATTCACGGTCACGGCCGACCAGTTCCTGCGCTTCGGCGTCGCTCAGGTTGGCGATGCCCTGTTGCGAGACGAAATGGAATTTGACCCAGAACCGCTCGTGCTGTGCGTTAAGGAAGCTGTAGGTGTGGCTACCGAAACCGTGCATCTCGCGGTAGCTGCGGGGAATACCGCGCTCGCTCATCACGACGGTCACCTGGTGCAGCGCTTCGGGCAGTTGGGTCCAGAAATCCCAGTTGTTTTCCGCACTGCGCATGCCGGTGCGGGGATCGCGTTTGACGGCGTGGTTCAGGTCAGGAAACTTCATCGGGTCGCGCAGGAAGAACACCGGCGTGTTGTTGCCGACCATGTCCCAGTTGCCTTCCTCGGTGTAGAACTTGAACGAGAAGCCGCGAATGTCGCGCTCGGCGTCGGCGGCGCCGCGCTCACCGGCCACCGTGGAGAAACGGGCGAACATTTCGGTGGTCTTGCCGATTTCAGAGAAGATCTTCGCGCGGGTGAAGCGGGTGATGTCGTGGGTGACGGTGAACGTGCCAAACGCGCCAGAACCCTTGGCGTGCATGCGACGCTCCGGGATAACTTCACGATCGAAATGGGCGAGCTTCTCTAGGAACCAGACATCCTGCAGCAGCGCTGGGCCATGGGGGCCGGCCGTCTGGATATTCTGGTTGTCGACTACAGGAGCGCCAAAAGCGGTCGTCAGTTTGTTGTTCATGCGTGTTTCTCCACAAAGGGTACTGGCGGGCAACCTCCGTTGAGGCTGCCCTTTGTCTGTCCGATGGGGAGAACGATAGGGAAATTGGCGCGTTTAAGCTCATTGTCACTGCGCACTGGGTAGATAGAGGCTTTCAATCGGCGGCCGATTGATTAATAGGCTCTGCTCATGAGCCCGTTCGGTGTTACACCGCCACCGGTGCCTTGATGCTCGGATCGGCGTTGTAACCCTCGATCTCGAAATCCTCGAAGCGATAGTCGTAGATGCTTTCAGGCCGGCGCTTGATGTTCAGCTTCGGCAGCTGTCGCGGGGTACGCGTGAGCTGCGTCGCAATCTGCTCCTCGTGATTGGAGTAGGCGTGGGTGTCGCCCAGGCTGACGATGATCTCGTGGGGGATCAGGTCGCATTGCTGCGCCAGCATGTGGGTCAGCAGCGCCAGCGCAGCGATGTTGTACGGCAGTCCGAGGAAGACGTCGGAGCTGCGAATGTACAACTGCATCGACAACTTGCCGTCCGCAACGAATGCCTGATACAGCAAATGGCAGACCGCAAGGGCCTGACGCCCGGCCTTGACGTTTTCCTGCGGCGACAGCTTTTCGTCCGGCAGGTATTCAGTGTTCCAGCCATGGAACAGGATGCGTCGGCTGTTCGGGTTGTTCTTCAGGCAGTCGACCATGTAATCGATCTGGTTGATCTTGCCGCCATCTTTCGTGGGCCAGCCGGTCCACTGCGCGCCATACACCGGGCCCAGGTCGCCGTCTTCGGTGGCCCACTCGTCCCAGATGGTCACGCCGTTCTCGTTAAGCCATTTGGTGTTGGTGTTACCACTGAGCATCCAGATCAGCTCATTGGCGATGCTCTTGAAGTGCAGCTTTTTCGTGGTCAGCAGCGGGAAGCCATCGGCCAGATTGTGGCGAATCTGACGGCCGAAGACAGCGGTGGTGCCGGTCCCGGTGCGGTCGCCCTTGCGGGTGCCGTTGTTGATGACGTCCTGCAGCAGTTCGAGGTATTGCTTCATGACCAGAGGCCCTCTGTTTCGGTGAATCCGCCGAGCCTTTCAGGTCCGGCGTTCAGCATATGTACCCGGCGCGTCACGCCGCAGCGTTGTTGGCAGCCGGCGCGCGGTGGTAGGCAAGCCAGATCAGCACCAGGCCGCCGATGATCATCGGCAGGCTGAGGATCTGCCCCATGGTGACCCAACCCCAGGCCAGGTAGCCCAGCTGTGCATCCGGCACGCGGACGAACTCGACCACAAAGCGGAAGATGCCGTAGAACAAGGCGAACATGCCGGAAACGGCCATGGTTGGCCGCGGCTTGCGGGAGTAGAAATAGAGAATGACGAACAAGGCCACCCCTTCCAGGGCGAACTGGTAGAGCTGTGACGGGTGGCGCGGCAATTGGGCAGGATCGCTGTAAGGCGGGAACACCATTGCCCAAGGCAGGTCAGTCGCCTTGCCCCACAGCTCGGCATTGATGAAATTGCCGATGCGCCCGGCGCCCAGACCGATCGGCACCAGGGGCGCGATGAAGTCCATGAGCTGGAAGAAAGACTTGCCGTTGCGCTTGCCGAACCAGTACGTCGCGATCATCACGCCGATGAAGCCGCCGTGGAATGCCATGCCGCCCTTCCACACTTCGAAGATCAGCAGCGGGTTGGCGATGTAGTTAGGCAGATCGTAGAACAGCACATAGCCCAGCCGCCCACCGACAATGACGCCCATGGCGACCCAGAAAATCATGTCCGAGAGTTTTTCTTTGGTCCACGTCGGGTCAAAGCGATTCAAGCGACGGGATGCCAGGTACCAGGCACTGCCAATACCGACCAGGTACATCAGGCCGTACCAGTGAATTTGCAGCGGACCGATGGCCACGGCTACCGGGTCAATCTGCGGGTAAGGCAGCATTGCGACTCCTTGAAATAGAAGCGCTCATTGAGCGACGAAGCAGAACTATGCGACGGCGGCAGCAGATCGTGCCACCCAATAATGATGAAACCTGGTGTAAGAGCGATCGCAACGGGAAACCCCGACGCCGATGATGTTGGCCACGACTTGCGCGGACATCTCTCAAAAACAGTGCGGTATGGTACCGGACCGCGCCGATCCGCTCTAGCCGCGCGCGATGGATGTCGGCGGCCGGGGTGAGTAAAGTGGCGCAAAAAGGAGCCATCCATGTGCCTTATTGTCTTTGCCTGGCGTCCGTCGCACGCTCAGCCGCTGGTTATGGCGGCCAATCGCGACGAGTTCTACGCGCGCCCTACTTTGCCGCTGGCACGGTGGGAAGACGCGCCGCAGGTGTATGCAGGGCGCGATCTGGAAGCGGGCGGGACGTGGCTGGGGGTCACTGCCGACGGACGATTCGCGGCGCTCACCAATATCCGTGAGCCGGGCAAACCGCCTGGCCGACGATCACGGGGCGAGCTGGTTGCTCGCTTCTTAACCAGCGCTGTTTCAATGGATGAGTATTTGCGAGAGACCGCGGCGCGATCGGCGGAGTACGGCGGATTCAACCTTCTGGTGGGTGATCGCCAGTCGCTGCACTTCCTTCACGGCGGCGACCCGACCCCTCGCCGTCTTGAAGCTGGCCTGTATGGTGTTTCCAATGCGGGACTGGACACACCGTGGCCGAAACTGATGAAGGCTAAACGGGCGCTATCGGACCAGCTGTATAACCCGGAACCCGATGCGCTGTTTGATTTTCTTGCCGATGACGAGCCTGCGCAGGACACCGAACTGCCGAGCACTGGCGTTGGGCTTGCGACGGAAAAGTTGCTGTCCAGCGTGTTCATCGCCAGCCCCAATTACGGCACGCGGGCGAGCACGGTCCTGCTGGTCAATGCTGACGGCAGCCGACACCTGATCGAGCGGAGCTTTGGGCCGTATGGCGGTAGATTGGGCGAGGTGGACCTGCAGGTCTAGCCTGCATCACGACTTTAGTGGGACCGGCTTTAGCCGGGAAGGCGTCTTGTGTCACACCCAACATCCGGGTTGTTCAAACCGGCCTGTTCCCGGCTGAAGCCGGTCCCACTAAAAGCAATGCACTGGCAACTCAATGCCCCTTCACTGACCCTGGATTGATCATCCGCGACAGGCCGAGATTCCTCAGCGCCAGCTGCAAGGAGCTGCTGATGACTTGCGGGTTGTCATTTTTCATCAGCTGCGCCAACAGCTCCTTGGCCATGCT
>NZ_DASVUM010000234.1:0-18459 GCF_036387035.1 Pseudomonas sp. | reverse complement strand
AGCGACGCTGGCGCGGGTACCGTGCATCTTCCAGTTACCAGCTACCATAGGGCGACGCATGCTGTACCTCGTCGGTCAAAGTGGGCGCAGATGTTACCCAACAGTTTCAACACTGGCAAGCCGAAATCAGGCGCAAACTTCAGCAACCAGTTTTGCCAGTTCATCGGCATAGCCACGGACCAGACTTTCGTCCTCGCCCTCGACCATCACACGCACCAGCGGCTCGGTACCGGACTTGCGCAGAAGCACACGCCCTCGCCCGCCCATGGCAGCCGTTACCCGATCACACGCTTCGATGACAGCGGGGTGCTTGACCGGGTCTACACTCCCGCCTTCGAAGCGCACGTTGATCAATATTTGAGGGCATTTCTTCAGGCCTTCGCGCGATTGAGCGAGGGTTTGCCCAGTCCGCTTCATTGCCAGCAGCACCTGCAACGCGGCGATAATCGCATCCCCTGTCGTCGTGTGCCTGAAGCACACGACATGGCCCGAATTCTCGCCGCCTACCTGCCAGTCGCGCTCCAACAACTCGGCTATGACATACCTGTCGCCTACGTTGGCGCGAACGAAAGGGATATTGAGGTCCGCGAGCGCCAGTTCAAGCCCGAGGTTGCTCATCAGAGTACCCACGACACCGCCCTGCAGCTGGCCGCGCTCCCGGAGGTCCCGCGCGATGATGTAAAGCAACTCATCACCATCGACGATGGCCCCGGTGTGGTCGACCATCAGCACCCGATCGCCATCACCGTCGAAGCCGATACCCAGGTCAGCACCGTGCTCGACGACGGCGGCCTTGAGTGCCCCCATGTGGGTGGAGCCGCAGTTGTCATTGATGTTCAGCCCGTTGGGCGCAGCCGACAGCACGGTGACCTCGGCGCCAAGCTCACGGAACACATTAGGCGCGACCTTGTACGTCGCACCGTGGGCGCAATCGACAACGAGCTTCAGGCCAGCGAAATCAGTGCTCGTAGGCACGCTGCTTTTACAAAACTCGATGTAACGACCGGCCGCGTCATTGATACGCGACACCTTGCCAAGCTTGTCGGACTCCTCGACGGTCATCGGGGAGTCGAGCAGCTCTTCGATCATCAGCTCGATCTCATCAGGGAGCTTGGTGCCTTGTCCGGAGAAGAACTTGATGCCGTTGTCGTAGTGCGGATTGTGCGAGGCACTGATCACAATGCCGGCTTCGGCATGGAAGGTACGCGTCAGATAGGCGATCGCAGGCGTCGGCATCGGCCCCAGCAGCATGACGTCTGCGCCTGCTGCAGATAACCCTGCTTCCAGCGCGGACTCAAACATGTAACCCGAGATGCGCGTGTCCTTGCCAACCAGAATCCGGCACGCGCCCATTTTCCGGAATGCCATCCCTGCGGCCCATCCCAACTTCAGCATGAAGTCAGGGGTGATCGGGAATTGGCCTACACGACCGCGGATACCGTCGGTACCGAAGTATTTTTTTGTACTCATGGGTGCTCCAGATTTCTTATTTTGCTGATTCAACAGCAGCAATCATGCGCACGACATCCACCGTCTCCGGGACGTCGTGCACGCGCAGGATTTTCGCGCCCTTGACCATGGCCATGGCGGCAAGCCCCAACGCACCATGGAGACGCTGGTCAACAGGCTTGTCGAGCACTTTGCCGATCATGCTCTTGCGTGAGACACCCACCAGCAGCGGACGGCCCAACGCATGGAGCGCTTCCATATGTTTGAAGAGGCTAAGATTATGGTCGAGAGTCTTGGCGAAGCCGAATCCCGGGTCGAGGATGATTTTATCGACCGGAATGCCTGCCGCAACGCACTGCTCCATCCGCTCTCGCAAGAACGCACTGACCTCGGCCACCACATCAGTGTAGTGAGGATCATCCTGCATGTCCGTTGGCTCACCGCGCATGTGCATGAGACAGACAGGCAAGCCTGTGGCCACGGCGGCGTCCAGCGCACCGTCACGACGCAAGGAGCGCACATCGTTGATGAGCCCCGCCCCGAGACGCGCGGTCTCGCGAATGACGGCCGGCGTCGAAGTGTCCACAGAAATGATGACATCGAGCTCTGCGTTGATCGCCTCAACAACGGGCGCGACGCGCTCCAACTCTTCGACAGGCGATACCGACCGCGCGCCAGGGCGCGTTGACTCGCCACCGACATCAATCAACGTCGCGCCCGCCAGCATCATCGCTTCGGCGTGGCGTAACGCGAGGTCACGCTGCGCAAAGCGACCGCCGTCCGAGAAAGAATCAGGGGTGATATTGAGAATTCCCATCACGTGCGTGCGGGACAAATCAAGAACCCGATTGCCGCAAGGCAATCGGGTCGGGTGAAGCAGAGAAGTCATGTCAAACCTTAGTGTTCAGCAGCAGGACCGCCAATCGGCGATTCCGGACGCGGACCTACAGGCGCAATCGGGGTGCCTGAATCTCCAGAGCCGCCTTCCCAGTCACGGGGTTCACGCGGCGTACGTCCTGCCATGATGTCGTCGATCTGCTCGGCGTCGATGGTTTCGTACTTCATCAGTGCGTCAGCCATCGCTTCAAGCTTGTCGCGATTGTCCGTAAGGATCTGCTTCGCCGTGCCGTAGCACTGATCGATGATGCTGCGTACTTCCGAGTCGATAAGACGGGCAGTGTCGCCGGAGAGGCTGGCATTCTGACCACCACCGCCACGACCCAGGTAACCGCCTTCTTCCTCGTCCGAATACATCAACGGGCCCAGTTTCTCGGAAAGACCCCACTTGGTGACCATGTTCCGAGCGATCTGGCTGGCCCGCATGATGTCGTTGGAGGCGCCTGTGGTCACCCCATCGAAGCCCAACGTCATCTCTTCCGCAATACGGCCGCCGTATAGCGAGCATATCTGGCTGATCAATGCGCGCTTGGACAGACTGTAGCGATCTTCCTCGGGAAGGAACATTGTCACGCCCAAGGCACGACCCCGAGGGATAATGGAAACTTTGTAGACCGGATCATGCTCAGGCACGACACGACCGACGATCGCGTGGCCCGCCTCGTGGTAAGCGGTGTTGCGCTTTTCTTTATCCGACATGACCATCGACTTGCGCTCAGCGCCCATCATAATCTTGTCTTTTGCGAGCTCAAATTCTTTCATTTCGACAATGCGCTTACCGGTACGGGCAGCGAACAGCGAAGCCTCGTTGACCAGGTTCGCAAGGTCGGCACCAGAGAAACCAGGCGTACCACGTGCAATCACGCCCGGCTGGACATCATCGCCCATCGGCACTTTGCGCATGTGTACTTTGAGAATCTGCTCACGACCGCGGATGTCAGGCAAACCTACAACCACTTGACGGTCGAAACGACCTGGGCGCAGCAGCGCCGGATCAAGAACATCGGGACGGTTGGTGGCGGCGATCACGATGATGCCGTCATTCACTTCAAAGCCGTCCATCTCAACCAGCAGCTGGTTGAGCGTCTGCTCGCGCTCATCATGACCGCCGCCCATACCGGCGCCACGATGGCGACCCACAGCATCAATCTCGTCGATGAAGATGATGCACGGCGCGTGCTTCTTGGCTTGTTCGAACATGTCACGCACGCGGCTAGCACCGACGCCTACGAACATTTCTACGAAGTCTGAACCGGAGATCGTGAAGAACGGCACTTTCGCTTCGCCAGCAATAGCTTTCGCAAGCAGGGTTTTACCCGTACCTGGAGGACCGACCATCAGAACGCCGCGAGGAATGCGACCACCCAGGCGCTGGAACTTGCCGGGGTCACGCAGGAACTCGACAAGCTCGCCGACTTCTTCTTTGGCTTCGTCACAGCCAGCCACATCAGCCAGCGTCGTTTTGACCTGATCTTCTGACAGCAGACGTGCCTTGCTCTTGCCAAAGCTCATCGGACCGCCCTTGCCTCCCGCGCCACCCTGCATCTGGCGCATGAAGAACATGAAGACGGCGATAATCACAAGGATAGGGAAGCTGGCAACGAGGAGCTGAGTCCAGATGCTTTGCTGCTCTGGCTGCTTGCCCTCGATCACGACGTTATTGTCGACCAGATCACCGATCAGGCCGTTGTCCTGAATGGCCGGGCGAATGGTCTTGAAGGAGTCGCCATCACTGCGCTTGCCGGTGATGACGTAGCCGTCAACGGCAACTTTCTCGACCTTGCCGTCCTTCACCTGCTGGATGAATTCGGAATAGTTGAGGGTCTGCGGCTCGTTAGGACTGGAGAAGTTGTTCATCACGGTCACGAGAACCGCCGCGATGATCAACCACAGGATCAAATTCTTTGCCATATCGTTCAATTAGCTACCCTCTGAAGCAAGCTCCACGCTGGAGCGTGCCTCGCATGATATTCACCGGCCTAACTTACTACAGATCCTACAGGCGTGGCAGGCGGCGTCTGTAACCCTTTGTGAAACTTTGACTACACGATGTTGGTTCCGCTCCCTTGATAAAGCCATTTGAAAAAAGCTATCGCTCGATCAAAGACGCTCATCGCTTGCCGACCCTTCAATGCCGCGGAAACCGCGACCCAACAGGTACTGCTCCCTGGAACGATCCCGCGATGACAAAGGCTTGCGCATCTGCACCTTGTCAAACAGCTTGCGGATGTCCTTGTGATACACATCAAAGCCTTCACCCTGGAAGACCTTGATCAGGAAATCACCGCCGGGGCGCAGCACGCGGCCCGCCAGATCCAGCGCCAGTTCGCACAGGAACATTGCGCGCGGCATGTCCACAGCGCTCAATCCACTCATATTGGGGGCCATGTCGGAAATCACAAGGTCTACCTGCGTATTACCGACAGCTTCGAGGATCTGGGCGAGGACTTCGTCCTGGGTGAAATCCCCCTGGATGAAGGTCACGTCGGGGATGCTGTCCATCTCAAGGATATCGGATGCAATCAAACGACCCTGACCCCCGATCAGACGACTGGTCACCTGCGACCAGCCACCCGGTGCTGCGCCCAGGTCGATCACCGTCATGCCGGGACGGATGATTTTGTCCTTCTCCTGGATCTCGAGAAGCTTGTAGCTGGCGCGGGAACGGTAGCCGTCGCGCTGCGCCATTTTGACGTACTTGTCGTCGAAGTGTTCTTTAAGCCAGTTATGGCTGGTTTTGGAACGTGCCACGGAGCACCTCAAAATATTAGGACGAGTCGCGATTAACCGGGCGATACCGGACTCGCTCGGTTAAACTGGCCGCCGCTTTTACAAGATCAGACGCAGAGGTCAGATTATGCCGCTCACTCAAGAGCAGAAGAAACAATACAAATCCATTGGCCACCATCTGAAACCGGTGTTGATCGTGGCTGACAATGGTCTGACTGAAGGTGTGTTGGCCGAACTGGAGCGAGCGCTGGGTGATCACGAGTTGATCAAGATCAAGCTCAACATCCTCGACCGCGAGAGCCGCCTGGCAGCCATCGCTGAACTGTGCAAAGCCGGTAAGGCTGACCTGGTTCAGGTCATCGGCAAGATGGCGTTGATTTACCGCAAGAACCCGAAGGTCAACAAGCAGCTGTCCAACGTCCACCGCTTCAACTGATCCTGTCGGGTCAAGCGCCAACAATAGGTGCTCTGACCTTCCGACTCGGTGCTCACCTGCGAAGGTCAGCGCCGAGCCGATCAGACCGGACATGCGGTCGCCAGTTCGACAGGCCAATCAATGACCTTCGAACCAGCAGCCTGAATCAACACCCGCGCAACGCGGGTGTCGATCATCAAACGTGACGCACTTCCACGATTTCGTACTCGACCACACCACTCGGCGTTTTCACAGCCACGACATCGCCTTCTTCCTTGCCGATCAACGCCCGGGCAAGCGGCGAACCCACCGAAATCTTGCCCAGTTTGAAGTCAGCTTCGTCCTCACCCACGATGTGGTAGGTGACGCGGTCGTCTGTCTCTACGTTGGCAATTTCAACGGTGGTACCAAAGATCACTTTGCCTGTGTGAGGAATCGTGGTGACGTCAATGATCACCTGATTCTGGATGCGGCCTTCGATATCGCGGATGCGCGCTTCAACCATGCCCTGCTGTTCGCGAGCAGCATGATATTCGGCGTTTTCCTTGAGATCGCCCAGTTCGCGCGCAGTCCCGATGTCCTGGCTGAGTTTGGGACGAACGACCTTGGTCAGGTGTGCGTGTTCCTCTTCCAGGGCGCGGGCACCCTGGACGGTCATTGGGTACTTGATCATGCTTTCAGTCCTGCGTGTAGATCCTGCAAGCGACGTACGGTTTTTTCAGGACCGAACTTCAGCGCTTCACAGATGGCTTCGCCCGCAGCAATCGTGGTGGTGCAATAGATCTTGTGCTGCAGGGCATTGCGGCGAATCGAGTAGGAGTCGGCGATCGACTGGCGACCTTCGGTGGTGTTGATGATCAGCGTGACTTCGTCATTCTTGATCATGTCGACCACGTGCGGACGACCCTCGGTCACCTTGTTGACGCGACGAACCTTCAGCCCGGCCTCTTCAATCAGGCGCGCAGTGCCAGCGGTAGCGACGATGTCGAAACCCAGCTCAATCAGGCTGCGCGCCACACCGGCCACCAAAGGCTTGTCGTCGTCACGCACGCTGATAAACGCCGTACCGCCAGTCGGCAGTACTTCGCTGGCGCCCATCTGGGCTTTGGCGAATGCTTCGCCGAAGGTGTCACCGACACCCATGACTTCGCCTGTCGACTTCATCTCCGGGCCGAGGATCGGGTCCACGCCCGGGAACTTGGCGAACGGGAACACCGCCTCTTTCACGCTGTAGAAGTTCGGAATAATCTCTTTGGTGAAGCCGAGCTCTTTGAGGGTTTTGCCGGCCATGACGCGCGCCGCGATCATGGCCAGCGAGACACCGATGCACTTCGAAACGAACGGCACCGTACGCGATGCGCGTGGGTTCACTTCGATGACGTAGATGTCTTCACCCTGCAAGGCCAGCTGCACGTTCATCAGGCCAACAACACCAAGCTCCAGGGCCATTTTCTTGACCTGCTCACGCATTTCGTCCTGGATATGGGCGGGCAACGAATACGGCGGCAGCGAACAGGCTGAGTCACCCGAGTGAACCCCGGCCTGTTCGATGTGCTGCATGATTGCGCCGATGACCACATCGGTACCGTCGCAGACAGCATCCACGTCCATTTCGATGGCGCAGTTGAGAAAGTGGTCCAGCAGCACCGGGCTGTCGTTGGACACTTGAACCGCTTCACGCAGGTAGCGCTTGAGTTCGTCTTCTTCGTAGACGATCTCCATCGCACGACCGCCCAGTACGTAGGACGGACGAACCACCAGCGGGTAGCCGATCTTCGCTGCAGCACGGATGGCTTCGTCTTCACTGCGCACGGTAGCGTTTGGCGGCTGACGCAGATTCAGTCGCTCGACCATCTGCTGGAAGCGCTCGCGGTCTTCTGCACGGTCAATGGCGTCCGGGCTGGTGCCGATGATCGGCACGCCTGCGGCTTCCAGTGCGCGCGCCAGCTTCAGCGGGGTCTGGCCGCCGTACTGAACGATCACGCCTTTCGGCTTCTCGACGCGGACGATCTCCAGCACGTCTTCCAGGGTCACTGGCTCGAAGTACAGGCGGTCGGAGGTGTCGTAGTCGGTCGATACGGTTTCAGGGTTGCAGTTGACCATGATGGTCTCGTACCCGTCTTCACGCAGCGCCAGTGCAGCGTGCACGCAGCAGTAATCGAACTCGATGCCCTGGCCGATACGGTTCGGACCGCCACCCAGGATCATGATCTTGTCACGATTGGTCGGGTTGGCTTCGCACTCTTCTTCGTACGTGGAGTACATGTACGCGGTGTCAGTGGAGAACTCGGCAGCGCAGGTATCAACGCGCTTGTAAACCGGCAGCACGTCCAGCTTGTGACGGTGCGTGCGCAGGTTTTTCTCGGTGACACCCAGCAGCTTGGCCAGGCGTGCATCGGAGAAGCCCTTGCGCTTGAGGCGATACATCAGATCGCGGTCAATGGCGGACAGGCCGAGAGTCTTGACCTTCTCTTCGTCCTTGATCAGGTCTTCAATCTGCACCAGGAACCAAGGGTCGATCATGTTCATGCCGAAGATCTGCTCGACCGTCATGCCGGCACGGAAAGCGTCGGCGACGTACCAGATGCGTTCCGCACCCGGAACAGTCAGCTCGCGCTTGAGCACGCTCATGCTTTCAGGATTACTCAGGTCCAGTTTCGGATCGAGACCGCTGACACCGACTTCGAGACCGCGCAGCGCTTTCTGCAGGGACTCCTGGAATGTCCGGCCGATGGCCATGACTTCGCCGACTGATTTCATCTGAGTGGTCAGGCGCGCATCGGCTTTAGGGAATTTCTCGAAGGCAAAGCGTGGCAGCTTGGTAACAACGTAGTCGATCGACGGCTCGAACGACGCCGGGGTCTTGCCGC
Source organism: Pseudomonas sp. (assembly GCF_036387035.1). Classification (GTDB taxonomy): domain Bacteria; phylum Pseudomonadota; class Gammaproteobacteria; order Pseudomonadales; family Pseudomonadaceae; genus Aquipseudomonas. Next base: position 10,098 of record NZ_DASVUM010000234.1, on the reverse strand, counting down.
CGGTGATTTCGTTCTGCAGCTCGTCCAGCGTATAGCCAACGGCCAGTTTGGCTGCAACACGGGCGATCGGGAAGCCGGTGGCCTTGGAAGCCAGCGCCGAAGAACGGGAAACCCGAGGGTTCATCTCGATCACGACCATACGGCCGGTGTCCGGGCAGATGCCGAACTGGACGTTCGAGCCGCCAGTTTCCACACCGATCTCACGCAGGACCGCCAGCGAGGCGTTGCGCAGTATCTGGTATTCCTTGTCGGTGAGGGTTTGAGCCGGCGCGACAGTAATGGAGTCACCAGTGTGGACCCCCATCGGGTCGAAGTTTTCGATGGAGCAAACGATGATGCAGTTGTCCTTTTTGTCGCGGACAACCTCCATCTCATATTCTTTCCAGCCGATCAGGGACTCGTCGATCAGCAGCTCTTTGGTCGGCGACAGGTCGAGACCGCGAGCGCAGATTTCTTCGAACTCTTCACGGTTGTACGCGATACCGCCGCCGGTGCCGCCCATGGTGAAGGACGGACGAATAATGCACGGGAAGCCCAGCTTTTCGAGGACCGCATTGGCCTCTTCCATGCTGTGGGCGATACCGGAACGCGGGCACGCCAGGCCGATGGACTTCATGGCCTTGTCGAAACGCGACCGGTCTTCAGCCTTGTCGATGGTGTCGGCATTGGCGCCGATCATCTCGACCCCGAACTTCTCCAGAACGCCTTCGCGCTCCAGGTCCAGCGCGCAGTTCAGTGCGGTCTGACCGCCCATGGTCGGCAGCAGTGCGTCAGGGCGCTCTTTTTCGATGATCTTGGCGACGGTCGCCCATTTGATCGGCTCGATATAGGTCGCATCCGCCATGTCCGGGTCGGTCATGATGGTGGCCGGGTTTGAGTTGACCAGAATGACGCGGTAACCCTCTTCGCGCAGCGCCTTGCAGGCCTGGGCGCCGGAGTAGTCGAATTCACAGGCCTGGCCGATCACGATCGGGCCAGCACCAAGAATCAGGATGCTTTTAATGTCTGTACGTTTTGGCATGGGTTGTCACTCGAATCCTGTGTCAGTCGGCAAGCCGTCTTGAACCTCTCAGGTGCCGGGCGGGCTGTCGGATGGGTCCGATCCGCCGCGGTCACCTGCTCGCTACCGTCGCAAGGCAGCCTTAGCGGCGCTTGTCCATGGCTGTGATGAAGCGATCGAACAGCGGCGCGACGTCGGTCGGGCCCGGGCTCGCTTCAGGGTGACCCTGGAAGCTGAAGGCGTCCTTGTCGGTGCGCTCGATCCCTTGCAGGCTGCCGTCGAACAGCGACTTGTGGATGGCGCGAACGTTGCTCGGCAAGGTCGCTTCGTCCACCGCAAAACCGTGGTTCTGGCTGGTGATCATGACCACGCCGGTGTCCAGGTCCTGAACAGGGTGGTTGGCACCGTGGTGGCCCAGATCCATCTTTATGGTCTGCGCGCCGGACGCAAGCGCCAGCAGCTGGTGACCCAGGCAGATACCGAACACCGGAATGTCGGTCTCCAGCACATCCTTGATCGCCTGAATCGCGTAATCGCAAGGCTCTGGATCGCCAGGCCCGTTGGAGAGGAAGATGCCGTCCGGCTTGAGCGCAAGCACTTCACTGGCGGGGGTTTGCGCAGGCACGACCGTCACACGGCAACCGCGCTCTACCAGCATGCGCAGGATGTTCAGCTTGACGCCGTAATCCCATGCCACTACGTGGTATTTCAAGTCGGCCGCGGCGACTTCAGGGCTGCTGTCTGACTGCAGGTTCCAGACCGTGGAGCGCCATTCATAGGTCTCCTTGGTGCTGACTTCCTTGGCGAGGTCCATGCCTTTCAAGCCCGGGAAACCCCGCGCTGCGGCGATAGCTGCTTCTTCGGAAATGTTGTCGCCGGCCATGATGCAGCCGTTTTGAGCGCCCTTCTCGCGAAGAATGCGCGTCAGGCGGCGCGTGTCGATACCCGCGATCGCAACGGTTTTGTTGGCTTTCAGATACTCGGCCAGGGGCATCTTGTTACGCCAGTTGCTTGCCACCAGTGGCAAGTCGCGAATCACCAGGCCCGCCGACCAGACGCGGTCAGACTCGGCATCTTCCGGCGTGGTGCCGGTGTTGCCGATGTGCGGGTAAGTCAGGGTGACGATTTGCTGGGCATAGGAAGGATCGGTAAGAATTTCCTGATAGCCGGTCATTGCGGTGTTAAACACCACTTCACCAACGGTTTGACCGTCGGCACCAATGGCTTCGCCGCGAAAAATGCTGCCATCAGCAAGGGCGAGTATGGCTGGCTTAGTCAAGAAGACCTCCCGTAATAAAGCCTGAAAGGGCGATCGCAGGTTGTAAAAAAGCGGAATGACGTATAGACACGTCACCCCGCTTTTTTCATAGAATTATCTGCGCGCTTTTAGTGGACACACTAAAGCTGTAGCTTACAGAAAGAGGCTTTTTTAATCCACCGCTAAAATTGCCCTGAGGGCTGGGGATTGCGACCGGACATCGCGTAGCGGGTTGAAACTGCGAGCAGGATACAGGGAAAGCCCTTCCCCTGCCCGCATTGTCGACTGGAACCTTCACGACGCCAAACGACTCAGCGCAGGTCGAGTACGTCCTGCATGTCGTACAGACCCGGGGCCTTGCCATCAAGCCACAGCGCGGCGCGCACTGCACCCTTGGCGAAGGTCATGCGACTCGACGCTTTGTGGGTAATCTCGACGCGCTCGCCATCGGCGGCAAACAACACGGTGTGATCACCCACCACGTCGCCGGCGCGAACAGTGGCAAAACCGATAGTCTTGCGATCCCGTGCCCCGGTCTGACCTTCGCGGCCATAAACGGCCACCTCGTTCAGATCACGCCCAAGCGCTTGCGCCACCACTTCACCCATGCGGATTGCGGTGCCCGACGGCGCGTCGACTTTATGCCGGTGATGGGCTTCCATGATCTCGATATCGACGTCATCACCCAACACACGCGCAGCAGTGTCGAGCAGCTTCAGGCACAGGTTAACGCCGACGCTGAAATTCGCCGCGAACACAATCGGGATGTCCTTGCCTGCCTCAGCCAGACGTTGCTTTTCTTCAACGCTGAAACCGGTGGTGCCGATGATCATCGCTTTGCCCGCCTTGCGGCAGAACGCGAGATTCTTCAACGTTACCGACGGATGAGTGAAGTCGATCAACACATCGAATTCATCGGCCACTTTCGCCAGATCACCCGACAGCGGCACGCCGATACGGCCCAACGCAGCCAACTCGCCCGCGTCGGCACCGACGAGGGAGCTGTCGGGACGATCGACCGCTGCGGTCAAGCCCGCACCCGCCGTCGCCTGCACCGCCTCAATCAATGTCTTGCCCATGCGCCCGGCGGCGCCCATCACAGCAATACGTCGCATGCCCTGCTCCTTAGAGATCGCCGAAGAAACGCTTCACGCCTTCAAACCAACCGCTGGCCTTCGGCGAATGAGAGCTGTCACCTTCAAGGGACGCACGGAATTCTTCGAGCAGCTCGCGCTGGCGGCGGCCCAGGTTCACCGGGGTTTCGACTGCGACACGGCACATCAGGTCACCCGCGCCACCACCACGAACAGGGGCGACGCCCTTGCCACGCAGACGGAACTGCTTACCGGTTTGGGTGCCTTCCGGGATCTTCAGCTTGACGCGGCCGTCCAGCGTGGGCACTTCCAGCTCGCCGCCCAGTGCAGCGTCGGTGAAACTGATCGGCACTTCACAGTACAGGTGCTTGCCGTCGCGCTGGAAGATCGCGTGCTCACGCACGTTGATCACAACGTACAGGTCGCCTGTCGGACCGCCTTGCGTCCCCGCCTCGCCTTCGCCCGACAGACGAATGCGATCGCCGGTATCGACACCAGGCGGCACCTTGACCGACAACGTCTTGGACTCTTCGACACGACCTTCGCCATGGCATGAGTCGCAAGGATCGGAAATGATCTTGCCGTTGCCGTGACAACGCGGGCAGGTTTGCTGGACAGAGAAAAAGCCCTGCTGCATACGCACCTGGCCAATGCCGCCGCAGGTTGGGCAGGTCACCGGGGCCGAGCCCTTCTTGGCGCCGCTGCCGTCGCACGGCTTGCAGTTGACCAGAGTCGGCACGCGAATGCTGACGGTCGTGCCGCGGACTGCTTCTTCAAGATTGAGCTCAAGGGTGTAACGAAGGTCACTGCCACGCTGAGCGCCGCCACGACCGCCGCCGCCCGCGCGGCCGCCACCGAAGAAGTCGCTGAAGACATCACCGAAGATGTCCGAGAAGTTGGCGCCACCACCCCCGAAACCGCCACCGCCCATGCCTTGATCAACGCCGGCATGACCGTATTGGTCGTAGGCCGCACGCTTGCTGGCATCGGAAAGCACTTCGTACGCTTCGTTGGCTTCTTTGAAGGCGTCTTCGGACGCCTTGTCACCCGGGTTGCGGTCAGGGTGAAATTTCATTGCCAGACGGCGATACGCCTTTTTCAGGTCCGCTTCGCTGGAGCCGCGCTCCACGCCCAACACTTCGTAATAATCACGCTTTGACATAAATTTTCCGCACTCTTGAGGACGTCCGGCATGACCCTCCTGAGCCTGCCGAACTCGTTGAGCCCCTTTCAGGCCCGGACCCAACTCACGTCAATTCAACGATCCTGGTCTTGGTTCACGGCCTTTGATCGACCGAGGAAAGCGGCTGAACAAGCCGGAGTGCAGGAGCATCCGGCTTTGCCACAAAGCCCGCGATACAGCTTCGCGTGCTTGAAAATTTTGGGTGTTCCAGACACGCCAACGCGGGAGCAAGCTCCCGCGCGGCGACATCCTACCAGCGACCGCAACAAAGCGGTCAACCGGCGATCAAGTGAGCCTGCGCTTACTTGTGGTCTTTCACTTCTTCGAACTCGGCATCGACAACGTCATCAGCCGGCTTGGTTTGTTCCTGAGCGGCTTGAGCACCGCCTTCAGGTTTTTCGGCTTGCTCGGCGTACATCTTCTGAGCGACCGGCGCAGAGACTTTCGACAGCTCTTCGATCTTCGCGTCGATGGCAGCCTTGTCGTCGCCCTTCACAGCGGCTTCAAGTGCAACCAGTGCAGCTTCGATTGCGGTCTTCTCTTCGGCGGTGACTTTATCGCCAGCGTCAGTGACCATCTTGCGAGTCGAGTGAACCAGTGCGTCGCCCTGGTTGCGGGCCGAGGCCAGCTCTTCGAACTTGCGGTCTTCGTCCGAGTTCGCTTCAGCGTCGCGAATCATCTGCTGAATCTCTTCGTCCGACAGACCGGAGTTAGCCTTGATCACGATCGACTGAGTCTTGCCAGTTGCCTTGTCTTTCGCGCCGACGTGCAGAATGCCGTTGGCGTCGATGTCGAAGGTCACTTCGATCTGAGGCACGCCGCGTGGTGCTGGTGGAATCTCGGCCAGGTCGAACTTGCCCAGGGACTTGTTCTGAGCGGCTTGCTTGCGCTCGCCCTGCAGCACGTGAATGGTCACTGCACCCTGGTTGTCGTCGGCAGTCGAGAATACTTGCGATTTCTTGGTAGGAATCGTGGTGTTTTTCTCGATCAGCGCGGTCATCACGCCGCCCATGGTTTCGATACCCAGCGTCAGCGGGCTAACGTCCAGCAGCAGAACGTCCTTGACGTCGCCAGCCAGTACCGCGCCCTGGATAGCGGCACCCATGGCAACGGCTTCGTCCGGGTTGACGTCTTTGCGTGCTTCTTTACCAAAGAACTCGGTGACCTTCTGCTGAACCAGCGGCATACGGGTCTGACCGCCGACCAGAATCACGTCGTTGATGGCACTGATTTCAATGCCCGAATCTTTCAGCGCAATGCGGCAAGGCTCGATGGTGCGTTGAACCAGGTCTTCAACCAGCGATTCCAGCTTGGCGCGGGAGATCTTCACGTTCAGGTGCTTCGGACCGGTAGCGTCTGCAGTGATGTACGGCAGGTTGACGTCGGTGGAATTGCTCGACGACAGCTCGATCTTCGCTTTCTCGGCAGCTTCTTTCAGACGCTGCATCGCCAGCGGATCGCCCTTGAGGTTCATGCCGGATTCTTTCTTGAATTCGTCAACGAGGTAATCGATCAGGCGGTTGTCGAAGTCTTCGCCACCCAGGAAGGTGTCGCCGTTGGTGGCCAACACTTCAAACTGGTGCTCGCCATCAACTTCGGCGATCTCGATGACCGAGACGTCGAAAGTACCGCCGCCCAAGTCATAAACGATGACGGTGTGGTCGCCCTTCGCTTTGTCCATACCGTAAGCCAGAGCGGCAGCGGTTGGCTCGTTGATGATGCGCTTGACGTCCAGACCGGCAATACGACCGGCGTCTTTGGTGGCCTGACGCTGGCTGTCGTTGAAGTAAGCCGGAACGGTGATGACTGCTTCAGTCACCGTCTCGCCGAGGTAGTCTTCGGCGGTCTTCTTCATCTTCTTCAGGATTTCAGCCGAAATCTGAGGAGCGGACATTTTCTTGCCGTTGACTTCTACCCACGCGTCGCCGTTGTCAGCCTTGGCGATTTTGTATGGCACCATCTTGATGTCTTTCTGAACGACTTCTTCATCGAACTTACGGCCGATCAGACGCTTTACCGCATACAGAGTGTTGTGCGGGTTAGTGACTGCCTGACGCTTGGCCGACTGACCCACCAGGATTTCGCCGTCATTGGCATATGCAATGATCGAAGGGGTGGTACGAGCGCCTTCGGCGTTCTCGATGACCTTGGCGACACCGTTTTCCAGAACCGAGACGCAGGAGTTGGTGGTCCCCAGGTCGATACCGATAATCTTGCCCATGTTTGAATCTCCCGAAACTTAAATTTGGTTGCCGCAACTGCGTTTACAAATTGCGGTAATTCTTAAACGCTTGGCCTTTAAATGGGGCCCGCTCGGCTAATTTCAAGCCTGCTCGTCAATCGACGGCGAAACAGGCGATGGAGCCTTGCTGACCACTACCATGGCCGGGCGAAGCAAACGGCCATTGAGCTGATAACCTTTCTGGAACACTTTGAGCACGCTGTTCGGCTCCACGTCGGCGCTTTCCTGCATTGCCATCGCCTGATGGTGCTCGGCGTTGAACGGCTGGCCATGGGGATCGATGGCTTCCAGGTGGTAGCGCTTGAGGGTGTCGTAGAACATCTTCAGCGTAAGTTCGATGCCTTCACGCATCGGCCGGATGCTCTCGTCATCCGGGTTGGACAGGTCCAGACCACGCTCAAGACTGTCGACGATCGGCAGCAGATCGCTGGCAAACTTTTCAAGCGCAAACTTGTGCGCCTTTTCGACATCCTGCTCAGCTCGGCGGCGGACGTTCTGCAGATCCGCAGCCACACGCAGGGACTGGTCCTGCGCCGCCGTCAGCTGCTCTTCAAGCACTTGCACACGCGTTGCCAGATCATCTTGAGAAGTCGCCGTGTTGGCAGCCTGATCCTGGGCCTGCATGTCCGGGTTCTGTTCGTCAGCCATAAATTCTCTCCTTCTAATTACATCCGTGAGCTCAACTCACGCCTCTGCCCGGCTATATGGGGCCGTAATTTTCGGGTTCAAGGGGTTTGGGTGCAGGATCGGGTGAATAACCCTACAAATTTTCCGACATGAGTTCGGCCGGCAGCCCAGCTGGCGAAATGCAGGATTGGTGCTAAAAATTCGCCAAGGCCTTTCAAATCGAGCTAAAGCAGGGCATTGTCAGCCCGAAGCAAAACACTGTATAAATAACCAGACAAATTGTTTGGGAGCCGCTCTGATGCTGGTCCACCTGTCCATACATAACTACGCCATCGTTGAACATCTCGACCTCGAACTGGATCGCGGCATGAGTGTGATCACCGGGGAAACCGGGGCCGGCAAGTCGATCATGCTCGACGCGCTCGGCCTCACGCTGGGCGATCGCGCCGACAGTGGCGTGGTACGGCCAGGTGCCGACAAGGCAGACATTCTGGCGACCTTCGATGTCTCGGATATCCCTGAAGCCAGCGCATGGCTGAAGGAGCGAGACCTCGAAACTGACGGTCCGTGCATCTTGCGCCGCGTCATCACGGCCGAAGGTCGTTCGCGCGCCTACATCAATGGCACGCCGTGCCCACAGGGCGACCTCAAAGCGCTCGGCGAGCTGGTGATCGATATTCACAGCCAGCACGAGCACCAGTCGCTGCTCAAGACCGATACCCATCGGCGCCTGCTGGACGAGTACGCGGGCGCCACCGATCTTGCGCGCCAGGTTCAACTGGCTTCCCAACGCTGGCGACAAACCCGCCAGGAGCTTGAGCGCCTTTCCAATTCCGGCGACGAACAGCGCGCCAAGCATCAGCTGCTGAGCTACCAGCTCGAAGAACTGGAAAGCTTGAGCCTGGGCGAAAACGAGCTCGAGCGGCTGGAGCAGGAGCACACCACACTGACCAATGCCGAGAGCCTGCTGGGCATCTGCCGGCAGGTCGTCGAACTGTGCAGTGAAAGCGATTCCGGCAACGCCCTGAACGCGCTGACCGCCAGCCTTAACCGACTCAGCAGCGTGAACAACACGCCCGATGCGCTCAATGAAGCGACCAATCTGCTCTCAAGTGCCCAGATTCAGGTCGAAGAAGCCGTGGGGGAGATCAATCGTTTCCTCGACCGCTTTGAAGCAGACCCTGCCCGCCTGCAGCAAATTGAAGAACGTCTCGACACCATCTATACGCTGGCACGCAAGCACCGCGTGCAGCCAACGGAAGTGGCGGCGCTGCACCAGAAGCTGCTCGACGAAATCGAAACGCTCAACGCCAACGATGAAGCGATCGAGAGACTGGAACACGAGGTGGGCTCCTATGCCCGGCACTACCAAGAGAAGGCGCGCGAACTGAGTGACCTCCGCCACCGTGCCGCGCCGGAACTGGCCCACAAGGTCGAGCATGAAATCCAGCGGCTGGGCATGCCGGGCGGCCGCTTCAATATCGGGCTGCGCGAGAACGTGGACAAAGAGCTGTCGCCCAACGGCCTGGAGCAGGTTGAACTGCTGGTGAGCGCCAACCCGGGTCAGCCGCTCAAAGCGCTGGCGAAGGTAGCGTCGGGCGGAGAGCTGTCGCGGATCAGCCTGGCGATTCAGGTGATCACCGCGCAGACGTCTCGGGTTCCGACGCTGGTATTTGACGAGGTGGACGTCGGTATCGGTGGGCCTACGGCAGAAATCGTCGGCCAACTCCTGCGTCGCCTCGGCGAACGAGGGCAGGTCATGACCGTTACTCATCTGCCGCAAGTCGCCGCTCAGGGGCACCAGCACCTATTCGTGCATAAGGTGCGCGAAGCGGATGTAACCCGGACGGCGGTCTCTAAACTCAGCAAGAATGAACGCGTGGAAGAAGTGGCGCGGATGCTGGGCGGGATAGACCTCACGAAAGAGTCGCTCGCGCACGCCAAGAAAATGGTCGTCACGTCAAAGTCGTGACAACCCGTGCGGCTTGATCTCGGGCGTATCGTCCTGGGATCCGTGCTGACGCCGACGCGATCTGCAGAAACAACAAAGGCGACCCCAGGGTCGCCTTTGTCGTACTTCAAAAAGGCTTACACCTTTTGTTTGCGTACGTAGAGCACCAGATTGTGATCAACCAGCTCGAAGCCGTGCTTGCTCACAATGGCTTTCTGCAGTTTTTCGATTTCTTCGTCGAAGAACTCGATGACCTCACCGGATTCCACATTGACCATATGGTCGTGGTGGCCTCCGTCAGCCAGTTCGAATACCGCGTGGCCTCCGTCGAAGTTGTGGCGGACCACTAATCCGGCTGCTTCGAACTGAGTCAGAACTCGGTAAACCGTTGCCAGACCGACGTCCTCGTTGGCCTCCATCAGTGCCTTGTAGACGTCCTCCGCGCTCATGTGACGCTGCTGCGCAGAATCGAGCATCTGAAGGATCTTGACCCGTGGCAGGGTCACTTTAAGTCCGGCTTTGCGTAGTTCGCTATTTTCAACCATGGTCAGCTTTCTCGCAGACGCTGCTTCGCAGCTTCTCTTAATGCAGGTATGATCGGGGTTTACGTTGTCCCAGCCAAGATAGTGGAAGTCGCCCACCGATGCAAAACACCAAGCTCTTGCTAACCAGTTTCACCTTCGTGGGACTGCTCGCACTCGCCGGTTGTTCATTCCCCGGGGTTTATAAAATCGACATCCAAC
>NZ_DASVUM010000233.1:0-5402 GCF_036387035.1 Pseudomonas sp. | reverse complement strand
TGACCGGTAAGGCGCTGTCGCTCAAGCCCGTGGTCTGGATAGGCCTGCTGTCCTACAGCGCTTACCTCTGGCACCAGCCGATCTTTGCGCTGTATCGCCTGTCACCGCTGCAATTTTCGAGTGACGACCAGGCGGTGTTCCCGCTGCTGATCATTGCCGTGTTCGGGCTGGCGTGGGTCAGCTGGAAGTACATCGAGGCGCCCTTCCGCTACAAAAACCGCGTCTCTCAAAAGAGCGTTTTCAGGTGGGCGGTGGCGAGCATCGTGCTGCTGCTGGCAGTAGGCGGGACGCTGAACGTGCTCTATACACCTGTGGCCGACCCAATGGCGGTTCAGGTGCAGGATTGCGACGGGTATGACGCGGGAGGGTCGGACCTGGCCTGCAAGAAAATCGGCACGGGCAGCCGACTGGTCGTGCTCTTCGGGGACTCACACGTGTTGCCGCTGGTTGATGCCTTCAGCGCCGACCCGGCCATGACCTACATGTTCGTGTCGATCCCGGGTTGCCCACCGCTGGTGGGGCTCGAGCGTTACGACGGTATTGGAAACAGCTCAAACTGCGACAAGCCCGGCCAACTGGCGCATTACGCGCAACAGATCGCCAGCCTGCAGCCGGAGAAAATCATTCTGGTCGGCCGCTGGACCCTTTACATGCACGGCTGGCAAAAGAAGAACGTGCTACAGAAGAAACATCATCTGCTGCAACTGGAAACCGGCGAGACCGGGCTAACGCCTCAGCAGGTGGTTACCAGAGGCGTGGATGCCACGGTGAAGTTCTTCACCCGCACCACGCCGCAAAGCAAGCTGTTCATTCTTGAACAGGTGCCCGATATCCAGATGTTCGGCCATGTGAAGGCGGTCGTCAGCGCACTGGGTGACAGCGTGCCGCGCACTGCCATCGACGCTTGGGACGAAGGCGAGATGTCGATGCTGGCTGACGAAACCGACAGTGGATCGTTGCAGGTCATCCGAACCAAACAGTACTTTTGCAATGCCGCCAGCTGCGAGATTGGCAAGGACAAACGCTTCTACTACCTGGACGACAACCACCTCAGCGCATCTGGCGCAAAGTTGTTGAGTGAGCCATTGAAGCTGGCGATTAACAAATGACCGCGACCCGGGCGGCGGTCCCGGGCCGCGCTAAAGGTACTTGGCGAATATGGAATCAACCACGCCTTCCTGGCGGAGTTGATCCAGTGCGCCTTGCAGGCGGGCAACCACGGCGTCGGGAGTGTCTTTGTTCAAGGCAAGAAACAGTTCAGCGCTGTTGAAGCGCAGCACGGTTTTCAGGCCCGTGATGCCTTCCTGCCGCGCCAGGTACCGCCCCGCCGGATCGCCGGTCGCCCACAAATCGAGCTGGCCATCGACCAGCTTCCTGGCGTTGTCCTTGTCGCTCAGCACCGTGATGGGCTTCATGCCCAGACGCGCAAGCTCCACGGCAATGGCGTCGCCCTTGTAGGCGCCGATTCGGTAGGAGCGCGCGGCCTCGAGTGTACTCAGCTGAATCTGGCTGTCTGCGCGCGCCAACAGAACCCAGTCGTCCGGGCCGATCGGCCCAACCCACTTGAAGCGCTTTTCGCGTTCCGCTAATCGCGCGGTCACGAACACACCGTAGCCGGGATTTTCCAGCGCCAGTTTGTAGATGCGGTCCCAGGGGAAACGCAGGGTCATGCTGTAGCCGATACCGGCACGCTTGAAGGTCTCGCGCACCACCTCGACGGCAATGCCTTTGATGTTGGCTTCCTGGGCGAAATTCTTGCCGTCGGTGGCCATGTTGTAAGGGGGGAAGTTTTCGGTCAGCAGAACCATTGAGTAGGCCTGCGTATCGCCAGCCCTGGCGGCTCCTGACAGCAATGTCGCAACGCTGATCAGTGCAAGCAAAACACCTTTGAACATATCCCTGGCACCTGAGCCTGACGACCGCACGAGAGTGCCGCTAACAGTTTGCAAAGTCCAGTTCGGCTGGTAGGCATGGTGGCGTCAGACCTGACGCGCCTCGTATGCAAAGCCGCCTCGCCGTCCGATCGTCACCCGTGTGCGAGTGAGCTCGCTCACGAAGGGCTGCCGCCCATCCGCCGAGAATTCAGCGGGTGGGCAGTTGCGTCCGTCAGCGAACCACGATCCCCTGCTTCGCCATGTACGCCTTGGCTTCCGGCACGGTGTATTCGCCAAAGTGGAAAATACTCGCTGCCAGCACGGCACTGGCGTGGCCTTCCAGCACGCCGGCCGCCAGATGCTCAAGATTGCCCACGCCGCCTGAAGCAATCACCGGGATGCCGAGGGCGTCGCTGATCGCACGGGTGACGCCCAGGTCGAAACCGTTCTTCATGCCGTCCTGGTCCATGCTGGTGAGGAGGATCTCACCGGCGCCCAGGTCTTCCATCTTCTTCGCCCACATCACGGCGTCCAGACCGGTCGGCTTGCGGCCGCCGTGGGTGAAGATTTCCCAGCGCGGCGTTTCGCCGGGCAGAGACACTCTCTTGGCATCGATGGCCACAACAATGCACTGCGAACCGAAACGCGCGGCGGCTTCACCGACGAACTCGGGGTTGAACACCGCCGCGGTGTTGATCGAGACCTTGTCCGCACCCGCGTTGAGCAAATTGCGGATGTCTTGCACCGTGCGCACGCCGCCGCCAACGGTCAGCGGAATGAACACCTGACTGGCCATGCGCTCGACCGTGTGCAGCGTGGTGTCGCGGCCATCGACACTGGCGGTGATATCGAGGAAGGTAATCTCGTCGGCACCCTGCTCGTCATAACGCCGGGCGATCTCCACCGGATCACCGGCGTCGCGGATGTTCTCGAACTTCACGCCCTTGACCACACGGCCATTGTCGACGTCCAGGCAGGGGATGATGCGTTTGGCGAGGGCCATGGGCCAGTTCTCCGAAAACGGTTGGGAATCTGCCCAACATCACAGCTTCTGAATTTGGAGCCCGCTTTTGTAAGAGTGAGCTTGCTCGCGATGGCGCTGGGTCAGTTGCACATCATTCGGCTGACCAAGCGCATCGCGAGCACGCTCACTTCTACAGGGGAGCGTGCCAGTCAGCCTTTGTAGGAATCACAAAACGCCTGAGCCTCAGCCACGTCCAGCGTGCCTTCATAGATCGCGCGGCCGGTAATCGCGCCGATGATGCCGGGGGCTTTGGCGTCGAGCAGGGCCTTGATGTCGCCCAGGTTATGAATACCGCCCGAGGCGACCACCGGAATGCGGGTCGCGGCGGCCAGCGCGGCGGTGAACGGGACGTTGCAGCCCTGCATCATGCCGTCTTTGGCGATGTCGGTATAAACGATGGCCGAGACGCCATCGGCTTCAAAGCGCTTGGCCAGATCGATCACCTGCACCGTGCTGACTTCAGCCCAGCCGTCGGTGGCGACGAAGCCGTCCTTGGCATCCAGGCCCACGATTACTTTGCCTGGAAACGCGCGGCAGGCTTGCGCGACGAAGTCGGGGTCCTTGACCGCCTTGGTGCCGATAATCACGTAGCTCACGCCGGCTTTGACGTAGTGCTCGATGGTTTCCAAGGAGCGGATGCCGCCGCCGATCTGGATCGGCAGGTTCGGGTAGCGCCGTGCAATCGCCGTGACGACGTCGCCGTTGACAGGCTGGCCCTCGAACGCGCCGTTCAAGTCAACCAGGTGCAAACGACGGCAGCCGCCTTCAACCCATTTGGCGGCCATGCTCACCGGATCATCGGAGAACACCGTGGAATCTTCCATCCGGCCCTGGCGCAGACGCACGCAGGCGCCGTCCTTAAGGTCGATCGCAGGGATAATGAGCATTCGCTTTTCCTTCGTCCAAGTGCCGCTCGTTGCAAGCCATACGCTGCAAGGGGCATTTCTACTGATTCTTGCAGCTTGAGGCTTGAGGCTTCTAGCTGCTCTTCTCCAACGCCCACAGGTCGCTCTCGATGCTTTCGAAACGCTCCTTGAGGTGCGTCTGAACATCGAAGATCGCGCGGTTGTAGTAATGCGGCGCGATCTCGCGGGTGAACAATTCCAGAATTTCGGCCGCTTCGAACGAACCCAGGTCCAGTTCGAAACGGTCTTCCATGAACCGCTTGATCGTGTGACACGCCTCGCTCTCCTGCTCGGGAGTGAGGGTCAGAATCGGCGGTTTGGCCTTCTTGCTCATTACCAGCGGCCGTCCCACGCCGCGAAGTTCTGCAGCAACTGCAGGCCATGGGTGTGGCTCTTCTCCGGGTGGAACTGCACGGCAAAGCGCGAGCCATCGGCCAATGCGGCGGCAAAATCATGACCGTAATGGCCACGGCCAACGATCTGCTGCGGGTTCGGCGAATCGATGTAATAGCTGTGCACGAAATAGAACCGCGCCATGTCCGGAATATTGGCCCACAGCGGGTGATCCATGGCCTGCGCCACTTCGTTCCAGCCCATGTGCGGGACCTTCAGATGCTGGCCGTCTTCGTGGAGGTCCTTGCCGAAGAAACGCACCTGACCGGGGAACGTGCCGATGCAATCAACGCCGCCGCTCTCCTCGCTGCGCTCCATCAGCGCCTGCATGCCCACACAGATGCCGAGAAACGGACGGTCCTGACTGACTTCGCGCACCAGGGCATCGAAGCCCAGGCGCCGAATTTCCGCCATGCAGTCGCGAATGGCGCCGACACCTGGAAACACGACACGGTCGGCCTCACGGATGACGGAGGCATCGCTGGTGATCAACACGCGACCGGCGCCGACATGCTCCAGGGCCTTGGCCACCGAGTGCAGGTTGCCCATGCCATAGTCGATAACGGCAACGGTCTGCATTACAGCACGCCTTTAGTCGAAGGCATCTGGCCGGCCATGCGGTCGTCAAGCTCCACCGCCATGCGCAATGCACGGCCAAAAGCCTTGAAGACGGTTTCGATCTGGTGGTGAGTGTTGTGGCCGCGCAGGTTGTCGATGTGCAGCGTGACATTGGCGTGGTTGACGAAGCCCTGGAAGAATTCCTGGAACAGGTCCACGTCAAAGCCGCCGACAGTGGCGCGGGTATACGGCACGTGCATTTGCAGGCCGGGACGACCGGAGAAGTCGATGACCACCCGCGACAACGCTTCATCCAGCGGGACGTAGGCGTGGCCGTAGCGACGGATGCCTTTTTTGTCGCCGATGGCTTTGCTGAACGCCTGACCCAGCGTAATGCCGACATCTTCCACGGTGTGGTGATCGTCGATATGCAGGTCGCCTTTGCATTCGATGTCCAGATCGATAAGCCCGTGACGGGCGATCTGGTCGAGCATGTGTTCAAGAAAAGGGACGCCGATATCGAATCGGGCCTTTCCGGTGCCATCCAGGTTGATCGAGGCTTTGATCTGGGTTTCCAGGGTGTCGCGCTCGACGAACACCATACGTTCGGCCATCACCAGCTCCGCAAAATCATTGGGCGAAAAGGCG
>NZ_DASVUM010000232.1:0-23586 GCF_036387035.1 Pseudomonas sp. | reverse complement strand
ATCCTTCAAGACATGCAGACGTGGCGCTTCTGGCGCCACTTCCTGGTGGCGTTGTTTGCCTGTGTCGGCGGGCTGTCGACAGTCATGCAGACCTATAACGTCATTTATCCCGGCAGCCATGTCATGGAAGGTTTCGGCATTCTGATCGGGGTCGTCGTGGTGTCAGTGTCGGCCGCACTGTTCAAAGCGTGGCCGCGCCCGATCGCCGAGGAATACAACGCGCCGAAAACGCGCATCACCATCGTGCCCGGCGACCTGCTAAAGGAAACCGGCCATCTGGTGATCGGCACCAACGACACGTTCGACACCGAAACCCCCAACATCATTGCCACCTCCAGCCTCCAAGGCCAGGCGCTGCAAGTGCTGTACGGCGGCGACCTGAAAGAACTTGATCGTCACCTGGACAACGCGCTGGCCAACACGCCCTGCATCGGCACGCTCCACAAGCCGGGCAAACAAGTGCAGTACGGTGTCGGCACCATCGCCACGCTGAAGCATGCCCACCGGCTGATCTTCTTTCTGGCCTATTGCGAAATGGACGCCCAGAACGTCGCGCGCGCCACCCCTGACAAGGTCTGGAAAGGGCTGCTGGCGCTGTGGGCCGAAGTGTCTCGGCGCGGCAACGGCGGGACGATTTCAATCCCGGTGATTGGCGGCGGGCAGGCGCGGCTGTCCAGCGTGCTGCCCGCCCAGGACGCCATCCGCTTCACCCTGCTGTCGTTCATGTTCGCCTCCCGCCATTCGAAAGTCTGCGACGAACTGCGCATCGTCGTCCGGCCGGACGACTACCGGAAACTCGACCGGCTCGAATTGCAGTCTTTCCTGTCGTCATTGAGGTCATCATGAGCCCGGACACCCGCATCGACCTGCCGGACAACCCCACCTGTGCGTTTTGCGCGTACCTGAAGGGCGAACGGCCGTACACCATCCTCTCCCGCACAACCCAGACCGCGACCTTCGTCACCCGCGAGCAACGGGGTCATCCGCACTTGCTGGTGCTGCCGCTGCGGCATATACCTTCGTTGCTGGAGATGACTGACGAGGAAGTGGCGGCGGTTGCGGTTGAAGTACGCAATGCCGCGATTTTGATTGAAAAGGCCTATGCAAAAACCGGGATTGCGGTGTGGCAGAACAACGGCGTGCCGGCGGGTCAGGCGATCGGGCATGTGCACTTTCATGTGGCGGGGACATTGCCGGCCGGGGGGACGGAGTTTGGGGAAGTGAAGGAGATATCGGTGAGGGAGACGGATGAGATTGCGCGGCGGTTGCTTGAAGTGAGATAGGCGCGATCACAGCGCCTATGTTTTCTAAGAACGCCGCTTGACCCTTGCCGGCTAGAATCCGAAGAGCTTTTTTCTTCGGATTTTGATTTCGCTGTCGAGCAATGCGGATACAGTGGTCAGGAACACATACAGATCGCCTTCGAAGTAGTCTTCGGCGAAGGAGGTGTCTTGACCAAAAGGCGGATCGACGTACTGCAAACCATCGTGCGTCATATTCCTTCGGATATATGCCTTTATTTCCCGTTTGAATAGGATTGCGTGCAGCAGATCCAGCAACCCATAGCCGATGCATTCCTTGACTATCTGGGGAAGCGTGAGGGGTTCAAATCCTTTCTTTTCTTCTTCATCCAGGAACTCGCCAACTGCATCGCCGACAGAAAACATGAATCCATGTATATACCTGTATCCCATGCTTAGCCTCGATAGCCGCGCTGCAGATTTGAATCAGAGCCGAAAAAATGCGTGTTTTCGGGCCTTGATTTCGGAGTCCAGCAAAGCCGAAACGCTAGAGAGGAATTCAAAGAGACCGCCCTCAAAATAGTCTTCTGCAAACGACGTTTCCTGGCCGAATGGGGGATACACATACATCAATCCATCCGGGGTCATGTACTGCCTGATATACGACTTGATTTGCCGCCTCAGGATGAGGGAATGCACAAACTCCACAACTCCTCCCTCACCAAAGGAATTTCTTACAATTTCTGGAAGGCTGAGCCGTTGAAATCCAACCTTTTCTTCATCCAGCAGAAACTCCCCGACGCCTTCACCGACCTCATACATAAAGCTATGCAGGTGCATGTATCTACACATGATGACAACTCACACAGAAAACGCAGCGCACAAATGAATAGCCGCCTTGCCTAAGCTCCGGGCTATTTCTTCGGATTAAATCCATGTTAACTGATGAGCCTGGAAATCACACTCGTTGCCGCTCCATATATCCAACGCCTAGCGCAATTAATAGATTGCGAGTCGACAGGTGGAAAAAGCAGATACAGATGAATGCTCATAATGAATACAGACGATGGAACTGTTAATTAAACTTCGAATAATGCCGTGACGGCATTATCTGGCCCCACCCCTTGCGGTCGAGATCACGCTCCCGGATACCGCGCCCAAATCTCGTCCTCAGCTTCCCCGCCATACCCCGAAAATTCCCTCGGCACCCGCTCGATATCCACCGCTATCGTTTCAATCACCCCACGCAACTCAAGCGGCGCAAGCCAACGATCAGGGATCGCCTCCACGCCATATTGGATTCCCAGCAAATGCCCGGCAATCAGCCCGGTGCTGTCACTGTCTCCGCTGTGATTCACGGCATTGATCACGCCGTCTTCGAACGATGTGGCAGTCAGCGCGCACCAGATGCCGATGGCCAGTGCCTCTTCTGCAATCCATCCGCCGCCGAGTTCATCGATACGTTCAGGTTTCGGGCGATGGCCTTGGTGGTAAAAGCGCACCACGCGCTCGATGATCGCACGTGTTTCCTCCATACCTGATTTGCCGCCGTGCTCGGCCAGGCTTTTGGCAATGGCGTCTTCGAGGCTGTCGTCGCGGTCGACAATGCGCTGGAGGATGTCGGCGAAAAGTCCGGCGGACATGTAGCCCGTTGGATGACCGTGGGTCAGACGGCCCGATTCAGCGGCGTTGTCGAAGGCGTTGCGAAAGAACGCACACGGCGCGACGCGCATGACGGCGCCACAGCCTTTGCTGTTGTTCTCGGCGAACGAGCCAAAATCTGTGCTGGCCTTGAGCGCACTTAAACACGTCTGGCCGGGCGCGCGGCGGGACCATAGCTCGCGCTCCTGCACCAGCCAACCGGTGACGCTGACAGAAGTGGCCGACGGGTAATCCTGTGTCATCAGCCAACGCAGCAACGCGTGGTGGATGACCGCGGGGACGTTGCAGATACCGCGGGAGGCGCCACGCACATGAGCGCGCAGAAGACCTTCAGCGGTGAAGAGCATCATTTGCGTGTCGTCGGTGATAGCGCCCAGGCGGCCGTAAGCCGGGGCAAGATCGACAATGCCACGCGCACCGAAAGTGGCGCGGACGGCGCTCCAGTCGAGAAATTCGACCGGCGCTCCCAACGCATCGCCCACCGCGCCGCCAAGCAGGCAGCCTTTGATCCGTTCAAGTCTGTTCACTTGTGCTTCCTTACACTGCCTGCACCATGGTGTGGATGCGGTTCGAGCTTTATTGTGAGCAGTTCAACATAGGCCCTTTCAGCTCGCGAAGTCCTGAAGTTCTCTTGATTAATCCTCAAATTCAGGCCCAAGATCCTGCTCACCTCGACGCGACCACCACCTCTTGTAGGCCTCCGCCATCTCCACCTCCGTCATCACCATCCCCAACCTTGGATAAACCTGCTTCAGCTCCAACGCAGCCGGAATGAAGTAATCCCCGCCCCTGATTGAACGAAGCATGCCGTTGGCCACGCCACCGAAGGCGATGAGGCCCTGCTCCTCAACTGGCAAGCCGATGCCGTCATAGGCGCGGTGAGCCGCCATGTAGAGCACTTCATTGATATGTCCCTGAACGCTCCGGTCGCTACGTTTGAAGAAGTGCACAGGCTGGAAGCTTTCTTCCCACACATCGACGTGTCGCTGGAGTTCGGCCTGAGGCGGCATTTCCCCGCGCACATCGATCGCCAGTACGAGCAGTTCAGCGAGATACCGTGAGGTGAACTGGTCCAGAAACCCCTTCACATCGTTGCGTTTGAGGCCAACGAACATCATCGCGTAGCGGGTGTCGGTTTTCATGGCGAGCAGGACATGGAACCTGCCGAATTTGGTGACGTGTAGCTGCCAGCGATCCACTCGCTCGTGGGCTGCGCTTTCCGCTTCCAGCGATTGGGCAGCGGCGGCGGGCTGCACAGTGCGGATAATTTTGCCCTTCACTTTCTTGGAGAAGAAATCACAGGCGTCTTGGGTGCAATCAAAAATCAGCATGGGGAGGGAGGGTCCATTCGGCGATGGTCAAGGATACCGCCGATACGCTCCGGCACGCCAAAAAGGCGAGCCGGACACCGTCCATTCACCAGCCGCCGTTAAAGCTGTTCCTCCAGGCGTCCTGACCCGACAAGTGCCTGATCACTTGCGCACCAGCCGGCGCAGCACCTCAATGAACTCATCATAAGCAACAGGCTTGCCCACGCACTCGTCAAAGCCGCTGGCGTCTTTGCCCGTGGCGACCTGATCAGCACCGTAGCCTGTCAGCGCCACGCAGGGCGTATGGGCGTAGTCAGGCAATTGTCTCAGCAGTCGGACGAACTCGTGCCCATCCATGAACGGCATGCCGACGTCGGAGATCACCAAGTCAAAAACCGTGCTCCCGGCGGCTTCCAGTGCCTGCCTGGCGTCCGCTATCGCGACGACGTGGGCTTGCTCCATCTCCAGCAGCAGCGTCATGGTTTCGAGCACGTCCGCTGAGTCATCCACCAGCAAGACCTTGATGCCGCTGAGTTGGCCTTCGTCGTCCAGCGCCTCGCTTTGCGTCGGTATCACGGGCGGGCTGCTCAACGGGAAGGCCACTTTGAAGCTCGCGCCCTGGCCTGGACCGTCCGAGTGAGCACTGATCAATCCGCCATGCGCTTCCACCAGCTGTTTGACCAACGACAAACCGATGCCGAGCCCGCCTTTGTGGCCATTGCTCGGGCGATGGTTGGCCTGGCCGAACATCTGGAAAATGTGCTCAAGCTGGGACTTCTCGATGCCAGGCCCGGTGTCACTGACCTGCAGCCATACATAGCCGTCTGCCGAGGTAGCGCTGACAGTGACTGACCCACCCGCCGGGGTAAATTTGATGGCGTTGTTGATCAGGTTCCAGACGATCTGCTCCACGCGAGTGGGGTCCGCCTCGATGTAGATGCCGTCCCCGTCGGGCATGTCGAACGTGATGTGGCGCTGGTGCTCACTGTGTTCCACCACCGTGCGGATTTCCTTAACCAAAGTCAGGAAATCGATGACGGTGGTCTCCAGTTTCAGCTTGCCGGTACGGATACGTGCCACGTCCAGAAGATCATCGATAATCTTCGCCTGGCTGTTCACAGCGTCATTGATGGAGGCAACCGCCTTCAATGCCGCCGCTTCGCGCTTGATGACAGGCAGCCGACGCAAGAGGTGCGCGTTAAGCTGAATCAGGTTGAGCGGGTGTTTAAGCTCATGGGACATGACCGCGAAGAATTCATCTTTCAGTTCGCTGGTCTGGCGCGTCTCTGCCAGATGCTGCGACTGCTCCTCATGCAGGCGCATGTGCTGAGTCAGGTCGCGCGCGATTTTCACGAAACCCCGGAAGCCCTCACCTTTAAGCACCGTGACTTCGCCGCTGCAGTAAAACTTGCGGCCGTCCTTGCGCAGGTGCCAACGCTCGTCTTCACTGCGACCCATCTTGCGGGCCACGCTCAATTCCTGCTCTGGAATGCCTTCGAGTTTGTCTTCGTCGGTGAAGATGAACGCGAAGGGTTTGCCCTCAGCCTCGGCTTTGGAATAGCCGAAGATCGCTTCGGCGCCATTGTTCCAGCTGGAGATCCGGTTATCTTCGTCGACCACGATGATTGCGTAGTCGCGCGTGTTCTCGGAGATCAGACGCAAACGCTCTTCGCCCAGCCTGAGCTCTTCTTCAGCGTCCCGACGCGTCGTGATGTCGATGAAGGTCAAGACGATGCCATCAATCTGATCAGAGCCGGAGCGGTAAGGCAGCAGACGGGCGATGTACCAACGGCCATTCTTGCCTTCCACTTCACGCTCAATGACGCTCAAGGTCTCGAACACCTTCAGGGCGTCGGTCATCATGTCGTCGTAGTGCAGACGATGGGTGATGTCCATGAGCGGCCGGCCGGTGTCGACAGTGAGCATGCTGAAGATGTCGGTGGCACGGGGGGTGAACCACTTGATGCAGCAATTGCGGTCGACGAACACGGTGGCGATGTCAGTCGAGGAAATCAGGTTGCGCAGGTAGTCGTTTACCTGATCGGTCTCTTCAACCTTGATCTTCAGCTCGTAGTTAACTGTCAGCAATTCTTCGTTTATGGACTGCAACTCTTCCTTGCTGGTTTCGAGCTCCTCAGTGGCCGAACGGAGTTCTTCGTTGACCGCCTGCATTTCCTCGTTGGACGCCTTGAGCTCCTCGCTGGAAATCTCGGAATGCTCGATGGTGTCTTGCAGCTGGATCTTGGTGCGCTGCAGCTCACGCTCGAGGTTGGACAGCATCTGGTTTTCAGATTGCGTCTTCGGGTTTTCACTGATGTCTTTGGCATCCACCTCGTCTTCGGCAAAGACAACGAGGATGCACTCCATGTCGCTTATTTCGTCACTGAACGGGTACGCCGTCATGACGATCTCGAAGTGGCGTCCGTCCCGGGCAAGCATGACCGGACGTGTCTTGACCGGCAGCGCCGTCTGCTGCGTTTGAAACACCGCAGTCCTGAGCTCGAGCCTGAGATCCGGGATGATCAGCGACAACAGATTTCGGGTGACTTCCCCGCTGACGTGGTGAAGGTAGCGGCCCGCGCCCTCATTGATGTGCAGCACGTCGGCGACGTTATTGACCAGAATGCTCGGCGTGACCAGAAACTGCTGCAACGCCCGCTGATGTATCGAGGCGATGGAGGGCTTGCGCACGGGCTCGACAAACGGCGGCCGGGGCGCGGACGTGACCTGGGCGTAGCCCCCACGGGGCAGCGTCGGCATCCGGTGGGACGGTATGGCGCCGGTGCGTGCGCGGAAGATTCTGTTTTTCTTGTCAACGACGCTGAACAGGTCGCTGCACAGGTCGGCGGACTCGGAGCTGCCCAGAAACAGGAAGCCGCCGGGATTTAGCGCGAAGTGGAACATCTGCAGAATTTCTCGCTGCACATCCCGATCAAGGTAAATGAGCAGGTTGCGGCAGACGATCAGGTCGATCTGGGAAAACGGCGGATCGGACAGCAGGCTGTGCTTGGCGAACAGCACACAGTCACGCACTTCTTTGCGCACGCGGTAGCGGTCATCTTCTTTGGTGAAGTATTGCCGCAGCCGTGTGGGCGAGATGTCCGTCATGATGGCTTGGGAATATAACCCCGCGCGGCCGGCCGAAACGGCCCTATCGTCAATGTCGCTGGCGAAGACCTGAATGCCGACATCGGAGCCGACGCTCGCCTTGTGATCCGACAACAGCATGACCAGCGAATACGCTTCCTCGCCGGTAGAGGAACCCGCCGACCAGATCCTGAGGTCATGGTTGTCAGCCGGATGATCTGCGTAACGGGCAAACAGCTGCGGCGCCACGTCCCGTTCAAGCGCGTCGAACGCCTCCCGGTCCCTGAAAAAGTTGGTAACCCCGATCAACATGTCGTCCAGCAGCGCTTTGACTTCAGACGAATTCGCACTCAGGTAATCGTAGTAATTTGCCAGCGTCGGCTGCGCAGTGACCTGCATGCGACGTTCGATGCGGCGCAACACGGTCGCCCGCTTATAGTGCTTGAAGTCATGCCCTGTCCCGGCGCGCAATTTGACGAGGATGTCGTGCACCGCCTGCTCTGCAAGCGCCACAGAGCGGTCATCGTTCAGCGCGACGGCATAGGCTTCCAGATCATTCGAAGCAGGCATCTGTATGTGACGGGAGTTCTCCCATAACTCAAGCAGCTTCTGCGGCATCTCGACCACAGGCAGCACGAAGTCCACCATCTCGGTGCGGATCGCCGCCTGCGGCATGCCATCGTGTTCGGCGTCATGGGGAGATTGAACCAGCGTGACGCCGCCCTGCTCCTTGATCCGGGAAAGACCCACCGCGCCGTCAGCACCCGCGCCGGACAGAACGACGCAAAACGCTTTTTCCTTATGCACATCCGCCAGGTCGCGGAAGAACAGGTCAATGGTGACGTGTGCGCCACGCCGCGGCCCTTGAGGCGATATGCGCAAGTAGCCGTCGTTCATTGACAAGTACTGCGCCGGCGCAATCACATACACGCGATTCTTTTCAATGGGCAGGGTGGATTCCACTTGAATAACGGGCATGGTGGTGACTTGCCCGATAAGCGTAGCGGCACTGCTTTCATGATCCGGCGAGAGATGAAACACCACCACGAAGGCCATGCCGCTGTCGCTCGGCATGTGCTCAAAAAAACGCCTGACGGCATCCAGACCACCGGCTGATGCACCGATACCCACGACCGGAAACGTCAAATGACTGGGCAACTTGCCCGACTGCTTCGGTTGGCTCGGCTGGGGATCAGATTCGTGTTGCATAGGGCTTCCTTTCAAAGGATTCCCACGGGTGGTCGGCGAAGGAATGCTGGATGTTCCGGCTATATTGGGTCGTATTCCTGACCGCGTCCAGCCGAACGTTGGGCGCTTGTCACGTACCGATTGGCGGTGACGGATCCATATGAGTGGAAACTGTGTACGCGCAGCGCACCACGACACCGCGAATTACTCCGCACACTCTAAGTCAGTCGTCGGAACATGTGCCCGTCACGCGCGTCATCAAACGCAGGTATCAGGGCTCGTGAAGCGGTGTTTATTCGCGACGTAACTAGCGGAGCAACTAGCAGATTAACCAGCGGAGTATGAATCGGGTCGTGAACGAGGGGTCCCAGCCTATTGGCTTCACACTTGAGGCCCAGAGCGAAGCGAACCGCCGCTCGTCACTTTTTCTGCCGATGGGTGAAGACTAACGAAACCGATGCGCGTCTATCGGTTATCTATCGGCCGGAGTAACCAGCATGGAAATCACACTCTTCACGACGGCGCTGTTGTTGATCATCTTGCTCATCGACGCCTGGATCATTTACAGCGTATCGAGAAGCAACAAGAGCGGGTCGGTCAAGGCAGCGTGGGCCGTACTGGTCTTTGTCGTTCCGGTTATAGGCTGGGCAATCTGGGGCGTCGCCGGACCTCGAGGGATTGTCCGTTCACCCACTTCGCCCGAACACAGCAAGGGCTGAACCGTATTGCCCTCTCATGATCAAGGGGGCGGTTCTGCGTGATGCCTCACGTTAAGATGCGTCGATGGCTAAATTCCAAAGTTTGCATGGAGGGCCACATGATCACTCCGGTGAACAATGACTGAAAGAGATATTGGCGAATGCCCCATCCCACAGATGCTGCAAACCCTGCTCGTCGTTTCATCGTAATCGGCACCTCGAGTGGCGGACTCGCTGCGTTGCGTAAACTGCTCGCCGACCTGCCTTCTGACCTCCCAGCGGCAGTGTTCGTGACGATGCACATCGGCAAACAGCACAGCGTGCTGCCCATGCTATTGGCAGCCCATACCGCAATGACGGTGAGTTTTGCCGAGGACGAGAGGGTTCCGCTTGAGGGACACGTCTACATCGCCCCGCCTGATCTGCACCTGCTGCTCGACGGTGCGGTGATGAAACTGGTGCACGGGGCGAAGGAAAACCACTCTCGCCCGGCGATCGATCCGCTGTTTCGGTCTGCTGCGATCACCCTCAGGCGCAGTGTCATCGGGGTGGTACTGACCGGCGACCTGGACGACGGAACGGTCGGTCTGCAGGCCATCAAAGCGAGTGGCGGCGTGACCATTGTGCAGGACCCTGCCGGCGCGGACGCGCCGAGCATGCCGACTAGCGCCTTGCGTTACGCATCGGTTGATCATTGCTTGCCGCTGTCTGAAATCGGCAAGTGCCTGGTGGCGTTGCTCAAGATGCCTGATGAGTCTTGCGTCGAATCTTCACAACCCCGTCGGGTTGAACCGTACCAAACCGAACATGAGATATGCCTGGCGGGAGGGAGTGTCTCGGTTGCCACGTTGAGTCAACACGGTCAGATTTCAAACCTGACCTGCCCCGAGTGCGGCGGAGGCTTATGGGAGCTTGGATTCGCCCCTCCACGGTTCCGGTGTCACACCGGCCACAGCTATACCGTTCAGACCCTTGCCCAACAACAGGACGTCGTGATCGAAGAGGCGATATGGGTGGCGATTCGGTCGCTGCATGAGAAGAAGGCATTGCTTGATCGTCAGGCCAGTGCGGCACAATTATCGGGTCGACCTGAGAGCGCTTCGGAATACCAGATGGCGAGTACGCAACTCGATATTCACGTCGAGGCCTTGATGAAGTTGATGGGTTCTCTGGACGGTGGCGCTGAGGCGCATCGTCGAGCCAAGGAGGCTCAAGAAGGCTGAACCTCCTTTTCTGTGCTCGGCACCGCTAGCCAATTACCCGGCGGCGTTGCAGTTGGCTCTGCACCAGTAAATAACGCGCTTCGCCGATCAAGTTGGCGATGGCGCGGCTGGATTGCAGGGAGTCCAGCGGAATATCGTTCAATACGACACGATGTTCGGGAGCGCCCAGCTTCTCCAGTGTCAGCTCCAGCGTTCTACCGTTCTTGCATTCACAGGTGCAGTGATCCGGAAGCAGCGCGCGCTCGATCAAGTTGCGTATCTCAAGCGTCGATAAAAATGTAGCGCTCATGATGACCTCCGTCTTGATACAGATAAGACGGCGGTGCCAACGCGCCTGTTCAGCATATTTCTTGATCACCCGATAAGCATCGATAGCCCCAAGCGGAAGGCAGGAGGGCGGCCTTTGTGGATGTGCTTCCCGCCGTTCATCCGACCACCGTTTCCATGAGATGAACCACGAACGGCGATGGGTCTTCTACCCCTAGGACTGGCGGCCCCTCGCCTCTCTTGCAACCGGTTGTTGAGCACTGCGTTGCGCGAGCCAGGTACGTCCGCCAAACAATAACCGGAGCTCGGCGACACAGGCCCTTCTGAACTGTTTGTTCGAGAACAGTCCTTGGCTGCGTTGCTGGGTTCGTGCCTCAGGGATGCTTGTTATGTCAGAACAACCGTTAATCGCAACGCACACCCAACAACAATCTGCAGATCCGGGGAATATGACGTCCGTTGAACGCGGCCTCTCGCTGGCCGGCGGAACGGCCCTTGTTCTCAACGGCCTGCGCCGTGGCGGATTGGGAGGTTTCCTGCAAATCTTTGCGGGGGCTTACGGCGTCTACCGCGGCGCTGTCGGACATTGCGCGCTGAAGCAGGCCTTGACGCCAACCCCCTTCGAGCAGCGCTTCAGCGCTGAGCACGACTGGCCCATCAGCGAGGCGCTGACCCGCAGCGTCACCATCAGCCGCCCTCTGGAGGAAGTGAGGGCGCTCATCAGTCAACCCGAAAAGGTGGGCGCGCTGTTGCGCTGGGTAGAGAGCGTGGAAGCACTCGGCCCGGATCAGACGTGCTGGACCGTGCGTGCGCCTCTCGGGCGCAAGCTCCAATGGACCCTGATCAACGTGCCAAGCGAAGCAACGGACGTGTTGCAGTGGCACACGCCCGAGGGGACCCG
This sequence comes from Pseudomonas sp., assembly GCF_036387035.1. Taxonomy (GTDB): domain Bacteria; phylum Pseudomonadota; class Gammaproteobacteria; order Pseudomonadales; family Pseudomonadaceae; genus Aquipseudomonas. Next base: position 12,009 of record NZ_DASVUM010000232.1, on the reverse strand, counting down.
ATGGCAGCATGATGTATCCGTGCATCTGAGTGAGGCGCCTGGTGGTCGTGGCACTCAGGTCAAAGCGGTGGTTGTGTGCAAGCCAGCGCTGGGCAGAATCGGCTATGGCATTGCGCGCGCCATCAGTGCGTTTTCAGACAAAGCGCTGCTTAACGCCCTGCAGGCGATCAAGCAGCAGATGGAGACAGGTGAAGTCACCACTTCGCGATTGCGCCCTGATGACGACAACGACTTTTTCTATCTGCACGGACAGCTGGAAAATGAAGCGGGCGCCGCTCACGGCCCGGACTCCATAAAAACCGGCGTAGCCGTAGAACGGGGGGTGGTCTGATGCGTGCGCTTACCTGGCAAGGCCCTAATCATCTCCAAGTCGACAACGTCGCCGACCCTTCGATCCTGAACCCGCGAGACGCCATTATTCGCGTCACGCTGTCCTCGGTGTGCGGCTCGGATCTGCACCTGCTGGGCGGCTACGTGCCGGCCATGAAACCCGGCGACATTATTGGTCACGAGTTCATGGGGGAGATCGTCGAAGTCGGCCCGGGGGTGACCGGCCTGGCGAAAGGCGACAAGGTCATCACCATTTCCATCATCGGGTGCGGGAATTGCGAACATTGTCAGCGCTCTGACTTTTCCTGCTGCGATAACTCCAACCCGAATCCCTCCGTCACTGATCTTGCCTACGGTCAGCCATGCTGCGGCATCATCGGCTACAGCCATGCATTTGGTGGGTATCCGGGCAGTCACGCCACTTACATCAGGGTGCCTTACGCCGACGTGAACCTGTTCAAGGTGCCCGAAGGGGTCAGTGACGAACAGGCCGTGTTTGTTTCCGATGCGGCGCCAACGGGGTATTTCGCCGCCGACAATGCCGACATTCAGCCCGGTGACACGGTGGCGGTCTGGGGCTGCGGCGGCGTGGGTCAAATGGCGATCTGCAGTGCGTATCTGCTGGGTGCCGAGCGCGTCATTGCGATTGACCGCTATCCCGACCGACTGCGCCTTGCGCGTGAGCGGGGCCGAGCGATCACCATCAACTATGAAGAGACCAACGTACATGAAGCGCTGCTGGAACTGACCGGGGGGCGGGGGCCGGATCGATGCATTGACTGTGTCGGCATGGAAGCGCACGGCACTGAAATCGATTACGCCTATGACAAGGCCAAGCAGATGCTGCGCCTGCACACGGAGCGCGGCACAGTGCTGCGCCAGGCCATTCGTGCCTGCCGCAAAGGCGGAACCGTCTCGGTGGTCGGGGTGTACGGGGGGCTGTTGGACAAGTTCCCGATGGGGGCAATCGTCAACAAAGCGCTGACGCTCAAATCAGGCCAGCAGCCTGGGCAGCGCTACGCAAACACCCTGTTTGAGCACATTCAAAAAGGTGAACTCGACCCCTCCTACCTGCTGACCCACCCGATGAGCCTTGAGGATGCTCCCCAGGGCTACATGATGTTCAAGGAAAAGTCCGAGCACTGCCTGCGCGCTGTGTTCAAGCCTTGAGCCCGTCGTGCCCGATGCCGTCATAACAGGCGCATCGGGCACACTCTCCCTTATTGCCACCTCTTATCTAAAACTCACGCTGCGCTTTAAGTTCAAGCGCACGTAAAAGTGCGCCTACTCATCACAAAATCTTCTGCAGTTAGAACCATTAAGACATCCATCAAAACATCCATTCACGTGGAATAAAAACTTAGACAGACCCACCAAACGAGCAGCTAACTTGTACAACTTTTCAGTTTAAGTACCGTTCATCGGGCGCTTCGGAAATCGGCAAAGCATTTCGGTTTGCGCCGTTATCGGAGAATGTATCCGTCACCCACGATGGATCATGAACGCAACAGCAAATTGATATCGGAGAGCTATTATGACAACGGGTAATAAAAATCCAGGTAACTTTGCAAACGATCGTGAGAAAGCATCGGAAGCCGGCCGCAAAGGCGGACAGGCATCGGGTGGCAACTTCGCCAACGACCGTGAAAAAGCATCGGAGGCCGGTAAAAAAGGCGGCCAAAACAGCCACGGCGGCGGCCGCAAGTCTGAATAACTAATCGGCGCCTATTCAATAGCTCATCAGGGTTCCTCCCATGGATCACTACGTTACGAACAACCGGAAAGCTTCAATGACTACGGAAGTTATAAACGGCACGCTGAGCAGTCGTTTTGAGCACGTCGAAACGTCACTTCTCAGCGAGCCGGTGGTGTCCGGCCGGTATGGAACACACCGACAAGTTTTTGAAAAGCGCCAATCCCAGGGAGAAGCAGAGGGGCGGTGCAGTGCAGCCCGGCTTGAGCGCGACTGCCAACACCATGGCAGCCGGTCCGCCCCTTGCTACGAAGGGAGTCGTTAGTTAGCAAACTTTCTAAATGCGCAACTATTATCCTGCGGTGAGGTAATTGTAATGGCACAGAATAATCAAGGCAGTGAAAACAGCGGCAACTTCAAGAACGACCCTGAACGCGCAGCTGAGGCCGGCAGCAAAGGCGGACAAAACAGTGGCGGCAATTTCAAGAACGATCCTGAACGCGCTGCCGAGGCCGGCCACAAAGGCGGACAGAACAGCGGCGGCAACTTCAAGAACGATCCTGAACGCGCAGCCGAAGCCGGCAGCAAAGGCGGGCAAAACAGCGGCGGCAACTTCAAGAACGACCCTGAACGCGCAGCCGAAGCGGGGCGCAAAGGCGGTCAGAACAGCGGCGGCAACTTTGCCAATGATCCTGAAAAAGCGTCCGAGGCTGGACGAAAAGGAGGCCAGAACAGCCACGGCGGCGGCCGGAGTGATTCCTGACCCCTTCCCAGGGGAGCCTGGCTCCCCTGGCTCATGATAAAAACCCTGAGCATGCCGCGGGAACGCGTCGGGCGTACCCGGCGGCGATCGCGGCATGTCTTCAGGGTTTTGTTTTTTCTGCCGCCAAAGCAGGCGGTTCAATACACACTTGCCATACTTGCGTTCACTTGGAAACCCAACGGCCAAGGAATGACGCGGGGCAAATCAATGAATGAATCAGCGATGGAGCACCACTTGCTGTGCCAGCGACGGATACTCGCCGAATTTGGCGAGCGCGCCGTGATCGGTGAGGATCTGGATGCGATCCTTCAAGCCGCCTGCAAAGGCGCCGGTGAAGCGCTGGAAACCAACCTCGCCAAATTCATCCAGATCGACGCAGACAAACGCCAGATGTGGGTGCGCAGCGGTGTGGGCTGGACAGACGGGATCGTTGGACACACCCAGCTTGAGCTCGAGCCCGGCACACCGGAATGGTATTCCCTGAGCGTCGACCATCCTGTTATTTCCCAAAGCACCGCGCGTGAGAACCGCTTCACCCTCCATCCTTTCCAGCACGAAAACCGCGTCGACGCGTTTGTTAATGTCATCGTGCATTTGCCGCATGACCGCCGGCCCATCGGGATCTTCGAGGTGGACAGCCGCACACCTCGTGCTTTCAGCGACAGCGACGTGGATTTCCTGCGCAGCTACGCGAGCCTGATTGCGGCCTGTTTCGAGCGGTTCCGCATCACCGATGCGCTCAAACAGGCAGAAGCGAAATTGCGCGAAAGCGAGAGACGCCTGCGCCGAGCGGTTGAGTTGAATCCGCAGATCCCCTGGACCGCAGACGCCAATGGCGCCGTGACCTCGATTGACGGTCGATGGGCGGAGTTTTCGGGACGTGAGCACGAGGAGACCATGGGCCAAGGGTGGCGTGACTTCACCCACCCGGAGGACATGCCGACGATCATCAGGCAATGGGGCGAATCGTTGGCCAGCCTGACGCCCTTCGATGTTCAGGTGCGCTTGCAAAAAAAGTCGGGGAAGTACGAGTGGTATCAGGTCCGCGCGTTTCCCGAACTGGACGAGTCGGGCCACTGCCAACAATGGTATGGCACCGTCGAAGACATCAGCGAACGCGTTCGGCTCGAGGCCTCGCTCAGGGACTGGAATGACAACCTGGAGTCGCGTATTTCCGAGCGTACCCGCCAGCTTCAGGAGGAACAGCGGGAGCGTGAAGCGGCAGAAGCCAAACTGCGGCAAAGCCAGAAGATGGAGGCCGTCGGGCAGCTCACCGGCGGTATCGCTCACGATTTCAACAACCTGTTGGGCAGCATCTCCGCCAGCCTGGAACTGATGCAACTGCGTATCGCAGCGGGTCGTGTGGCGGACATCGGCAAGTACCAGACGCTGGCACTGACGTCGGTGAAAAGAGCGGCCGCCCTGACCGGCCGCTTGCTGGCCTTTTCCCGACAGCAGCCGCTGGACCCCAAAATAATTGATCCAAACGAAGTGGTCGCGGGGCTTGAGGACATGATTCGCCGCACGATGGGACCTGACGTGGTGGTCAGGTGCGACCTTTCATCCGTGGGGTGCATCAACTGCGACACCAACCAGCTGGAAAACGCCCTGCTCAACCTGGCCATTAACGCCAGGGATGCCATGTCCGCAGGCGGCACCTTGACCCTGCGAACGCAACGTCTGGACATCGACGCACGCACCGGCAAGGACAAGGAAATGCAGCCCGGCCCTTACGTCCTCATTTCGGTTACCGACGACGGCTGCGGGATGACCGAGGATGTTCTCCGGCGCGCGTTCGATCCTTTTTTCACCACGAAGAAAATAGGCCAGGGCACCGGCCTGGGCCTCTCGATGATCTACGGCTTCACTCAACAGTCAGGCGGGCAGATTCGTATCCACAGCACGGTGAACGTCGGCACCACGATTTCCATGTACTTTCCCCTCGACAAACGCAGCGCCGACAACGCCCTCGGGGCATTGGATGAAGTCACATCCCTCCCCTCCAACACCGGCAACGGTGAAGTCATCCTGGTGGTGGACGACGAGACAGGCCTTCGGGAAATTGCCGTGGAGTTGCTGACCGACCAGGGCTATGCCCCATACGAAGCCATCGACAGCGCATCAGCCCTCAGGCAGTTCGAGAAGCTGGACAAGCTCGACCTGCTGATCACCGACATCGGCTTACCCGGCGCGGTGAATGGCCTGGCCCTGGCCAAGACCCTCAAGGCGCAATGCCCAGAACTGAAGATTCTATTCATCACCGGCTATGCCAATGCCGAGGGCATCACCGAGGGACTGTCGTTAGGCAAAGTGCTTTCTAAACCCTTCAGCGTCAGCGAGCTATCGGACCATGTGAGGTCCGCGCTCGCATCGGAGGCAGCTGAACAAGTGAACAGGAGAGAACCATGACGATGCACGTCATTAATTTCACCGCGCCCATCACGTCGGCCACGTGCGGGCAGTTGATCGAGAAATCATCACTGGCGATTGAACGTGGCGCCTCATGCCTGGTGGTCAATATCGCGACCATGGGCGGGGAATGCAGCTACGGATTCACGATGTACAACTTTCTGCTGTCACTGCCCATCCCCGTGCATACGCATAACCTGGGCACAGTGGAATCGATGGGCAACATTGTTTTCCTGGCGGGCGAGCGTCGCACCGCCTGCAACCACAGCAAGTTCCTGTTTCATCCGTTTCATTGGCACGTCAGCGGATCGGTCGACCACTCGCGCATGTCAGAGTATGCGATGAGTCTGGATTACGACTTGCTGCTCTACGCGAGAATCGTCGCGGAACGCACGGTTGATGCGCGAGAGGCTCTGGAAATCGAAAAATACCTCACCGCGGCGCCGCGAATCATTGATCCTCACCAGGCACTGGCGACCGGGATGATCCATGCGGTAGAGCAACCTCAGATCAACGCCGCCTGCGTCAGTTATTGCATCCACGTCTAACTGGCCGCACGTTTTGCCATCATCTGGATCTGGTCGATGTCCCGAGGCGCCAGGATGTTTACGCTGGGCGCACTTGGGCGCATCACCACCCGGCGCCAGTTCGCCACCGCCCGGGCATGACGTTCACTCGCGGCGGTCCACTGCGGCCCGAACGCCGTCTTCTGTCGAACGAGGCGCATGTAGTCATCGGTAGCCGCTTGCAACTCGAGCTTGGCGCTCAGCAGCTCGATTTCAAATGAATTGCTCATTGAACTCACGTTCCCTGGGGGGTTGAAGCTCCAACAGACGAGGCGTTGGCGAGCAGGCGCCGGCGCAAGCAGTGCAGCTGCGCGTCCCTCTCTGCCAACGAGATACCCCGTTGTATACGGTTCGGCCAAGCGAGATCAATGACGATTTGGAGATTGCTGACGAATGACCCTATCCGAATCTCCGGGCTGGCTGAGTGCCATCGGCGCCAGCGAAGCGGCTCAAGCGAAGCGCCTCAAGCGGTTAGGGATTGAGGGCATATTCGGTCAGCGCAGCGGCACAGGCCTCGATCCCGTTTTCGGTGATGATCTCGAATCCGTGCGTGTTTTCCGTGGGGATGGCGATGCAGCCTGCCCTTGCCGCCGAACCCACACTCATGACGGCACTGGCGTCCGAGGCGAAGTCCACCAGAAGAGCCACTTGAGCCTTGTAACCTGCCCGCTCGGTGGCGGCCATCAGGTCGGTGACGACGCGGCGGGTATAAACCCCTTTCTGGTCACCGGTGCTGATGATGGGATGATCGTCCAGGCGGGTGCCGTATTCGGCCAGTACCGGGCCGACCTCTACGGCGATCACGGTCTCGCCCGGCAACCGCGAGGCGGCATACATCGCGCCCGCGTTGGACTCTTCCTCCAACGTGGTGCAGACCAGCCAGACGTCTTGCTTGAGCTCGCCGCGCCTGGCGCTCAGCGCTTTCGCGGTCAGGATAACCGCCAACAGTGGCGCGCGATCATCCAGAAAGTGCGCGGCAATGGCCTCCGGCAGATACCACGGGGCGCGCCAGTGTTTGCTCAAAACCACCCGGGTGCCTGGCCGAACGCCGACTTCGGTGAGCTCGTCCTGTGAGCGTCGCGTGACGACATGCACGTCCGACCACTGCACATTGCCCTGCAGCACGTCCTTGCTTTGTTGTGAGCCGCCGCTGCTGTGCATCGACCCGAACGAGAGCACGCCGGCAAGCACCCCGGTGTCGCTCAGAATGTCGACCGGCGCCGCGCCGAAGCTGATTGGCTGAGCCCCGCCAAGCGCCTCAACCTGCAGCGTTCCGTCTTCGTCGACCAGTTTGACGACCATCGCGATCTCATCCATATGCGCCATGATCTTGATGCCGTCGTCAGGGTCGGCATCGCGCGCGGCCTTGACGCGACCGATGACGTTACCCGCGCGATCCTCCGTGACTTCGTCGCAGTAGCGTTCAAGCTCCGTCTTGCAGATGGCGCGGACTTCGTCTTCCTGACCGCCCGGGCCGTACGCCATCAGCAGCTTTTCCAGGAGGGTTTTGTTATCAGCATTCATGAGCATCTCCAGCGTCGATTCTGTGCGTCCAGACACGCGCGAGACTTCGTCAACAGCTTTGCCGTTTGAAGTCACGCCTGTTCCCACAGTGACTTTTCAGCGCCTTGAAGGTTCGACGTTTTCGACCCGCAGGCGCCTTCGACCACTTGTCCGGCCAGTCAGCGATCGTCTTGGCAATCTGTCCATGCGACACGTCAATTAAAGGGAAGAGGTGTCGCCGCAACGGCGATGAATACGCAACTCAATGCTGTGGTGAAACAAGCATGTTTACGGCCGAGACAGCCCACCGTCTCCTTCTGGGGCAAGGAAACTGGGTCACGTTGTTGGAAATCGCCCTGCGCGCAACGATTCTGTTTGCGCTGATTGTTTGCTCCATGCGCCTGCTCGGGCGCCGGATCGCGTCCCAATACACGCTGTTTGAGCTGTCTGTGATCGTGACGCTGGCCGGGGCGGTAGGCGTGCCCTTGCAAGCCACCGACCGGGGGCTGTTGCCGCCGGTGTTTATCATGATGGCGGTGATCATCCTGCAGTACGGGATGGCCAAGTGGAGCGTCCGCTCGCCAGGTTTCGAAACGGTGATCTCGGGCGCTGTCAGCACCATCATCCACCACGGCGAAATACAGCTTGATGAGCTCAAACGTGCCGCGCTGTCCCGGGAACGCTTGTTCGCCTTGCTGCGGATGCGTCAGGTTCAGCATCTGGGCCAGCTGAAAAAAGTCTACCTTGAGCCCTCTGGCGATTTGTCGATTGTCTACGCCGAGGCGCCCCGCGCAGGGCTCTCGATTCTCCCGAAAATCGACGCACGGCTGCGCGAAGCCGTGGCTGTCGCCACCGATGTCAGTTGCAGCAGTTGCGGGCATACCGAGCCGGACACCCAGCAACAGCGAAATACCTGCATCAACTGTGGCGACACCGAATGGATACCGGCCGCCCGTGAGTTGGAGGACTGACCATGGAACAGTTCCTGTCCAACGCGCACCGCATTCTGCTCGGCGAAAACCCCTGGTCATTCCTGCTGGAGGTGCTGCTCAGAAGCGCCATCATTTATGTACTGCTGTTCGTCACCATGCGCCTGATGGGCAAACGCATGGCCGCTCAACTGAGCGTGTCCGAACTTGCCGTGATGATTACCCTCGGCGCAGCGGTTGGCGTGCCATTGCAGACGGCCGGGCAGGGTTTGCTGCCCGCTGCCGTGCTGCTGATCTGCGCGCTGATCTTTCAGCGCGGGCTGTCCACCCTTTCGGTTCGCAAGCGGTCCATCGAAGTCCGGGTGCAGGGCGACGTCACCTTGCTGCTGATGGAAGGACGGCTATTGATGGGCAATCTCAATGCATCGCGGCTGACGCCGGCAAGGGTCTTCTCGGAATTGCGCGCCCAGGGCGTCCAGCAACTGGGCGAACTGAAGCGGGTTTATCTTGAATCGACGGGCGATTTCAGCATTGTCCGCTACAGACGGCCGCGCTACGGCCTGCGGCTGATGCCGCCTGCCAGGTTTGCGCTCGACTTGCCACGCCATTACAGCGGCCGCCTGGCCTGCTGCTGCTGCGGCCACGTCCGGGACATACGGCCTGGTGAGCAGATGCAGCGGTGCACCCATTGCCACAACGTGCAGTGGACCGTTGCAGTCGGCCAGGACCTGCGGTCCGAACTGCACGATGAAGACGGTCCGGAGAACCGTCTGCAATGAGTCGTGGTGCCGCTTGTCGGGCGGCGCCGCTTGCCAAGCGGCCGCCCGTCAGACATTGGAAATGCTGGCCGCGCGGGTGCAGTCCGTAAGCTGAACCAGGGAAATGTTTTCATCCTGGAGACCTGGAGACTGCACATGACTACAACCCTATCCAACTTGCTCGACAACAAAGGCACGCCGCTGGACAAACAGGTGTTCACGTGGAAGGACATGGCCGGCAAACCCCTCTCGAAACTGGACGATGACGCCTTTACCCGCGTGCGGGTCATCTTGATGAATGGTGTCGAATCCGATGCGCTGCGCCTGAAGCATTTCGGGGCGCGCTTTCATAAAGAGCTGCAAGCGCCACTGGCCCTGATTCGGCGCGCGGAGCAGCACCAGATGACCATGGTGAACTGGATGCTCAGCGCTGATCACTCGCCTCTGGAGACAACTGTCGCCTACGAGCAGGTCGCCATCGAAGTCACCGCCGCGGTCGCGCAAATCGAGCCGGACCCGTATCAGGCCCAGACCTATCGCTTCGGGCTACTGGAAGACTTCGACCACCTGTACCGCTACTCGGCGATGCTGGATCGGCTCGAAGGCAAGGATGCCAACAATATTCTTCAGGGCTACACCGACATCATCCCGGGTCGCCCCACCAGCGAACACCACCGCGCCCCCAGCGATGACCTGCGGGACAACTATCAAAAGGACAGTGCAGCCCTGATTACCAAGATCCATGCGGCGTTGATCACCGGTGCGGAGTACCAGACCCACGACTACTACATGAACATCGGCCCTACCTTCGCCGACCCTGTCGCGCGTGCGCTGTACGCCGAGATTGCGTCCGTCGAAGAGCAACATGTGACTCAATATGGCTCGCTTCAGGACCCCAGCGAAACGTTCATGGAGAAGTGGCTGATTCATGAGGCGATGGAGGTCTACACCTACGCCAGCTGTGCCGAGCAGGAGGAGAACCCGCGCATCAAGGCCATGTGGGAGCGCTTTCTGGATTACGAGCTGGGGCATTTGAACCTGGCGTGCGAGCTGTTCAAGAAGCATGAGCGGCGCGACCCCGCCGAGGTGCTCGCCGGCGATCTGCCGACCATGATCGCCTTCAAGAGCCAGCGCGACTTCGTGCGTGAAACCCTTTCCAAAGAGGTCGATCTGCGGGCCCATGGCATCGATTACGTAAGCAAGGAGAACGAAAGCCGGGCATCGCTTGAGTACCGTGCCCAGCTCAACTCCGAAGGCGTACCGGCAATGGCTGTATCGGCGGGCTACACCTGGAAACCCGGCACTGAATTGAACCGCAAAGCGTGAGGACTCCGACATGAGCGATACAGAATTGAAGCTCGGCATGAATCGCACCGGCGCGCAGATGTCGCCGCTCGATACCCAGAAGCAAATCGAAGCCACTGAACTGTTTCCAGCCGACGTCCCCGCTGACGGCATGCAACTGTTCGAAGAGCGGCAGCAGGCAATCGTCGATGCAGACGCCGTAGGCTCCATCCCCATACCCGGTTCCGCCAAGGGCATGGTCAAAAGCGCGCTGGACAAGCTGCGCGGTCACAACCCCGAAGTGCTGGTGGACAAACTGGGGGAGCGGCTGGCGTTCGAGCGCACCGGGGTCCGGCTGTACGATGCCATGATCGCGAAGGCGTCTTCGGCTACCGGCGGCAGTCTGGAGCTGACCGAGTCGCTTCGTCAGATCCAGAGCGAGGAGCACGATCACATGGAAATGGTCCGCCGGGCCATCGAGACGTTAGGCGCCGACCCGACCAGCATGACGCCCTGTGCCGACGTCGCCGGGGTCAAGGCTCTAGGTGTGATGCAGGTACTCACCGATCCCCGTACTACAGTGTCGCAATGCCTGAACGCTATTTTGACGATTGAGCTGGAAGACAACGATGCCTGGGGGTTGCTGATCGAGCTGACTCGACAAGCTGGCCACCCTCTGATCGCCAAAGAGTTTCAGCACGCGCTGGAGCAGGAAGAAAAACACCTGAGCATGGTGCGCAGTTACGTGCGCGAGAATTTGATGGCTCAGGTCAGTTAGCGCCCTGAATTAACCAAGCGTTTTGGAGGGACGTGCCATTGGTTTCAATGGCACGTTTTGAAACAGCGTGAAAGACCGGGGGCGCCTCAACTGTGGCTCGCGGTCTGTTGTGCGGTGTCGATGTTCAGATCGATTGACATCGTGTCTACGCAGTCACGCTGGCAGACCGACAAACCTTGTAGTGTTTTGGCGTAGACGGCGTCCGCAGCGTCCTTGAGCTGCTGCCACTCGGACAAATCGATCACCTCGCGCAGCACCAACTCATCGGACCGGCTGATCAGGGTTTGGTAGAAGTCGTCAGGCAGATCGAGCCGGTACGCATCGTCTTCCAGTAACAGGTGCCAGGCCCTTACTTCCATCTCTTTTGTTTTGGTCATCGTTCGGCTCCCGGTGTCGTTGAGTCTGCATCAGGCTGGAAGGTGCGGGCCATACGTCCGCACCCTGCTCAGTCTCAGTAACGGTAAACGGCCGCCGCGCCGGTCTCTGTCGGCATCAGCCGCTCCGGTGGCACCACCACCACCTCGCCAGCGCTGCGCATGACCGACAGAATCAACTCGTCGAGCACATCTTCCGTCCCGGTCTCGCCTTCCGGTTGCAACACCACCTCGCCGTTGGCCGGGTTCAAGGTGCCTTCTACCCAGCGTTCGGCCTCGACCAGTAGCAACGCCACCCTGCCCTCTGTGGCGGCACGGGCGATCTCGGCCAACTCGCTGGCGCACTGCCGCTGTCCTACCGCGACACCGTATCGATTGAGCGCGGTGTTGAGTTTTTCATCATGGCGCAGGCGCATCATTTCGCCGCACAGCGTGCGCAGTTTGTCAGGCGCAAGGGTCCCCGGATCTTTTTCCACGCCTCCCGGCAAGAGCAAGGCATTGCGGCTAACCCCTCTGAACACGGCCTGGTTTTCGGGCAGTGCGACCAGGATCAAGGGCAGGCCGGAAGTGCTCGAGCAATGTTCAATAATCTTGCGGTCCACGATCCGGAAAAACCGTTCCC
>NZ_DASVUM010000231.1:0-24459 GCF_036387035.1 Pseudomonas sp. | reverse complement strand
CTCGCCCCCTGCCGGCCGCGCGAGTTCCTCTGCGATTTTCGCTTCCATTTCAGCTTCGTAATTCCAGGGATATCGGTCCTGGACTTTTTCGATCATTGGCAGCGCTTTGTAGTAGTCCAAGACCTCTCTCATGAAGACAGGATGCTTGCCGGTCGCACTGCGTTCAAGCTGGCCTCGGGCAATGGCACCTCGGGTCCATTCGGCCTCCATCTGAGCACCGGCGCAATAAGCGGCTCGCCTTTCGTTGACGGTGTAGCCGCCTCTATCGTCATAGGCAATCAGCAGCAACTGATCCCTGGAAAGACCATCGAAGGGACTTCGAACGTTAAGACCACTGCTACTGAAGCAGTTAACGTATTGAGTAGCCCTTATGGCACGGCACAAGAGCACTGGATCAACAGTTTGCGGCGTCTCTAGGTCATGCCGAGACTTCCCGGTTTTATAACCGTCAGATAGAAACTTGCTTTGTTGAGCGGTTGCATAAGCGGCCAGCTCATTGCGAGACATAGCAAGCTCTCGCTGACTCGCCCTTTCTGCACTGCCATTTAATTGCCGGCCCAAGGCTGAGAAGTTTTCGGCCTCAGCCTCGATATTGGCTAACCCATCCTGTGCGCGCTCGATATCTCCGGCGACGGACTTAGACGTGCTTTTTGGTGCCACTGTGCTTGATATGAAATTTTCTCTAGGCGATGCATTTATAGTGAGGATCATGAGGACTTCTCTTTGAGGCATAGCTCAGACAAGGGCTGCCGCTAATGTCAGCCCTCGTACAACCTAGCCTGATTAGCGCATGGTGAAGCTCACCACCCAATCATGACTGGAATAATTAACAGAAGTAACGCTGACGTCGCATCTAGCCCCGCCGTTGGCGACAGCACTTCTATTCCATTTGGGTGTGCGAACTCCGCCGGGGGTCGAGCTCATCAAATAACTGGTCGTAAATTGGCAGGTTTTAACCCCGGCCTGATATCGAACCGTGGCATAGGTAATTGGCGAAGAGCCGTTAGCGCCGACGGTAAAGCTAGATGAGCCACCTTTAACTACTTTATCCGGCTTAGGTATTGCGTTCAGGTAAGTCGCCACCTCATTACGGCCACTTCCGCGCGCATAAAGAGCATCCTCATCCGTATCATTATTAAAATTCACGATCACTTGAGGCCCTGCATTAGCTACTCCGATCGTCGCCAGAGCACAAAACACGAGCAACAACTTGGCTTTACTTAAAGATTTCATTTTTAAGATCCTCCTTTTTATTAGATCTAAAAAGAGCTAATCAGGCATGGTCCAAAATGCCAACTACCCGAACGGATAGGTTCTTTAGAGCGCATCGAGCCGACGCAGAAGACGACCTCAACAATCAGGCTTCAGCCGCCGGCTTCGGTGCAGCAGAAGCAAGCGCACTGGCGCTCGAAGCGGCTGGCTTTTCAACCGCCGGAGCCATCGTGGTCGGCACCGGTGAAGTGCGTGGCGAGAACTTCTTGGTATGCACTATGTTGTTCGGGTCGGTTTTCTTGTCTTTGGTGGTGTCAACGATGCCGGCGAGGATGTCGTAAAGGGTCAGCTTGCGGTCCGGCGCCTGACGTCCAACCGTGCCTGACAAACCAGGCAGCGTGAGGTCGCTCTTGATCCGCGCTTCCAGGATGGCCTCTGCTCCTTTGGGGTAGCTGACGGCCTTTTCTATCGACGGCAGCGACTTGAGGTAGCTCAGGGCGTCGTCGTAGAACCGGGTGGCCTTGCCCGTTCGTGTTTGCTCCATCATCCCTTCGTTGATCGCAACCTTGCGCCAGTCCTCGTCCATTTTCTGCACGCCCTGCCAGGCTGCGCGCCGTTCGTTGAGCGTGAAGGCGCCACTGTCGTCGAAGGTGATCAGGTTCAATTGTTCGCGCGACAGGTTCTGGAACGGGCTTTTTACGTTTTTGTCACCAGCCAGCGTGCGGGTCACGAATGCGCTCGCCTCTCGCGCCCGGTCCAGCAATTCAGGGTTGTCTGTCTTGGGCATTTCCATGGCCCGTGTACCGCTGTTGGCTTCGCGGCCTTCAATCAAAAACTCATTGATGCGATTACGCCCGTATTGACCCAGCTCGGCGTGGGTCATCCCTGCATCCCTCTTTTCGGCTCGAGCCGCGCTCTCGTTCAATTGAGCCGCCAGTGTCGAAAAAGTCGCTTTATCGTTGGTGGCCGCTGCAGCCTTATCGACTGCTTTCGGAGCGACGCTTGCGGTGGTGTCGAAGGCGGGTGTTTTGTTCGAGACGACCGCCGCAACGGCGGCCTGGATCTGGCTGATCATGAGCGACTCCCTGACGATGAGATGGCAGGAGCCAACGTGCATCCTCAGTCAGCCCCTCGCGTTGACACTAGCGATGACCAGGCACGGCGAACAGCTGGGCAAACGGGGGGTGCTTTCGGATAAACAACGCAAAGCCATTCGGTTCAGCGCGCGGACTGAGCAGCCAAGGTCGAGGCGAAAGGAGGAATTCGTTGCGTCTTCAGATGTGATGTTCTGAGGGGGCAGGAGCTTAAACGAGCGGCGAAATCCGACGTGGATCACACCTCGGCTCGCCGCAATCAGTCTTGCAAGTCGATGACACTCAGCACTTTCGAGACAATGTCGTTGGTTGTGATCTGGTCCAGACTTTCGATGTACCTGGCGGACCCTCTGTGCACTCGGTTCTCCAGGTCAAAGCTGCGCACTTGATTACAGACCGCGACGCCATTTGTTTCGTGACCACTGACGACGACGGCCAACCCTGACTCTCGCGCATGCACACCGGCACTGGTTACCGGAACAGCCATGCACAGACCCAACTGATTTCTACGTTGGCAGGTGATGATGACGAAGCGGTGCCGTCCTTTCATTTCACGACCTGAAACCGGATTTGGGTCTATCGTGTATACGTCACCTTGACGAGGTGCCTTGCGACGAACCATCAGGTAATTTCCCGTCCGACCGACTCACCCTCTCTGGCCCATGCCGTTTCGCTGTTGAGTTCAGCCACATGCTTCGCGCCTTCGAGCAACTCGGTCGCGGTGTAGCGTCTGCGTGCAATGTGCGCAAGAGGCTTTGCGACCAAGCCCCCGGCCTCGACGCTCAGCTCGACCTGGGACCCAATGTCGAGGTCGAGAAGCTTGAGGAACGCGGGCGGAATGGTCATGACTGCTGCGCCACCCTGGCGCCGAATTGTAGAGTTACTGGTCATCTTTTTTCTCTTTCGGTTCATAGCAGGACCTCACCAGAAGTGCTACGAACGTAGCACTCGCTACATCTCAATGCGAGCGATGAGGGCAGGGGCGAAGCATACTCAGGAGCCGATTCACCACCAATGGGAAGCTACGACCCCGGTCGTAGGAATCTGCTGAGTTCCCCCGTCGCCTTGATCTATCAACGTAAAACATTGCTGCCGCCCTAGAGTCGGACCCGTAAAGCTTGATAACCCAGCCACCCGACTCCACCTAACAGTCATCCACCCTTCATCAGGCTTTTGTCATGTCCGAATCACTGCTGATCCCCTGCCCACATTGCAACGGGCTCAATCGCATTCCGGCCGGACGGCTCGCCGACCAGCCGAAATGCGGCCGCTGCAAGCAGCCGGTTTTGCTGAGCAAACCGTTTAACCTGACGCAGGGCGATTACGCCAGCCAGATCAAAGGCGATTTGCCGCTGCTGATGGATGTCTGGGCGCAATGGTGTGGTCCGTGCAAGTCCTTTGCCCCCACCTTCGAGCAAGCGGCCACTCAGCTGAGCGGGCGGGTTCGGCTGGCGAAACTGGACAGCGAAGCCAATCAGCAGCTTTCCGGACAATTGGGGATTCGGTCGATCCCCAGCCTGATCCTGTTCAAGGACGGCCGTGAAATCGCCCGGCAAAGTGGCGCGATGCCATTGCCACAGTTGATGGCCTGGCTGACCCAACACGGAATATGAAAGGCGTTTCTTCAGCGATCGAAGCGCGTGACAGCCAACGCTGTAGGCATGTTCTGAAAGCGCTCCTTCGCCCCGAATTCGTCGAATTCTGCGCTAGGCTTCGCCACTCCTATCGGCACCCTGGAGTAGCGAAGCGATGACATACGTGGTCAGAGAGGGCGATTCAACGACAACCGGCGGCGTGGTTTTGAGCGCGTCAGGCTCGCACACGTGGGAGGACCGGCGCCTGGCGCGCATGGGCGATCCGGTCTGGTGCGAGCAATGTGCTCAGATCGGTTTCATTGCCCAAGGCAATCCGACTTTCATCGACGAACTCGTGGCCGTGGCAACGGATGGCCAGACGGTGCGCTGCGGCTGCGAGGAAGGCACCCATCGCTTGATCGCCAGCCAGGATCAGCTTCAGGCTGACATGGACGCGACGATCAAAATCCCCAAGGACATGGCCGACAAGGCGCGCAAGCGAGCCAGGCAGATGACGCGAGCGCGCCTGGAAAGCCACGAGCCACTTACCTGAGCATTTACCCTCCCACGCCTCGCTTCAGTCAGCGATGACCTGCCCCTGTTTCCAGCAAGTGATGCAGTTCGACAAATTGCTGAGTGAGTTTATGCCGCGGCTCCAGATGGATCAGCGGCATATTGGCTTGGTGAGATTCACGCATCTTGATCGAGCTGGCGAGGTAAACCGGCAGCACCGGCAGCCCTTCAGCAATGAGCTCGTCGAGGATCTGCTGGGGCAGGCTGGCCCGCGCCTGGAACTGGTTGACGATAATGCCTTCCACCTCCAGGTCTTCATTGTGATCTTCCTTGAGCTCTTCGATTTCCTTGAGCAGACCGTAAAGGGCCTGACGGGAGAAGCTGTCGCAGTCGAACGGAATCAGCACACGATCCGCCGCGATCAACGCCGACACTGCGTAGAAGTTCAGCGCTGGGGGCGTGTCGAGATAAATGCGTTCGTAGTCTTCGCCCAGCTCGTCCAGCAGTTTTCTGAGCTTGTTGATCTTGTGCTTGGCTTCAAGCTTGGGCTGCAGGTCGGCCAGCTCTGCTGTCGCCGTCACGACATGCAGGTTGTCAAAGGGCGTTTCGTAAATGTCGACCTGATTCTTTTTAGCGCCCGGTCCGGACGATAAGGTTTGCTTGAAGAAATCCGCGATCCCCATGGGAATCTCATCACCGGTCAGCCCGGTGAGGTACTGCGTCGAGTTGGCTTGAGCATCAAGATCGATCAACAGCGTCCGATAACCTTCATGAGCACTGACAGCCGCCAGATTGCAGGCGATGCTGGACTTGCCAACGCCGCCCTTCTGATTGAACACCACACGCCGCATGTAAGACTCCCTGTTGTCGTCTAGCCGTGGAGGATCGCCAGCGACCCGATGAATGGTCCCGAGTCTAGGCAATCGCGATGAGTAGGGCGAGCCTCTCGGAAAAATCTGACTGTAGGGGCGAAGCCCGCAACATAGACAGCCACCTTGCTCCTACAACACAGCGTCGGCTACCGCTGCCATACCAGTAGGAATAGTCACCAGTAAACCCACGTTTTGTTTCAGCGTTTGCCTCGGTGCCATGGCATCGGGATAATGCCCGCCACTCGGTGATAGCGCCGCGCCATGGCTGGTGCCACTTCGGAGACTCGAAGCCTGGAAGTATGCCC
This sequence comes from Pseudomonas sp., assembly GCF_036387035.1. GTDB lineage: Bacteria > Pseudomonadota > Gammaproteobacteria > Pseudomonadales > Pseudomonadaceae > Aquipseudomonas. The sequence continues at coordinate 18,889 of NZ_DASVUM010000231.1, read as the reverse complement.
GCGTCAGGGCAGGATGATTTTGTGATCAAGTTCAACATTACACAGTGGCGCGCATGGGCGCCGGGGCTGACATCGGTCGACGAGTGGCGCCAATGGAGCCACGAGCCTCGTATCCCTGCTCCGACTGACGCAGCGCCGGACGTTTCATTTTTGCCGGCCATGCAACGCCGCCGGTTGAGCCGTCTGGCCCGTATGGCCTTCAGCGTAGGCTGGCCATTGGCTGAGGGGCTGGAGCGATTGCCGCTGGTGTTCGTTTCCCGCCACGGCGAAACGCCCCGGACCTTCGACATCCTCAGCGATCTGGCCAACGATGAGCCGCTGTCGCCTACCCAGTTCAGCCTGTCCGTCCACAACGCCGTTATCGGCCTGTGGTCGATCCTGCGCGGCGAGACCAGCGAAATGACAGCCCTGGCCTGTGCGGGCGACGGGCTGGAACATGGCGTCGTCGAGGCGGCCGCTTTGCTCGAAGAAGGAGCGCCAGCGGTGCTGCTGGTGATCACCGAAGAACAGCCACCTGCCGCCTATGCGCCGTGGATTGACGATGTGCCGTTTCCCTATGCGCTCGGCTTGCTGCTGACGCCCGGTGACCAATGGCAGCTGTCCTTGACGACCCGCGAGTCGGGCGAGCCTGACTCCGAGCGCAGCCATTGGCCCCACGCGCTCAACCTTTTGCGCGTGCTGTCGACACAACAGAGCGCTCTGCAACATCCCTGGAAGAATCGGCTATGGAACTGGCAACACAACCGCTGAGCAAAAGCCGCGACGCCTATCACTGGCGTCTGCTGGCCACGGCCCTGAGCTTTGCCCTGTTCGGTGTGGGCGGGTTGTGCCTGCGTGCGGTCGTCTTCCCGCTGCTGGCGCTGTTGCCCGGTGATGCCTGCAGCCATCAACGCCGCGCGCGTCGAACCATAAGCCGCCTGTTCTGGATGTTTATCCGCCTCATGAGCAACGCGGGCGTGCTGACTTACGACATTCAGGGGGCCGAGCGTCTGGGCCGCCCCGGGCAGATGATCATTGCCAACCACCCGTCGCTGATCGACGTGGTGTTTCTCATCGGCCTCGTGCGTGACGCCAACTGTGTGGTCAAGCAAAGCCTGTGGCAAAACGTCTTCACCCGAGGGCCGGTGAGGGCCACCGGCTACGTCAGCAATGACGGCAGCGCCGACATGCTGGAACAAGCCGCGCATCTGCTGCAGACCGGCCAGACACTGATCATCTTTCCCGAGGGCACACGGACTCAGCCCGGCAAGGCCCCAGCCTTCCATCGCGGCGCAGCGGCCATCGCGCTGCGTGGGGCCCACGTCATCACGCCGGTGACCATCCATGTGTCGCCGACCACGCTGACCAAGGCCGAGCCGTGGTACCGCATTCCCCTGCGCCGCCCGTATTTTCAGCTGCGCGTGGGCAACGATATCGATCCAGCGGCATTCGCCGCGCTTGGCCCGGCCCCTGTGGCGTCGCGCAAGCTCAATGACCATCTGCATCAACATTTCATCAAGGAGCTCGCCACAGATGAGCGATCTGCACCAGGACATTAAACAGCTGATCATCGACGCCCTGGGCCTCGAAGACATCAGCACCCACGACATCGGCAATGACCAGACGCTGTTCGGCGAAGGCCTGGGGCTGGACTCGGTCGACGCGCTGGAATTAGGCCTGGCCATTCAAAAGCGCTACGGCATCAAGATCGACGCCGACGCCAAAGACACTCGCAATCACTTCACCAACGTCGACAGCCTCGCGGCATTCGTCAGCGCGCGCCAAGTGGCCTGAGGACAACCCATGCAATCCCGTGAAGACATCTTCGACACCCTGCGCTCGTCGATGGTTGAGCTGTTCGAGCTCGAGCCCGAGCGCGTCATCCTCGAAGCCAACCTGTATCAGGACCTGGAAATCGACAGTATCGATGCCGTGGACCTGATCGACCACATCAAGCGCAAGACCGGCAAAAAGATCGCCGCTGAAGAATTCAAGTCGGTGCGGACCGTGGGCGATGTCGTCGACGCGGTTTACCGGCTGGTCCACAGCGCAGCATGACTCGACTGATTGGCCTGGTCCTGGTGCTTGCCGGTGTGCTGTACCCGTTCGCTGTGTATTTCGGCATGGGTCACTTTGCCCCGTGGCAGTTCGCACTGCTGCTCGGCGCGTTGTGGGCGGTGCGTGCGCTGACCAGTGAGGGCCGTCCAGGCGGCGTGTCGATGGCGCTGACGGCGATGGTTTTTTGCCTGCTGCTCGGGCTGTTCAACAGCCCGCACTTACTGCGCTGGTACCCGGTGCTGATCAGCGGCTTCATGCTGACCCTGTTTGGAATGAGCCTGATGCGCGGAATGCCGCTGATCGAGCGAGTGGCACGCCTGACAGAGCCCGACCTTCCGCCCGTCGCGGTTCGCTACACCCGCCAGGTCACCGGCATCTGGTGCCTGTTTTTTCTCTTCAATGGCCTCGTCGCCGCCGCGCTGACCCTTTGGGCGCCGCTGAGCTGGTGGACCTTGTACACAGGGCTCATCGCCTACGGCTTGATGGGCCTGCTGTTTGCCGGTGAATGGATTGTTCGCCAGCGCGTGCGGGGCCCGGCATGAGCTGGATCAATCTCCAAGACCTGCTGCTTGACGCCCATCCGCAGCGCGCCGTTGCGCATGCGCCCGTCCTCGGCCACGCCCAATTACAGGAACGCGCACTGCGTGTCTCAGCCGCACTGCAACAGCGTGGCGTGACACGGTTCGCGGTGCATCTCGAAGACGCCGCCGAGCTGGCCATCGCACTCTTGGGCGCCTGGCGCGCCGGCGTGGCGGTGCTGCTGCCTTCAGACCTGCAGGCGCAAACCCGACAGCGCTGGGCCGGTCATGTCGACCTGTGGCTGACGGACCTGCCGGAAGACACCCGACTCGATCAGCTGAACGCCGCCCCGCTTGCCCCCGCTGCGCTCGATCTGGATCAGTGCAGCTTGAGCCTGTGCACCTCCGGCTCCAGCGGCGAACCCAAACTGATCGAGAAACGCCTGCGCCAAATGGCCAACGAAGTCACTGCCCTTGAGCGCTTGTGGGGCGCGGGCCTGGGCGATGCCTGCATCATCGGCAGCGTGGCCGCGCAGCACATTTATGGGCTGCTGTTTCGGGTGTTGTGGCCGTTGTGCGCCGGACGCCGTTTCGTGCGCAAGCAACTGCCGTTTCCAGAAGACCTGCAATGCGCCAGCCGCGAACATGCATCCTTCGCCTGGGTGGCGAGCCCCGCGTTGCTCAAACGCATGGGTGACAATCTTGACTGGAACCACTTGAGCGCCGTGCGCCGGGTGTTCTCTTCCGGCGGCGCACTGCCAGCCGACGCTGCAGCGAGCCTGCATCAACGACTTGGGCAGTGGCCGAGCGAAATACTCGGCAGCTCCGAAACCGGCGGCATCGCCTGGCGCGAAGGGGACTCGCTGTGGCGCGCTTTTGATGACGTCACGCTAAGTCAGGATGACGACGGTGCCCTGCGCATCGAATCGCCGTACTTGCCAAGTGGCCATGTCGAACAGACGTCCGACGCAGTGCGGTTCCTGGCAGACGGTCGTTTCGAGCTGCTGGGCCGACTGGACCGCATCGTCAAACTGGAAGAAAAACGCATCTCCCTGCCGCTTCTGGAGCAGGCGCTCGCGACCCATGAGTGGGTCAGCGAAGTCCGTATGGGCGTGGTCCGGGAAAACCGGGCGTCTTTGGGTGCTCTGGTGGTATTGAGCGCCAGCGGCGTACACGCCTTACGCAATCGAGGTCGGCGCGCATTGACCCAGGCGTTGCGTCTGCACATGGTGCCGCACTGCGAAGCGCTGGCCTTGCCGCGTCGCTGGCGACTGCTGAGCCATCTGCCGCTCAATGCCCAGGGCAAGCTCCCCCAGGCGCTGATTGACACACTGCTGGTGTCACCGCGCACGCAGGCACCGGACCTGATCGCACAGGAACAGCACGAAGACGAGTGGCGACTGCAGTTGATCGTCCCTCTGGACCTGGCGCACTTTCCGGGGCACTTCCCGGGCACGCCAATATTGCCCGGCGTTGTGCAAATCGATTGGGCGGTAAACCTGGCCCAGCGCCTGATGGACCTGCCGCCCCGCTTCGCCGGCATGGAAGTGTTGAAGTTTCAACAGCTGGTGCGCCCCGGTGATCGCCTGAGCCTGACCCTGCGTTTCGACCCCGAGCGCAGCAAGCTGCATTTCGCCTATCGCAACGGCGACGCGGCCTGCTCCAGCGGACGGATTTTATGGGTGAAAGCGGATGCTTGAACTCAGCACATTCATGGCAGAGGCCGCTCATGCATAACCCCTGCGCCGTGATCCCGGTCTACAACCACGAACTCGCCGTGCCGGCCGTGGTTGCCGAGTTACTGCAAGCCGGCTTGCCGTGCGTGCTGGTCGACGACGCCAGCAGCCCGGCCTGCGCCGCCGTGCTTGATGCTCTCGCCCAACAGGCCGGCGTGTTTCTGGTGAGGCTGCCGATTAATCAAGGCAAGGGCGGCGCAGTCATGGCCGGCCTGCGCGAAGCTTCGAAATTGGGATTCAGCCACGCCCTGCAGGTCGATGCCGACGGCCAGCACGACCTGAACGACATCGCGGTATTTCTCGATCACTCTCGCGCGCATCCGGCGGCGCTGATCTGCGGCTACCCGCAATACGACGCCAGCGTGCCTAAAGGCCGCTTGTACGCGCGTTACCTGACCCACGTCTGGGTCTGGATCAACAGTCTGTCGCTGCAGATTCCCGATTCGATGTGCGGCTTTCGGGTTTACCCGCTCAAGCCGGTGCTGCGTCTGATCGACACCGTGGATCTGGGCAAGCGCATGGATTTCGATCCGGAAATCCTCGTGCGCCTGTCGTGGCGCAATCAGCCGATGCGCTGGTTGCCGACCAAGGTTCACTATCCCCAGGACGGGCTCTCGCATTTCCGGCTGTTCCACGACAACGCCCTTATCTCCAAGATGCACGCCAAACTGTTCTTCGGCATGCTCGGTCGCTTCCCGCTGATCCTCTGGCGGCGGTGGTTGCCATGAATGACGCCGGTCAAAAGCAACACTGGGCGTCCCATGAGGAGCGTGGCAGTTTCCTTCTGATGAAGCTTACAGCCTGGGGCGTGAAGGTCCTCGGTCGTCGAGTGCTCAGCCCGATCCTGCACGGCATCGTCCTGTACTTTTTTCTATTCGGCCGCAGCGCCCGCCGCAGTGCCTGGCAGTACCAGCAGCGTCTGGCCGACTGGACCCAGCAGCCGCAGTTGCGCCCCACTCACTGGCGCGTATTCAAGCAATTCATGGCCTTCGCCGACGCCCTGCTCGACAAGCTGGACGTGTGGAACGGCAAGCTGGGCCTGGAGCAGATCGAAATCATCGATGACGCACACCTGCGTGACCAGTTGCGCGGCGAACGCGGGCAAATGCTGGTCGGCGCGCACTTGGGTAATCTTGAAGTCTGTCGGGCGCTCGCCGAACTGGGCGAAAAAGTCACCATGAACGTGCTCGTGCACACCAAGCATGCCGAGCGGTTCAACCGCCTGCTGGGTGAAGCCGGCGCGACCAATCTGCGGCTGATTCAGGTCAGCGAGCTGGATCCTGCAATCATGCTGCAACTGAGCCAGCGGCTGGACCGCGGCGAATGGCTGGCCATCGCCGGTGATCGGGTGCCGCTGCACGGCGGACGCAATGCACGGGTCGATTTTCTCGGCCATACGGCCCCGTTTCCGCAAGGCCCTTGGCTACTGGCCGGCTTGCTCAAATGCCCGATCAACCTGATTTTCTGCCTCAAGGGCGCGAGCGGTTACCGGGTGATTCTCGAACCGTTCGCCGCCGCGATCGAATGGCGGCGCAGCGATCGCCAGCAAGTGATCGGCCAGTGGACCCAACGCTACGCCGACCGTCTGGCGCACTACTGCCTGCAAGCGCCACAGCAGTGGTTCAACTTTTACCCGTTCTGGAAATCCGATGACGAACCCCGCACCTGAGCCCATCATTTTCGGCGAAGGCCACCTGCGCATTGAGGATGTGCTGGCCCTGTCCAACCGCCAGCGGCCGACGGCGTTGCAGAACGACAGCGCCTACCGTCAGCGCATCGCCCGGGGCGCCCAGTTTCTTGATTCGCTGCTGGACAAGGAAGGCGTAATTTACGGCGTGACCACCGGCTACGGCGACTCGTGCGTGGTAGCGGTGCCGCTGCACCACGTCGAAGCGCTGCCGCGTCACCTCTACACCTTTCATGGCTGCGGGCTCGGCAAACTGCTCGATGCTCAAGCCACGCGCGCAGTTCTGGCCGCACGCTTGCGCTCGTTGTGCCACGGCGTGTCTGGCGTTCGGGTCGAGCTGCTCGAGCGTCTTCAGGCGTTCCTTGAGCACGATATCCTGCCGCTGATCCCGGAAGAGGGCTCGGTGGGCGCCAGTGGCGATCTGACGCCGCTGTCGTACGTGGCGGCGACCCTGTCGGGCGAGCGCGAGGTGCTGTTCAACGGCGAGCGTCGGCAGTCCGCCGAAGTGCATCGTCAATTGGGCTGGGAACCGCTGGTGTTGCGCCCCAAAGAAGCGCTGGCCTTGATGAACGGCACGGCAGTCATGACGGGCCTGGCGTGCCTGGCGTTTGCCCGCGCCGATTACCTGCTGCAACTGGCAACCCGCATTACGGCGATGAACGTAGTGGCGTTGCAAGGCAACCCCGAGCATTTCGACGAGCGCCTGTTCGCTGCAAAACCGCATCCGGGACAGATGCAAGTGGCCGCCTGGCTGCGCAAGGACCTCGCCATCGACGCGCCAACCGCCCCGCTGCATCGCCTGCAAGACCGATATTCCCTGCGCTGTGCGCCCCATGTACTCGGCGTGCTGGCCGACAGCCTGAACTGGCTGCGCAGCTTCATCGAAATCGAGCTCAACAGCGCCAATGACAACCCGATCATCGACGCCGAGGCTGAACGCGTGCTGCACGGCGGTCACTTCTACGGTGGCCACATCGCCTTCGCCATGGACAGCCTGAAAAACCTGGTGGCCAACGTCGCCGACCTGCTGGACCGCCAGCTCGCGTTGCTGGTGGACGAACGTTACAACCACGGTTTGCCGAGCAACCTGTCCGGCGCCCCGGCGGACCGCGCGATGATTAACCATGGCTTCAAGGCCGTGCAGATCGGCACCAGCGCCTGGACCGCCGAAGCACTGAAAAACACCATGCCGGCCAGCGTGTTTTCGCGCTCCACCGAATGCCACAACCAGGACAAAGTGAGCATGGGCACCATCGCTGCCCGTGACGCGATTCGCGTGCTGGAGCTGACCGAGCAAGTCGCCGCCGCAACCCTGATTGCCGCCAATCAGGGTGTCTGGCTGCGCAGCCGCACCGCCGATGCCCGCCCGCTGCCGCCGGCGCTTGCCGCCATGCATGAACAACTGCGCGCCGACTTCCCGCCGGTGATCGAAGACCGCGCGCTGGAAGGCGAGCTGCGACTGTGCCTGCAACGCATCGCCGCACAACATTGGGGGCTGCATGCGTAGCAAAGGCGTGATCCACGAAGACACCGAAGTGCTGGTGCCATTCTTCGACATCGACACCATGCATGTCGTCTGGCACGGCCACTACGTGAAGTACCTGGAAGTGGCGCGCTGCGCGCTGCTCGACAAGATCGGCCACAACTACACGCACATGCTCCAATCCGGTTATGCCTGGCCGGTGATCGACCTGCAACTGCGCTACGTGCGCGGCGCGGTCTTCGGCCAGCGCATCAACGTGCGCGCCAGTCTCGTGGAATGGGAGAACCGCTTGAAGATTGATTACCTGATCACCGATGTCGCGACCGGGGAGCGCCTGACGCGCGCCAGCACCGTGCAAGTGGCCGTCGACGTGAACTCGCGCGAGATGCAACTGGCCTCCCCCAAGGTGTTTGTCGAAGCGGTTGAGAGGGCGTTGACATGCTGACCTCCGCGGGAGACTCCCTATTGTCCAGACACCACACTTTGGCGCAGCAAACTCAATCATGTGGGAGTGAGCTTGCTCACGAAGACGACATTTCAGCCGCTGAAGATTTAACGGATGTCCCTACCCTTTCGCGAGCAAGCTCGCTCCCACAATTGACCTTTCGGCAGACGCATCTGCACGGGTGTTTGATGAGCGCGAGTTTGCTCGGGGACATCGCCAACACGCATTTGCGCCATGTGAAACAACGTGGGGCCTTCAAACGCTTCGCTAGCACGCTCGTTCCCGCAATTGCAGCGCTGTTTCTCAGCTTCGGCGCCCACGCCTTCGAGTTGCAGCAATTGAGCGAGCAACTGGCAAAACCCGGCGTTATCCATGGCGCTTTCGTGCAGGAAAAACACTTGCGTGCCCTGCCCCAGCCGTTGACCAGCACGGGCAAGTTCGTGCTGGCGAAGGATTCAGGTCTGCTCTGGCTGCTCGATACGCCGCTCAAACAGGATTACCGCATCACCGCCGCCGGCATCGCCCGTCGCGAGACTGGCGCCGACGGCGGCTGGCAGATGCTGCCCGGCAAAAGCGCAGGCGCCGAGCAGAACCGGCTTTTTCTCGCCGTCTTGCAGGGTGACAGCAGCGGCCTGCAGCGCGATTTCGACGTGCAGTTGAGTGGCGACGTCCAGGCCTGGCAACTGACATTGGTCCCGCGTTCGATGTTGCTCAAACAAGTGTTCAAGCAGATCAACATCAATGGCGGTGCATTGGTGCAACGTATCGAATTGCTTGAGACACAAGGCGACAGCACGCTGCTCAAGATGATCGACAGCTCCAGCGCCCAGCCGTTGAGCGACTCGGAGCGCGCTGATTTTGCCGATTGAACGCCTGTTGCCGCGTCTGTTTCTGATCATCTTGCTGGCGGTGCTCGCACTCGCTGGCTGGCAGTGGCGTCACGGCGCACCGCTGTCGGCCAACCTGATGGAGCTGGTGCCCGGCAGCACGCCGGATGCGCTGGAGCTGCGCGCCGAACAGCGCATTCAGGAGCCGATGAACCGCGAGATGCTGGTGCTGGTCGGTCACGCCGACCCGGCCCAAGCCGTAGAACTGGCGCGCCAGCTAAGCGAAAAGTGGCAAGCCAGCGGTCTCTTCGAAAAGGTCCAGTGGAATGTGCAGGCCGATCTTCCGGCCCTGCGTGAACAACTGCTGCGCGGGCGCCTGGCGATGCTGCCGTCCAGGGATCGCACCGAACTCATCGAGCACCCCGAGACGTTTATCCAGAACCGCGTGCAAAGCCTGTTTGACCCTTTTGGCGGCTTTAGCCTGGTGCCGAGCCAGGAGGATTGGCTCGGGCTGACCGGACGCATTCAGAATGGCCAGCCGATCCAGGGTTCGGTGCAACTGGACATCGGCAGCGGCGCGCTGATTGCCAAGGCCGACGGCAAAAGCTGGGTGCTGCTGCGCGCCCGTACCCGCGCCGACGCCTTCGACATGCGCATGCCGCTCCGTGTTTCCGCGCTGCTGGACGAAGCCCGGCAGCAGGCGAGCGCCGGCGATGCCCAATTGCTCGCGGCGAGCGGTCTCCTGTACGCCGCCCACGGCCAGCAGCAGGCCACGCGGGAAATTACTTGGGTCGGTGGCGGAGCCACGCTGGGCATCCTGCTGTTGCTGCTGCTCGCCTTCAAACGCTGGCGCGTGCTGCTGGCGTTCATTCCCGTGATGGTCGGCATGCTGTTCGGCGCTACGGCCTGCGTCGCGCTGTTCGGCACGATGCACGTCATGACACTGGTGCTGGGCTCAAGCCTGATCGGTGTGGCGGTGGACTATCCGCTGCACTACCTCTCTAAAAGCTGGAGCCTGAAACCCTGGCGCAGTTGGCCGGCGTTACGCCTCACCCTGTCGGGCCTGAGCCTGAGTCTGGTGACCAGTTGCATCGGCTATCTGGCGCTCGCCTGGACGCCCTTTCCGGCCCTGACGCAGATCGCCGTGTTCTCGGCGGCCGGTCTGGTGGGCGCTTATCTAACGGCGGTGTGCCTGCTGCCGGCGCTGCTCAACGGGGTGGAGTTGCGGCCTGCGCAATGGCCGCTGAGTATCGCCGAAGCCTTGATGAACGCCCACGCCCGTCTGCTCACTCGCGTCCGCACGCCGGTACTTCTGGGTCTGTTGCTGGTTTTTTGCACAGCCGGGCTTCTTCAACTGACCACCAGGAACGACATTCGCCAGTGGATCGCCGCGCCGCAAAGCCTGACCGACGAGGCGAGGTCCGTGGCGCGCATCACCGGCTATCAACCCACCAGCCAATTCTTCCTCGTGCGCGGCACTGATGAGCAGCAGTTGCTGGAACGCCAGACCGCGTTGAGCCAGCGGCTCGATCAACTCGTCATCCAAGGCCAACTGCAGGGTTACTTGTCCCTCAATCAACGGGTGGCGACGCCTGCCCAGCAACAGGCCGCGCGCGCCGCCCTCGATTCGCTGCCCGCGCAGTGGCAGCCGTTGCTCGCGCTGGGGGTGCCACCGGACGTACTGAAGAGCGAGCTGTCGAACCTGCGCGCCCTTCCCGTTCTGAGCATCGACGACGTACTCGCCGGCCCCCTGGGCGAACCCTGGCGCCTGCTGTGGCTGGGCAGCAACGATGAAGGCGTCGCCGGAATCGTCAGCATCCAGGGCTTGAACGATGCAGCGCTGCTGCGAGTGCAGGCGCAGGGTCTGCCGGGGGTGCAGTTGGTAGACCGTCTTGGCGACCTGAACAAAGTGTTCGCGGCCACCCAGATCAGTGCTGCCGAACTGAAGCTGGCGTCGTGCGTGCTGATCGTTTTGCTGCTGATGTTGCCATTCGGTCTGCGTGGGGCGCTGCGGGTGATTGCCCTGCCGTTGCTCGCCGCCGTCTGCAGCCTGGCGAGTCTGGGCTGGCTCGGTCAGCCGCTGACGCTGTTCAGCCTGTTTGGCCTGCTGCTGGTCACTGCCATCAGCGTCGACTACGCGATCCTCATGCGCGAGCAGATTGGCGGTGCTGCCGTGAGCCTGCTGGGCACGCTGCTGGCAGCGGCGACCACCTGGTTGTCGTTCGGTCTGCTGGCGATATCCAGCACCCCGGCAGTGAGCAATTTCGGGCTATCAGTGAGCCTCGGGCTGGCCTTCAGCTTCATCCTCGCGCCCTGGGCAGGGCGTCAGCATGAAAGCGCCGCGCGTCAGCACGAGGCACGCCCATGACAATCGTCCTGTTCTGGGCACTGGTGCTCGGGCTGTTCGCACTCGCCAGTCGGCTCGGCGCGCGACTGAACCTGATCCCTATCGTCAGTCAATTGCTGCTGGCGACGTTTGCCATCCCGCTGCTGATGCTACTGCTCGTCGAGCCCCGGTGGCAGCTCACCGGCGCGCAACTGGTCGCGCCGACCTGGCTGAAAACCCTGTACGGGCTGAGCTTCGCGGTGGTGCTCGGGCATATCCTCAGTGACGTGATCGATGTGCGTCTCGACCCGCAGAGCCTGAAAGTCGCGGTGCCCAGCTTCTGCGTGCCGTTCCTTTGCGGCGTAGGCTGCGCGATGTGGCTGCTGCCAGCGTCGAGCGGGCTCAGCACAATAGCGTTGGGGCTAGTGTTCGCCATCACCGCCATTCCCGTGCTTTACCTTTACCTCAACCACATCGGCTACCCGCCCCACGCCACGCGGCGTCTGGTGCAAACCGCGATTCTCATCGATCTCGCCTGCTGGGGCCTGTTCGGGCTGGCGCAGGGCAGCCTGCATCTGAGCAGCCTGGTTGTCCCGCTGCTCCTCGCCTGCGTGCCGCTGCTGTTGCGGCTGCCGCAGATTCGGCAGCCGCCAGTGTACGGGGCGGTTTTCTTTGTCCTGCTGATGCTCGCCGAGCACTACCGTCTCAACGCGCTCATTGTCGGGATCGGCTACCTGTTGTGCATGAATGCGCTCAGGCAACCCTTCGCCCTGCCGCTGAGCACCGCCTCGTTCAAAGCGCTGCAGCATTTTCTGGCGATCCCGCTGATCCTCACGTTCGGCATCGTCCAGATCAATATTCACAGCGCCATCGGCGAACTGGGCGGCCTTAACCTGATCGCGCTCGTTGTGCTACCAATTGTCAGCAAGCTGCTGGGTAACTGGATTGGCCTGCGCTGGGCCGCGCCTTCGTTCCCGGGTGCGGTGCGCTGGAAAGAAGCGCTGCTGCTGAACATCCGTGGCCTCAGCGAAATCGTGTTCCTCAATCTGCTGCTGCAACAGGGGCTGATCAGTCCGTCGCTGTATTTCGCGCTGATGCTCATGAGCCTGATCGCCACGCTGTTGCCTGCCCTCCTGGGCATGAATCGCCCTCTTGATCTGCAAGACGTCAAAACACTCGAAAAGGAAACCTTGTGCCAATAGCTGAAATGGAATGTCGCCAGATCGTCGTGATCGGCGCCGGTCCAGCCGGAGCCATCGCCGCCGCATTGCTCAAACGTCAGGGCCACGACGTGCTGATCATCGAGCGCCAACAGTTTCCGCGCTTCTCCATCGGCGAGAGCCTGCTGTCTCACTGCCTGGATTTTGTCGAAGAAGCAGGCATGCTGGAGGCGGTCAATGCTGCCGGCTTCCAGCGGAAAAACGGCGCCGCATTCGCCTGCGGTGAGCAGTACAGCGCGTTCGACTTCGGCGACACGTTCAGCAACGGCAAGCCCACCACCTTTCAGGTGCAGCGCGCCGACTTCGACAAACTGCTGGCCGACGAAGCCGAGCGCCAGGGCGTTGAAATTCGGTACCGGGAAACCATCACCGCCACAGACTTTTCGGGCGAGAATCCGATCATCGATGTGCAGCGCGAAGATGGCACGGGCTATCGCGTGCAAGCGACGTTTGTCCTCGACGCCAGCGGGTATGGTCGCGTGTTGCCGCGCCTGTTGGACCTGGAGGCGCCTTCGGCCTTTCCGCTGCGTCAGGCGGTTTTTACCCACGTTGAAGACCGCATCGACGACCCGCGCTTTGATCGCGAAAAGATTCTGGTGACGGTTCACCCAACGTTGAAAGATGTGTGGTTCTGGTCGATACCGTTCAGCAATGGCCGCTGTTCGGTGGGCGTCGTGGCATCGGCGGAACGCTTCGAAGGCAAGCCCGATGACCTAGACGCCTGCCTGCGCGCGTTCATTGAAGAAACCCCAAGCCTGAGCCGCGTGCTGCAAAACGCTGTCTGGGACACACCAGCCCGCAGCATCGGCGGGTATTCGGCCAATGTTAAAGCCCTGCACGGCAAAGGCTTTGCCCTGCTCGGCAACGCGGCGGAATTCCTCGACCCGGTGTTTTCGTCTGGCGTGACCATCGCCATGCGCTCGGCAAGCATGGCCGCCGGTGTCCTGCATCGTCAGTTGCAAGGCGAGAGCGTTGACTGGGACACCGAGTTTGCAGCGCCGCTGAAACGCGGTGTCGACACCTTCCGCGCCTACGTCGAAGGCTGGTACGAAGGCAGCTTCCAAAACGTCATTTTCTATCCGGGCAGCAGCCCCGACATACGCCGCATGATCAGCTCGATCCTGGCCGGTTACGCATGGGACGAGCGCAACCCGTTCGTCGCCGAACCCAAACGTCGCCTGCGCATGCTGGCCGAAATTTGCGCGGGCCCACGCCCATGAGGGGCCAGTATTTCAGCGACAGTTACGTCGAAGAAACGCGTCTGGGCTTCCTGTTTTTGCGCAGTCATACCTGGCAACACCACGTATTGCGCGTGGCAATCAACGACCTGCGCAGCCTGTTTAGCGAAGCGCTGCCGCAGAACCCGGTGTTGCTGGACGCGGGTTGCGGGCAAGGCAAGTCGTTTCAGTACCTGCAGAGCGCTTTCAAGCCGACGAAAATTCTCGGCATCGACGCCGATCCGCTCAGCCTGCAGCTCAGCGCCGAAGAGGCCCGGCGCCGTGGCTTGAACGTCGAGTTGATCGGCAGCGATTGCGCGGCATTGCAACTGCCGGACGCGAGCGTCGACATGGTCTTCTGCCACCAGACCTTCCATCATCTGGTCGAGCAGGAACAATCCCTCGCCGAGTTCTACCGTGTGCTCAAACCCGGCGGTTACCTGCTGTTCGCAGAATCCACCGAGGCCTACATCGACACGTGGGTGATTCGCTGGTTCTTCCGTCATCCCATGCATGTCCAGAAAAGCGCGGCACAATACCTGGACATGCTGAGCAATGAAGGTTTTCATTTCACAGCGCACAACGTTTCGTACCCCTATCTCTGGTGGAGCCGAGCCAGGGATTTCGGTCTGTTGGAGCGGTTGAAACTGGTCAAACCCAAGCCCTTTGGTGAACGTGAAGAGACGCTGATCAATGTCGTCGCACGCAAACCTCTCTCGGCATTCATAGAAGGTAAAACCTCATGATTCGCGCCTTTCTGCTGGTCTGCGTCCTGTTGGTGAGTGGCTGCGCCAGCCATGCGCCGCTGCCGGCGCAAACGCCTCATATCAAATTCCCGGTGCAGCTGCATGTCCAGCGCGAACAGGCGGGTCAACGCCAGGACTGGCTGATGGTGATCCAGAAAGAACGCCACGGCCTGCGTTTCTCGCTGATGGACCCACTCGGCATCCCGGTGGCGCGCCAGCAGCTTCGCGAAGAGCGCTGGAAGGCCGACGGCCTGCTGCCGCCTAACCACGAAGCCCGGGAGCTGTTCGCCGCGGTGTTGTTTGCCCTGACGTCCCTGGAGGAAGTGCGCTTTGACTACCCCGGCGTCCAGCTGCGTCCGTATGGCCGCAGCCTGGATGATCGCTGGTTTGTCGATTACGCCTCCGAGGGCTTCTTCAAGATCAGCATGGAAAGCGGCGAGCTGAAATACATCGTCAGCCCGCTCGAAGGCAAGGCGAGTCAATGACGGCGTACCTCAATGCCTTGGGGTTGATCTGCGCACTGGGCGACGACCGCCAGAGCGTGGCCCGGACGTTGTTTGCCGGGGACACCTCATGCATGCGCATGGAAGGTGGCTGGATACCAGAGCGCTCGCTGCCGGTAGCCGGCGTGAAAAGTCCGCTGCCCACCCTGCCAGCCGAGCTTGCCCCACAAAGCAGCCGCAACAACCAGCTGTTGCTCGCCGCGGCGCTGCAGATCGAGCCTGACATTCAGCAGGCGATCGCGCGTTATGGTCGTGGCCGCATCGGCGTGATTCTGGGCACAAGCACGTCGGGCATCGACGAAGCGAGCCGCGGGATCGCCAGCTATCTGACCCATCAGTCTTTCCCGGAAAGCTACGACTATCGTCAACAGGAGCTCAGCGCTCCGGCGAATTTTCTGGCGTCATGGCTGGACCTCAGCGGCCCGGCCTACGTTATCTCCACCGCCTGCACCTCCAGCGCCCGCGCCCTGCTCAGTGCGCGCCGGTTGCTCGACATGAACCTGTGCGATGCGGTCTTGTGCGGCGGCGTCGACAGTCTGTGCGCCCTGACTATCAACGGTTTTTCGTCCCTTGAAGCAGTGTCGAACGAGCGGTGCAATCCATTCTCGCGCAATCGCAACGGCATCAATATCGGCGAAGCAGCCGTGCTCTTTCTGATGACGCGTGAAGCCGAAGACGGCCACCGTATCGCCTTGCTGGGTGCCGGCGCCTGTTCCGATGCGCACCACATTTCGGCGCCGGAGCCCACCGGGCGCGGCGCGCAAGAAGCCATGAGCAGAGCGCTGAGCAGCGCAGGTCTGGCTGCCACGGACATTGCGTATCTGAACCTGCACGGTACCGCGACCCCTCACAACGACGCGATGGAAAGTCTGGCGGTCAACGCCGTCTTCCCTCTCGGCGTGCCGTGCTCATCGACCAAACCCATGAGCGGTCACACCCTTGGCGCCGCAGGTGCGTTGGAAGCGGCGTTCTGCTGGCTGGCGCTTGCTCCCGAAAATATCGGGCGGCAA
Source organism: Pseudomonas sp. (assembly GCF_036387035.1). GTDB lineage: Bacteria > Pseudomonadota > Gammaproteobacteria > Pseudomonadales > Pseudomonadaceae > Aquipseudomonas. The sequence continues at coordinate 3,134 of NZ_DASVUM010000231.1, read as the reverse complement.
CTGCCGCCTCATGTGTGGGATGGCGAGGCCGATACAAGCCTGCCCGCGCTGAGTTGGGTTGAAGCCAATGACGCCCTGCATCCCGGGCCGCCGCGGCGGATGATGAGCAATTCCTTTGCCTTCGGCGGCAACAACATCAGCCTGATCATCGGGGAGCAAGCATGAGCGCTGCACCTACATGCCCGTGGCCGCCGGCCGATTTGCTGCCCCACGCCGGCGACATGGTACTCATCGACGCAGTGCTGTCATTCGATGAAGAGCAGATCCACACCTGCGTCACTGTTCGACCCGGCGGGCTGTTCAATCGCCCCGACGGCAGCATGCCGGCCTGGGTCGGTATCGAGCTGATGGCACAAAGCGTCGCCGCATTTGCCGGCTGCCAGGCTCGCGTGAAGGGTGACCCGGTGGCGCTCGGATTTCTGCTGGGCACGCGCAAATTCGAATGCAGCGTCGAGCATTTTCCGGTCGGCAGCGAGCTGACCATTCACGCCCGACGGTCGTTGCAGGACGACAGCGGCATGGGCGTGTTCGAGTGCTCTCTGAGCGGCACCGGCATTCAGGCCACCGCCCGACTCAATGTTTATTGCCCGCCACAATCGGCGAGCTATCTGGCCGAAGGAGCCGTACATGACTGACTCAATTCTGGTCACAGGCTCAAGCCGCGGCATCGGTCGCGCCATCGCGTTACGGCTGGCCCAGGCAGGCTACGATATCGTGCTGCACTGCCGCACTGGCCGCGCCGAAGCCGACGCGGTGCAAAGCGAAATATTGGCGCTGGGGCGTCAGGCGCGCGTGCTGCAATTCGACGTGGCCGACCGCGCTGCATGCAAAACCGCCCTTGAGGCCGACGTCGAAACCCACGGTGCCTACTACGGTGTGGTCTGTAACGCCGGGCTGACCCGCGACGGCGCGTTTCCGGCGCTGACCGATGACGACTGGGACAGCGTCATTCGCACCAACCTCGATGGCTTTTACAACGTGCTGCACCCGGTGATGATGCCAATGATCCGTCGCCGCGCCGCTGGGCGCATTGTCTGCATCACCTCGGTTTCGGGGTTGATCGGCAATCGCGGCCAGGTCAATTACAGCGCATCGAAGGCCGGCGTGATCGGCGCGGCCAAGGCGCTGGCAATCGAGCTGGGCAAACGCAAGATCACGGTCAACTGCGTCGCGCCGGGTCTGATCGATACGGCCATGCTCGACGAAAACGTCCCGGTCGATGACCTGATGAAGATGATTCCCGCGCAGCGCATGGGTACGCCGGAAGAAGTGGCCGGCGCAGTGAACTTCCTGATGTCGGCGGAAGCTGCTTACATCACCCGCCAAGTGCTAGCCGTCAATGGAGGCCTGTGCTGATGAAACGCGTTGTCGTCACCGGCATGGCCGGCATTACTTCATTGGGCAGCGACTGGGCCAGCATCGAGGCCCGTTTCAGCGGCAATCGCAGCGGCATCCGGCGCATGGACGAATGGGACCGTTTCACCGAGCTCAACACACGCCTGGCCGGCCCCATCGATGATTTCGTGGTGCCCTCGCACTGGACGCGCAAGCAGTTGCGCAGCATGGGCCGCGTGTCGCGCCTGGCGGTCGGCGCGGCCGAACAGGCGCTGCAAGACGCCGGCTTGCTGAACGACCCGATCATTCGTGACGGCCGCATGGGCGTTGCCTGCGGTTCGTCCACAGGCAGCACGGACGAAATCAAGGCGTTCGGCAACATGCTGCTCAATTCGGTGGCCGAAGGCCTCAATGCCAACTCGTACGTGCGCATGATGCCGCACACCACGGCGGCAAATATCAGCATTTTCTTCAACCTCACCGGCCGCCTGATCCCGACCTCCAGCGCCTGCACCAGTGGCAGCCAGGGCGTGGGCTATGCCTATGAAGCGATCAAGTTCGGGCGTTTGCCGTTGATGCTGGCAGGCGGTGCCGAGGAGCTGTGCCCTACCGAGGCGATGGTCTTTGACGCGCTGTATGCAACCAGTTTGAAAAACGATGCGCCGCACACCAGCCCGCGGCCGTATGACAGCGGGCGCGATGGGTTGGTGATCGGCGAAGGCGGCGGCATGCTGGTGCTTGAAGAACTGGACCATGCGGTGGCGCGAGGGGCGAAAATTCATGCCGAGGTCGTCGGCTTCGGCAGCAACGCCGATGGCGTGCACACCACCCGTCCCGAGCAGATCACCATGCGCCGGGCCATGGAGCTGGCGCTGGAAGATGCAGGCCTTGCGCCCGAGGCCATTGGTTACGTCAACGGCCATGGCACGGCCACGGAGCAGGGCGACATCGCCGAGACCCTCGCCACCCAGAGCCTGTTCGGCTCGCGCATGCCGATCAGTTCGCAGAAGAGCTTTCTGGGCCACACTCTCGGCGCCTGCGGCGCTCTGGAGTCATGGTTCAGCATCGAAATGATGAACCGTGACCGCTACATCCACACGCTCAATCTGGACGAAGTCGACAGCCGCTGCGGCGAACTGGACTACCTGCGCGGCGAGCCCCGCCGCATGACCCACGAGTTCGTGATGAACAACAACTTTGCTTTCGGCGGGGTCAACACGTCGTTGATCTTCCGCCGCTGGTCTTGACCGCTTGATCTGTGCGACCCACCGGCGCAATGGAAGAAACTTCCGGCGGGGCACTTCACCGATCTTCTACACCCCTTAAACACCTCAAGGAGCGACACCATGAAATTGAAAGTCTGGGCAGCAACAGCCGCCGTCGTTTTGAGCATACTGCCGGGTATCAGCCAGGCTCGGGACACGGCGCTGTATCTGCCGTTCGACAAGGTGGTCGCGCAGATGACCCAGGAGAAAAAGCTCGACGGCAGCGTGAAGTTCTATCTCGCTGGCGTGCAGCCAAAAGGCAAGGTGTCAGTGCTGTCAGCCAATGCGGTGACCAACAAGAAAACCAACGCCTTCAACAAGAGCGATAACGAGGCCTGCGAGTGGGTCTTGCAGTCAGCCATTCTGCAATTGAATGAGGCTGCGAAAAGCGCAGGTGCGAATGCTGTGGTCAACATCGCCAGCTATTACAAAAAGATCGAGCGCAAAGACCCGGCGACCTACGAATGCCACGCTGGGGCCATCATGGCGGGCGTCGCGTTGAAAGGTGATCTGGCGAAGGTGCAGTAAGCGTTT
>NZ_DASVUM010000230.1:0-6354 GCF_036387035.1 Pseudomonas sp. | reverse complement strand
GGCCTGTTCGGCCTGGACCTGATCGTGAGCTTCACCCATATCGTCGAAGACGTGCTTGATCGCCTGCGCGACGGCAGCGTCACCGTGACGCCGGAACTGATCGCCGTGCTGCTCAAATCCGGCGATCACATGCTCGAACTGGTCGAGGTGGTCGCCAGCCAGGGCGCAACCTTGCAACCCGTTGCCGTGGCGCGGGAAATCCAGTTGCGCGAAACATTGCGTCAGTACCAGGCGGCCTCCACAGCCGAGCCGCAGGCCATTGGGCCTGCGGATACCGACGCACCCGTTGAAACTGACGAAGCCCGGCTTTGGCATATTTCCCTGCGCTTCGGGCCGGATGTGTTCCGCAACGGGATGGACCCGCTTTCGTTCCTGCGTTATCTGCAAACCCTCGGGTCAATCGTCCATCTCAATACATTGACTGACGGACTGCCAAGCCTTGATGCATGGGACGCCGAGTCCTGCTACCTGGGCTTCGATATCCAGTTTCGTAGCGCCGTTGGCCACGCTGCGATCAACGAGGTGTTCGATTTTGTCCGGGAAGACTGCCTGATCGAGATCGTCGATGCACAGCAGAGCGTGCCTGTAGCGAGTACAGCACTGGTTGCCACGGCAGCGCCCGAAATCCAGCACCTCATGGCCGTGGTCACCACTGGGGAACTGATGATCGACCAGCGAGAAGCGCAGCGCACACCCGTGCAGATCGTGGCGGACAAACCGGTCACCACCAGTGAGCACAAAGCCAAGGATGGGGCGTATGTGCGCGTCAACGCGCACAAACTCGACGAACTGATCAATCTCGTCGGTGAACTGGTCATTGCCAGCGCCGGGGCCAGCCTCTTGGCCCGTACTTGCCAGAATGACCCGCTTCAGGAGGCCACGTCCTCGGTGTCCGGGCTGGTCGAAGAAATCCTCGACGGCGCCTTGCGCCTGCGCATGGTGCCGATTGGTGAAACCTTCAACCGGTTTCGCCGGGTGGTGCGCGACGTCAGTCAGGAACTGGGCAAGGACATCGACCTGATCATCAGCGGTGCCGAAACCGAACTGGACAAGACCGTGGTCGAGAAAATCGGCGACCCGCTCATGCACCTGCTGCGCAATGCAATGGACCACGGCATCGAAACCGCCGAAGCCCGCTCGGCGGCGGGCAAGCCGGCCAAGGGGCACCTTCACCTCAACGCCTATCACGACTGGGGCAGCATCGTGCTGGAAATCGCCGACGATGGCGCCGGGCTGAACCGTGACCGCATCCTGGCGAAAGCCGAAGAGCGAGGCCTCATCGCAGCGGGCGCCAACATGAGCGACACGGAGATCTACAACCTGATCTTCGAGCCGGGGTTCTCTACCGCCGCCGCGGTCACCAATCTTTCCGGCCGTGGCGTCGGCATGGACGTGGTCAAGCGCAACATCACGCTGCTGCGCGGCACCGTCGACCTCAGCAGCGAGCCGGGCCACGGCACCGTGATCCGCATCCGCCTGCCGCTGACGCTGGCCATCATCAATGGCTTCCTGGTCGGTATCGGCCCTTCGAGCTACGTCATTCCGCTGGACATGGTGCAGGAGTGCATCGAGCTGAGCGAAGGCGATGTGACCGCCGGCCGTGACCAGGGTTATCTCGACTTGCGTGGCGAAGTGCTGCCGCTGGTGTATCTGCGTGATCACTTTCACCACGAAGGCCGGCCTTCGCGCCGCCAGAACGTGGTGGTGGTGCGTTACGCCGAACTCAAGGCCGGGCTGGTCGTGGATGACCTGCTCGGAGAATTTCAGACGGTCATCAAGCCGCTGGGCAAGCTCTTCGGTGCGCTGCGTGGCATCAGCGGCTCGACCATTCTGGGCAGCGGCGCCGTCGCGTTGATTCTTGACGTCCCGGCGCTGCTGGCAGAGATCACACAGTTGGAAAACCGCTACACATCACACTCATCACACCCTGCCGCCCCGCGTGACGGATCAACAACTCCAAGGAGAGGTATTTCCAAATGAACTGGTTCTACGATTTGAGAATCGCCACCAAACTGATCACTTCATTCCTTGTTGTGCTGGCCATGACCGCAGTGATGGGAGTGTTTTCGATTATTCAGCTGGGCCAGGTGAACGGCACCACCACGGAGATCCGCGACAACTGGATGCCGTCCATGCGTGCAGCGTCCGGCATGCGTTTTTACGCCGCCAGCTTTCGCCTGAAAGAGACCCGGCACATCGCCGCCGACTCGGAGCAGGAACGCCTGGGTCTGGAGCAGGATGCGGAGGAAGCCCGAAAGGCATTCGAAACGCGCCTGGCCACGTATGAATCGATGCTGTCTAACGCCGAAGACCGTCAGCTGTTTGAAATGGCCCGCAACGACTGGTCCGCCTACCTGGTCACCAGCAAGGACTTGCTCGCCCTGTCCCGCAAAGGGCTGACCGATCAGGCTCATGTATTGCTCAAGGGTGAATCCAAGCGCCAGTTCGACCTGGTGACCGCTGACTTGCAGAAACTTGTGGAGCTCAACGACGCCGGTGCCCGTACCGCCAGCGAACGCGGCACTGCGCTGTTCGAGAACGCGCGCTGGTCGATCATTGCCGTACTGGTCGTGGCGCTGCTGACGGGGCTGGCCCTGGCCCTGTTCATTTCCCGGATCATTTCCCGTCCTTTGAAACAGGCCGCGGCGGTTGCAGGCCAACTGGCCGAAGGCAACCTGAGCGCAACCATCGAAGACGGTTCGAAAGACGAAACCGGCATGCTGCTCAGCGCCATGAAAAACATGGTCGGCAAGCTCTCTCAGATCATCGGTGAAGTGCGCAACGCGGCGGACAATCTTGCCAGCGCCTCCGAGGAAGTCAGCGCCACTGCGCAGTCGATGAGTCAGGCCACCAGCGAACAGGCGGCCAGCGTCGAGGAGACCAGTGCCTCGATCGAGCAAATGAGCGCGAGCATCAATCAGAACACCGAGAACGCCAAGGTCACCGACGGCATGGCGAGCAAGGCCGCCAAGGAAGCCACCGAAGGTGGCGAATCGGTGCAGCAGACCGTGGTGGCGATGAAGAAGATTGCCCAGCGCATCAGCATCATCGACGACATCGCTTATCAGACCAACCTGCTGGCGCTGAACGCTGCCATCGAAGCCGCCCGCGCCGGCGAGCACGGCAAGGGTTTCGCCGTGGTGGCCGCCGAAGTGCGCAAACTCGCCGAACGCAGTCAGGTGGCTGCGCAGGAGATCGGCGAGCTGTCGTCCAGCAGCGTCGAGATGGCCGAGAAAGCCGGCAACTTGCTGAGTGAAATGGTCCCGTCGATCAACAAGACCTCCGATCTGGTCCAGGAAATCAGCGCGGCGTCGGAAGAACAGGCCGCCGGCGTGGCGCAGATCAACACCGCCATGACCCAGCTCAATCAAGTGACCCAGCAAAACGCCTCCAGCGGCGAAGAGCTTGCGGCCACCGCCGAAGAAATGAGCAGCCAGGCCGAACAGCTGCAGCAGGCGATGAGCTTCTTCACGCTGGGCACGACGGGCAGCGCGCCGACGCGCGTGTCGAGAACCGACAACCCGTCTGGCCCGTCCAGCCGCAAACCTGTCAGAACCGCTGCGCCGGCCCTGCCCAAGTCGTTTGCCTACACCATGGCCAGCGGCCCCGATGAATCGGAATTCACCCGCTTCTAACGGCGCGGTTCAACAGGTTAGTTCACAGGAGAGAACGCCATGGGCGCCATCGCGACCACGCGTCAAGCCGCACCAGCGGTCGAGGAAGAAGCGCAGTACCTGACGTTCATGCTGGGCACGGAGATGTTTGCCATTGGCATTTTGTGCATCAAGGAAATCATCGAGTACGGCAACCTGACCGTCGTGCCGATGATGCCGGCCTTCGTGCGCGGCGTGATCAACCTGCGGGGTGCGGTCGTGCCGGTGGTGGACCTGTCGGCGCGCTTCGGGCGGCCGAACTCCAGCATCAGCCGACGCAGCTGCGTGGTCATCATCGAGGTCATCGGCGACGACGGCCAACACCAGGACATCGGCCTGCTGGTGGACACGGTGTCCGCGGTACTGGAAATCCCGGCGTCGCAGATTGAGCCGCCACCGAGTTTCGGCGCGAAGATCCGCGCCGACTTCATCAGCGGAATGGCCAAGGTCGAGGGTAGGTTCGTCATCGTTCTGGAGGTGGCCCAAGTGCTGTCGATTGACGAGATGTCGGCGCTTGCCCAAGTCAGCCCTGTCGCGCTGGAAGCCCCGACCCCATGAACCCCGGGGCCTGCAAGGAAAGCACAATGAACGCCCTCGCCCTGACCGACCGAGAGTTTGGCCAATTCCAGTCGTGGCTGTACCAGGCGGCAGGCATCAACCTGTCGCTGGCCAAAAAAGCGTTGGTGGCCGGACGCCTGTTCAAGCGGATCAAGCATTACGATCTGGACAGCTACGACAGTTATTTCAAACTCATCATGAGCGGCCAGCGCGCCGATGAGTTGCAGGTGGCACTCGACCTGCTGACGACCAACGAAACTTACTTCTTTCGTGAGCCCAAGCACTTCGACTTTCTGCGTGATCAGGTGCTGCCTCATGCGACGCCGGGCAAAACCTTTCGGGTCTGGAGCGCCGCCAGCTCATCGGGTGAAGAGCCCTATAGTCTGGCGATGGCGCTGGCGGAAGGACTGGGCACGACGCCATGGGAGGTCATCGGCTCCGACATCAGCAGCCAGGTGTTGGTCAAGGCGCGCTCCGGCCATTACCCCATGGAGCGCGCGCGCACCTTGCCGCAGCCCTTGCTGGTGAAATACTGCCTGAAAGGCACAGGCAATCAGGAAGGCACGTTCCTCATCGATCGGTCGCTGCGCAACCGGGTCAAGTTCACCCAGGTCAACCTCAACGAAACCTTGCCCGACCTCGGCGAATTCGACGTGATATTTCTGCGCAACGTCATGATCTACTTTGATCGGCCCACCAAGAGCAAGGTGGTCGCCCGGCTGCTACCCCGGCTCAAGCGCGGCGGCTATTTCATCGTCAGCCACTCGGAAAGTCTCAACGGCGTGTGCGATGCGTTGACCCTGGTCGCGCCGTCGATCTATCGCAAACCGTGATCACCCTGACCGGCAGTGCTGCCTCCGCTCCCTGGTGCTGGACGGGCGCCGCCTGTTTCAGGCCCCTATCGACAAGGACCTTGCGTTAATCATGCCAGGCAAAAAAATAAACGTCCTGCTGGTGGATGACTCTGCCGTGGTCCGCCAAGTCCTGCTGGCCATTCTCAGCGACACACCGGACATTCAGGTCATCGGCGCAGCCTCTGATCCCATCTTCGCCATGGACAAGCTGGCGAAGCAGTGGCCGGACGTGATCGTCCTCGACGTGGAAATGCCCCGTATGGACGGCATTACCTTCCTGCGAAAAATCATGAGCGAGCGGCCCACACCCGTCGTCATCTGCTCGTCGCTGACCCCCAAGGGTGCGGAAACCACGCTGCAGGCCATGGCGGCAGGCGCGGTGGAAATCATCACCAAACCCACCAGCGGCTTGAAAAACTTCTTGCTGGAATCTGCGCCCGAACTGGTTTCGGCGATCAGGGCGGCGGCTCAGGTCAACGTCCGAAACCTGGGCAAACGCCCTGCTCCCCCGGCGCTGACGCCCCCGACCAAACTCACCGCCGACGCCATGTTGCCCGCCGCCAACGGTAACGCCATGGCGCAGACCACCGAACGCATCGTCGCCCTCGGCACCTCCACCGGCGGCACCCAGGCGCTGGAAGCCGTGCTGACCGCACTGCCGCGGGTGTGTCCGGGCATTGTCATCGTTCAGCACATGCCGGAAAAATTCACGGCCTCGTTCGCCGCCCGGCTCAACAGCCTGTGCCAGATCGAAGTCCGCGAGGCACGCAACAACGACCGTATCCACCCCGGCCTTGCGCTCATCGCCCCTGGCGGCAAACACATGATGGTCACCCGCAGCGGCGCGTTCTATCACGTCCAAGTGGTGGACGGCCCTTTGGTCAACCGCCATCGCCCGTCAGTGGATGTGTTGTTCCGCTCGGTGGCCAAGTTCGCCGGCCGCAACGCCACCGGCATCATCATGACCGGCATGGGTGACGATGGCGCCCGCGGTCTCAAGGAAATGCTCGACGCCGGCAGCGCCACCGTCGCGCAGGATGAGGCCAGCTGCGTGGTTTTCGGCATGCCCAGGGAAGCGATCAAACTCAATGCAGCGCAGCGAGTGATGCCGCTTCAGGACATCGCCCACGCCGTTCTGCACAAGTAACCCCGGCTCAGGGCGCTACGAGCCAGGTCTTCAGCCGAGGACCTGCACCGCTGCCGACACCAACGCCACGCCGAGCGCGACCTTGCCTGCCAGAGGCATGAAGCGCGGCGCGTACGCCAACGCCAGGTTTATTGCGTAACCC
>NZ_DASVUM010000229.1:0-4056 GCF_036387035.1 Pseudomonas sp. | reverse complement strand
ACCGCCAATCGCGACTTGGGTGCAGGCTGAACGCAGGTCTCGCGCAGTGGGCCGAGCCGCATGGATGCGGCGAGAGCGCCGTCAGGACAGGGATGTCCGTTCGGCGCGGGCCCACGGAGCGAGACCGGAGTGAAGGAACCCGACGAAGTCGGGCCCAACCGGGAGCACAAGCCCTTGGTTACTTGGGGCTTTATCAAGTAACTCGCCGAAGGCGAAACAGTCTGCCGTTAGGCAGACGCCCCTGATTTTGATCCAGGCGAACGCGAAACGGTCTGCCCCCAGGCTGACGATCTTGATCCGGAGATCCATAGATCCATAGATCCATAGATCCATAGATCCGTAGATCCGTAGATCCGTAGATCCGGAGATCTGACGATCTCAACCCCGCTTGCGCTGCCTCAAATACTCCACCACCGCCCCCTGATCCCCGGCAAACTCAACCCGGGCATTCTTGCTGTCCCGCTGAAACGCATACATCGGATCGTAATACTCACTCAACATCCCGCTGATCCAGCCACGGTGCAAATCAACCGCCCCACTGCGCCCCTGCTCAGCCAACGCGCCGTCCATGATCGCCGCCAGACGCTGATAACGCTCCCCGCCCAACCGCCGAACGATACTCGCCAGACTCTGCTTCAACCGCTCCGCATACGCCGCAAAACCCATCTCCACGCCCTGCACCGCCACAAACTCGGCGCACAGATCCGTCACATAATCCTTCAGAATCCGCTCGACCCGACTGTCAAAACTGTCCTCCAGCCAGACCAGAGGCGCCTCCTGCATGGCCCGGAACAACTCAAGCGGCACCGCACGACTGCCGACAATGCGCCCCTCGTCCTCCACCACAAACTGATCATGCTGGCGAGCACGCTTCTTCAAAATATCCACCGCCAGCCGATTCTCAAAATCGATCTGCCCCGGCTGCGGCGTCGCGTGCTTGCCAAAGCTTGAACCGCGATGATTGGCATGCCCTTCAAGGTCCAGCCCGTTGTCGATCTGCTGCAGCACCTCCGTCTTGCCGCTGCCGGTCAGCCCGCCGACAAGCACGAAATCGCACTGCGCCACCGCCTGGTCGGTCACCTCGATCAAGAAACTGCGCATCGCCTTGTAGCCACCGATCACCCGCGGGTATTCGATGCCCGCCTCGCTTTTGAGCCATTGCTGGGTGATCTGCGAGCGCAAACCGCCGCGGAAGCAATACAGCAGCCCTTCGGGATGGCGACGGGCAAACGCTGCCCACGCTTCAAGCCGCGCCTCCTTCAATTCGCCGGACACCAGCCTGTGGCCGAGCTCGATGGCGGCCTGTTGGCCGTCCTCCTTGTAGCGGGTACCGACCTTTTGCCGCTCGACGTCATTCATCAGCGGCAGATTGATCACGCCGGGGAATGCGCCCTTGGTGAATTCGACCGGCGCACGCACGTCCATCATCGGCACGTCGTGCAGGAAAATCTCGCGCAGGTCAGCACGGTTGTCGCCCATCAGAACACCTCGACTGCGAGTGGCTGTCGCTCCACCAATTCGCCGATCGGGGCAAGGCTCAGGCCCAGTTCAACGGCCATGGCCAGGAACGCCGCCTCCTCGGCGGGCTCCACGGCGATCAGCAAACCGCCGCTGGTTTGCGGGTCGCAGAGCAGCAGCTTTTGCGCCTCGGTCAACGGGCCGATGCGCTCGCCGTAGCTGTCGTAGTTGCGGTGGGTGCCGCCGGGAATGCAGTCCTGCTCGATGTAGAAATCGACACTGCCCAGACGCGGCACGGCAGCGGCGTCGAGCCGTGCGGTGACCTGGCTGCCATCAGCCATTTCAACCAAGTGCCCGAGCAAGCCGAACCCGGTGACGTCCGTCATGGCAGTGACGCCGGCCAGCCGGGAGAAACGGCTGCCCGGCTTGTTCAGCGTGCACATCACGTCACGGGCCAGGCCGACGTCTTCGTCGCGCAGCAGGCCTTTTTTCTCGGCCGTGGTGAGAATGCCGATGCCCAGCGGTTTGGTCAGGAACAACGTGCAGCCGACGGTGGCGGTGTCGTTGCGCTTCATGAAGCGCTTTTCAACGAGGCCGGTGACCGCCAGACCGAAAATCGGCTCGGGCGCGTCGATAGAATGCCCGCCAGCCAGAGGGATGCCCGCCGCATCGCACACCGCACGGCCGCCGCGAATGACTTCGCGGGCGATTTCCGGGGCCAGCACATTGACCGGCCAGCCCAGAATCGCGATGGCCATCAACGGATCGCCGCCCATGGCATAGATGTCGCTGATCGCGTTGGTCGCGGCGATGCGACCGAAGTCGAAGGGATCATCAACGATGGGCATGAAAAAATCGGTGGTGGACACGACACCCTTGTCGTCGTCGATGGCATAGACGGCGGCGTCATCGCGCGAGGCATTGCCCACCCACAAGCGCGGGTCAAGGTTCTGCGCGCCGCTGCCGGCGAGGATGGTTTCCAGCACCTTGGGGGAAATCTTGCAGCCGCAGCCAGCGCCGTGGCTGTATTGGGTAAGACGGATCGGGTCGGTCATGGGAAGCCCCTGAGTTTCAAGGCGCAGCAGTCTAACAGAGGCGCCAGTGGGTGGAAGGGTTGCGGGATGGCTGGCTGTGCGGTCTCTAAGACAAACGAGGGTCGCTTAGGATCGAAGCGTCGCGTGACTGCGTTTAACCCTTTGCCATGCGCCGTGCCGTCAGCACTTGCGCCAGCATCAGCGCGCCGACACACAGCAGTGCCTCACGCAAACCCACCAGGTGCGCAGCGAAGCCGATCAACGCAGGCCCCAGCAAAATGCCGCAGTAGCCGATCCCGGTGATCACCGCAATGGCCAGCCCGGCCGGCATCCGGGTCTGCGCGCCGACCACCGAGCAATACACCGGGAAGGTATTGGAAAGCCCCAGCCCGATCAGTGCGAAACCCGTCAGAAACAACGGCCACGGCTGCAGCAAGATGGCCATGGCAAAGCCGACCATCACCAGCAGCCCGCCGCCGATCAGCAGATTCACCGCGCCGAAGCGTTTCCTCAGCCAGTCCCCGGAAAACCGGCCCGCGGCCATGGTCAGCGAAAACACCGCATAGGCGCCGCCTGCGACCGACAGGTCAATGCCGTGCGTCTTGTTGAGAAACAACGCGCTCCAGTCCAGCATCGCGCCCTCCACCAGCAGCGCGATAAAGCACAGGATCCCGACGATCACCACCTTGGTTGTGGGCCTGGCAAAAGGTGCCGCCGGGTCGTCAGCGCCGTGGGGCACCAAGTGTCGGCCATGCCAGAGGAGGATGCCAGCGATCAAGGCCACCACCACGGCGACCGCCACCAACGGCGATGCCCCCACTGAGAGCATCAGGGTCATGAGCAGCGCACTGCTGATGCCGCCCAGGCTGAAGAGTCCGTGAAAACCCGACATCATCGGCCGGCCGTGATCGCGCTCGACCATCAGGCCCTGCACGTTCATCGCCACATCGATGCTGCCCAGCCCGGCGCCGAACACCGCCAGGGCCAGCGCAAGCCCCACCAGTGACGAGACGGTGGCCAGCAACGGCAGCATGCAGCAAATCAGCGCGCCACCGACCAGCGAGACAAAGCGACAGCCCTTGCGCGTGGTGAGCATCCCCGCCAGCGGCATTGCCAGCATCGACCCCAGACCAAAGCACAACAGCAGCAGCCCCAGCTGGGCTTCTTCAAGCCCGGCGCGGTCCCGGGCAAACGGCACCAAGGGCGCCCATGCGCCGAGCGACATGCCGGACAGCAGGAAGGTCAGACGATAGCTCCACAAGTGCACAAAAACGGGGGCGCGAACGGATTGAGCGATGGACACAAGCAACGACCTGAACGGGTCTGCGCGACCGGCAGACAGTGACTGAAAAAGCGCGATCCCTCGCGCCGGTGTTAGGGGTGACAACTGCTCCGATGGTTCACGGCGGCTGACCTTTTCCCGGTTAAAGCCGGCCCTGCTTCCAATGACGACACAACGCAGGCGCTGTAGGAGCCGGCTTGCTGGCGAACGCGGTGGGTCAGCGATAAACCTGTCGACGGGTCCACCTCGGATTCGCCAGCAAGCCGGCTCCTACAGTACCCA
>NZ_DASVUM010000228.1:0-8422 GCF_036387035.1 Pseudomonas sp. | reverse complement strand
CCAGCTGTTCACGGAATTTGCGACGCAAAGCGGAGTGGGAAATTCTGGACATAAGGCTTCCTGATTCTGGCCGTCATCGAAATGCGAGCAATGCTACCGCAAAATCAGGCTGAAACGACTCACCTCGACGAGCGACGTGCGCTGATTGACGTCCAAGCTGTCGCCATCCGATTTCACACAGCTCTTTCAGAAATGCCCACCGCTGCCAGTCTATGCGCGAGAAGCGACGAAACCTGCTATGAGCGGTATACCACTGAGTGGTAGATTTCAAATCGCTGGTGGGTACCGACATGCGGGAAAGAGTGTTTAAAACGAAGGGGTTTTGCGCTGCCGCCAGTAAGGCGGCGATTGACGACAGAGAGCTTTGCACCGCTATTGAAGAAATTGGCAGAGGTCAAGCTGATGATCTGGGTGGCGGTGTCTGGAAGAAGCGACTCAATGAAAATCGACATCGCTCGATCATCCTCGCGAAAGGCAAGTTCTACTGGGTTTATCAGTTTCTCTTCGCGAAACAGAACCAGAGCAACATCAATAAGCAAGAGCTTCTCGCTTTCATGAAGCTCGCCAGGGCTTACGAGAAACTGAACGTGCGGCAAATACAAATGCTGCTCGATCGACGGGATTTCACGGAGATCTGCAATGAAAAAAAAGACTGAGAGCGAAGCGCTGGCATCAGTGCATGAATCCGCCACGGCGTTGTTGGGTATCGGCGCTATTGATAAGGCGACGATGCGCGAGTTTGACCGGCATTGTATGACGGAGGTCCCGGCTGAAATGGAGCCGGCGCAAATCAAGGAGATTCGTGAGCGTAGCCATGTCAGCCAACCTGTATTCGCGCGCTACCTCAACACCAGCACTTCCACGATCAAGCAGTGGGAAGCCGGGTCCAAACGTCCCGGCGGAATGGGCCTCAAACTGTTGAGCATCGTTCAAAAGCATGGGCTCGAGACATTGGCCTGAGCCTGTCTGTTGCCGATCCTTTCCCACTTGCGTCTTACAGCGGCTCCGAGCGATTGGCGTCCACCAATCGGTGCAGTTCAAGTTTGTGAAAGTGACGCGGAGCGTAACAGGATGCATCACCACGCGGAGCGTGGGGACGATCCATCACACCGTTCATCTTCCCGACCCAAGCCGGTTCCACTTAATGCATGTGGCACCTCGGTGGGGCAGGCTCTAGCTGGATAGGCGTGGCCCGCAAATCCGAAATCGTAAAAACCGAAGCAAGCGCTTGCGTGAATCGATTCAGCTGTTCTAGGATTCAGCTGTTCCGAAACATGTCAACGTAATACCCGAGTGCCACCCGCCAAGAGGTGGCCCACGCATAAAAACAAGAAACCTCGGAGATTCACATGATCCGCTCGTCTGCTCGATTGCCGCGCGTGCTGTCCGCCTCTGTGCATTGCGCTCCATCGGCCGCTCACCCATGAGCGCCGTCCTCTCTGTGTCCTCTCAGCCCGTGCTGGAAATGAACGCCATTTCCAAGACCTTCAACGGTCTGCGCGTGCTGAAGAACGTCGCGCTCAAAGTCTACGCCGGTGAAGTTCATGCCTTGATGGGTGAGAACGGCGCGGGCAAATCCACACTGATGAAAATCCTGTCCGGCGCTTATCAGGCCGATGCCGGCGGCGAGATCCGCATCGACGGTCAGGCGCTGAGCGCCTTCGATCCGTTGTCGGCAAAAGCGCGCGGCATTGCCGTGATCTATCAGGAACTCAGCCTGTGCCCGAACCTCAGCGTCGCCGAGAATATTTATCTGGGCCGTGAGCTGCGCCGTGGCTGGAGCATCGACCGAAAGGCGATGGAGGCCGGTTGCGTGGACGTGCTGGTGCGACTGGGCGCTGATTTCAAACCCTCGACCACCGTCAGCGTGCTGTCCATTGCCGAGCGGCAACTGGTGGAGATTGCCCGGGCGCTGCACGCCAACGCCAAAATCCTGGTGATGGACGAGCCGACAACGCCGCTCTCGTCCCGGGAGACCGACCGGCTGTTTGCCCTGATCAAACAGCTGCGCGACCAGGGCCTGGCGATTATTTACATCAGCCATCGCATGGCCGAAATCTACGAGCTCTCCGACCGGGTGTCGGTGCTGCGCGACGGCGAGTACGTCGGCATGCTGGAGCGCGACGGCCTGTCCGCCGAGGCGCTGGTGAAGATGATGGTCGGCCGCGACCTGTCCGGTTTCTACAAGAAAGAACACGCCGCCTACGACCCTGGCGCGGTGGTCATGCGCGTGCGCGATATGGCCGACGGCAAGCGCGTCAAACCCTGCAGCTTCGACCTGCACGCGGGCGAAGTGCTGGGCATCGCCGGGCTGGTCGGGGCAGGGCGCACAGAGCTGGCGCGCCTGATTTTCGCGGCCGATTCACGTATCGCAGGCTCCCTTGAGGTCGCCGGCAAAGCCATCACCGAGCTGCGTAATCCCGCGGATGCGATTAGAGCCGGCGTGGTTTACCTCACCGAGGATCGCAAGGCCCAGGGCCTGTTTCTGGACATGAGCGTGCGCGACAACATCAACGTCTGCGCCTGCGTCCCGGACGCCCATGCCGGTGGCGTGCTTGATCGTGGGCGTGGGGCGAAGCGCGCGATCGAGGCGATTCGTTCGCTGTCGATTCGCGTGGCCTCGGGTAAGGTCAATGTCGGCGCGCTGTCCGGCGGCAATCAGCAGAAAGTGCTGCTGGCGCGGCTGCTGGAGGTCAAGCCTCACGTGCTGATCCTCGATGAGCCCACCCGCGGCGTGGACATCGGTTCGAAGTCCGAGATTTACCGAATCATCAACGAGCTGGCCAAGGCCGGCGTCGGCATTGTGGTGATCTCCAGCGAGCTCCCGGAAATCATCGGCACCTGCGACCGCGTGCTGATCATGCGCGAGGGCGAGTTGGTGGCCGAGGTCGGCGGAGCGTCGGGCGAGGCGATTTCCCAGGAGCGGATCATTGATCTGGCCACGGGGAGTGCGCACATGCAGTCATCGATCAACAACAATAAAAAGGAACCCAGGACATGAGCCTGCCTTTGGAAAACTCGCCCGCCGTGGCCGCCGTCAGCAAGCGTGAGCACGTGCGCGAATTGATGCGCACCGTGGGCATGCTGCCCGTGCTGATTCTGTTGCTGATCGGCTTTTCGCTGATGACCGACACCTTCATGAGTTGGCAGAACCTGTCGATCATTACCCAGCAAGCCTCGGTCAACGTGGTGCTCGCGGCGGGCATGACCTTCGTGATCCTGACTGCCGGCATCGACCTGTCGGTGGGCGCGATCCTCGCCGCCTCGGCCGTCGTCGCCCTGCAAGCCTCCATGTCCCCGCAGTTCGGCATGCTGGGCATCGCCGCCGGCGTTGGCTTCGGCCTGTTGCTCGGGCTGGTCAACGGCGGACTGATTGCGTTCATGCGCCTGCCGCCGTTCATCGTCACCCTCGGCGCACTCACCGCCATGCGCGGCCTGGCGCGTTTGCTGGCGGACGACAAAACCGTCTTCAATCCCGATCTGCCGTTTGCGTTCATCGGCAACGATTCAGTGCTCGGCGTGCCGTGGCTGGTGATCATCGCCGTGGCCGTTATCGTGGTTTCGTGGTTCATCCTGCGGCGCACGGTGATGGGCGTGCAGATTTACTCGGTGGGCGGTAACCCGGAAGCGGCGCGCCTGTCCGGGATCAAGGTGTGGAAAGTGCTGCTGTTCGTCTACGCGGTGTCCGGTGCGCTGGCCGGCCTCGGCGCGGTGATGAGCGCCTCGCGCCTGTTCGCCGCCAACGGCCTGCAACTGGGCCAATCCTACGAGCTGGACGCCATTGCGGCGGTGATCCTCGGCGGCACCAGTTTCACCGGCGGTGTCGGCACCATCGGCGGCACGCTGATCGGCGCGCTGATCATCGCGGTCCTGACCAACGGCCTGGTGCTGTTGGGCGTCTCCGATATCTGGCAATACATCATCAAAGGCATTGTGATCATCGGCGCGGTGGCGCTGGATCGCTATCGCCAGTCGGGTGCGCGCACCTGACCCAACGCTGTCTGGCGGCATCCGTTTCAACGAAGACTCTGACAATAATCACAAGAGAGAACCCATGAACTTCAAACGCAAATTCCCTGCTGTCGTGTCCCTGTGCCTGGCGGCGTTGCTGTCCCAGGGCGTCGAAGCCCGCGAGCTGAAATCTGTCGGCATCAGCCTGGGTTCGCTGGGCAACCCGTACTTTGTCACCCTGGCCGACGGCGCCAAAGCCAAGGCCCTGGAGCTCAATCCCAATGCGAAGGTGACGGCCGTTTCCGCCGACTACGACCTGAGCAAGCAGTTCTCCCAGATCGACAACTTCATTGCCTCGGGCGTCGATCTGATCCTGATCAACGCGGTGGACCCGAAGGCCATCGCTTCAGCGATCAAGAAGGCCCAGGCCGCCGGCATCAAGGTCGTGGCCGTGGACGTCAGCGCCGCCGGTGTCGACGCCACCGTGCAGACCGACAACGTCGAAGCGGGCAAGCTGGCGTGCCAGTTCATCGTCGACAAGCTGTCGGGCAAGGGCAACGTGATCATCGAGAACGGCCCACAAGTCACCGCCGTGACCGACCGCGTCACCGGGTGCAAATCGGCCTTTGCCGCCGCACCGGACATCAAGATTCTCTCCGACGATCAGGACGCCAAAGGCTCTCGCGAAGGTGGCCTGAACGCGATGCAGGGTTACCTGACGCGGTTCCCGAAAATCGACGGTCTGTTCGCGATCAACGACCCCCAGGCTATCGGCAGTGACCTGGCGGCCAAGCAGCTCAAACGCAGCGGCATCGTCATCACCTCGGTGGACGGTGCGCCGGACATCGAGCAGGCGCTCAAGGCCGACACGTTGATCCAGGCCTCGGCCAGCCAAGACCCATGGGCCATGGCGCAGCAGGCGGTCGTCATCGGCAACGACCTGCTCAACGACAAGAAGCCGGCTGAAGCGGTGACCCAATTGACGCCCAAGCTGATCACCCGTGACAACATCGGTGCCTACAGCGGCTGGTCGAGCAAGCACTAAGACCGGCCCGAAGGAGACGGCGCAGTGATCAAAATGGAAGACGTGGCGAAGCGGGCGCGGGTCTCGACCTCGACTGTTTCTCACGTGCTCAACGGCACGCGCAAGGTCAGCGACAAAACGGTTGAAGGGGTCCAGCGAGCGGTCCGGGACTTGGGGTACATCCCCAACACCCTGGCGCGCTCCCTGGCCCGTTCGCGCACCAATACCATTGGCGTGGCGATCTCGGCGCTGTCCAACCACTATTTCAGCGAGACCGTGCACGCCATTGAAACCGAATGCGCGCGCCACGGCATCATGATGTTGTTCGTCGACACACACGACGACCCCGCCCAGGAACTGCGCGTGGTTCAGGCGCTGCACCATCGCCGGGTCGATGGCATTTTGCTCGCGCCGTCCAGCGACCCGCAGCAGGCCGCGTTGGCGTATTTGCGCAACAACGCCATTCCCAGCGTGTTGGTGGACCGCATGGCAGTCGAGGGCTTCGATCAGGTCGGCGTCGAGAATCGCCAGTCCACCCACGAATTAGTGGCCCATCTGATCGGCCACGGTCATCGGCGCATCGGCATGATCGCCGGGCACCGGGGACTGAGTACGACGGAGGAGCGGATCGAGGGTTACCGGCAGGCGCTTGCCGAGGCGGATTTGCCATGGGACCCGCAGCTGTTAATCGACGGCGAGTCCAACAGCGAATCCGCACGCGTTGCCACGGCAGCGCTGTTGCGCTTGAACCGGCCGCCCACGGCGATTCTGGCGGCCAACAACCTGATGACCATTGGTGCCATGCACGCGTTGCGTGACGCCAACATCGCCGTGCCGGAACAGATGGCGCTGGCCGGCTTCGATGATTTCGACTGGGCGGATTTTTTTCTGCCGCGCTTGAGTGTCATTGCTCAGCCGGTGCAGGCGCTGGGCGCCCGTGCAGTGCAGTTGCTGCTGCAACGCATCGACGAGCCGGAGGGCAAACGACTGTCGGAGCGGCTGGCACCGACGTTACGCATTCGCAATTCGTGTGGATGCCCTTAAGCGTCTACTGACAGGAAATGAATGTTCATGAATCACGCAGTTTCGCTGGGCATCGACCTCGGCACCTCTGAACTCAAAGCCATCCTGCTGGACGCCAAAGGCGCGGTGCTGGCCCAGGCCGGTGCGCGCGTGGAGGTCAGCCGCCGGCAGCCGGGCTGGTCGGAGCAGAACCCTGCCGACTGGTGGAGGGCGTGTCTTGAGGCATTGGCCCGGTTGCGGGAAGCGAACCCGCAGGCGTGGGCGCGGATTGGCTGCATCGGGTTGTCCGGGCAGATGCACGGCGCCGTTTTGCTGGATGCCGCGCAGCAGGTGCTGTACCCGGCGATCCTCTGGGACGATTCCCGCGCCGTGCTTCAGGCCGCGCAACTGAATGAGGATTTCCCGGGATACGCAGAAGTCACCGGCAGTCTGGCCATGGCCGGGCTCACGGCGCCCAAACTGCTGTGGCTGCAGCAGCACGAACCGCAGGTATTCGCGCGCATCGCCTGCGTGTTGTCGCCCAAGGATTACCTGCGCCTGTTGCTGACCGGCGAGCAGGTCAGTGACATGTCCGACGCCGCTGGCACCTTGTGGCTGGATGTGGCCAGACGTGAGTGGTACGCACCGATGCTCCACGCCACCGGGCTGACGGTCGGGCAAATGCCGAGATTGCTGGAAGCCGATCAGCTGTCTGCCGGGCTGAGCGCCGAGGCGGCGGATGAGCTCGGTTTGCCCTTGGGCCTGCCGGTGGCAGCGGGCGGCGGCGACAATCCGGTTTCGGCGGTGGGCATCGGCGCGATCAACGCAGGCGATGCTTTCGTCACCCTCGGCACCAGCGCGGCCATCGTCGCGATTACCGATCATGCGGCGGGCCATCCGGCCAGCGCCGTGCACAGCTTTTGCCACGCGCTACCACAGCGCTGGTACACCATGGGTGCGATGCTGGCCGGGGCGAGCTGCCTGCGTTGGGTCACCCGTTTGCTCGGTCAGCCCAGTGAGCAGGCATTGCTTGAACACGTCAGTGCTGCGTTGCCAATCGATCAGCCGGTGGCGGTCACCGGTCCTTTGTTTCTGCCTTACCTGGCGGGCGAGCGCACGCCGCACAACGACCCGCTGTTGCGCGGGGGCTTCATGAACCTGGGGCACGACAGCACGCCAGCGATGTTGGGTTACGCCGTGCTCGAAGGCGTCGGCTTCGGGCTGCTGGACGCGATGAACGCAACCCTTTGCGCCGGTGCGACCGTCAACGCCTGTGCGCTGGTGGGCGGCGGCGCACGCAGTGAGTATTGGGCGCAGTTGTTGGCCAACATCATTGATCGCGAGGTCTATACCCTGCAGGGCAGCGAACTGAGCGCCTGTATCGGCGCGGCGAAGCTGGGTTTTCTGGCGATCGGGCAGGGCGCTGAGCTGTTGCATCAGGGGCTGCCGGTCAAGGCGCGGTA
Organism: Pseudomonas sp.; assembly: GCF_036387035.1. Taxonomy (GTDB): domain Bacteria; phylum Pseudomonadota; class Gammaproteobacteria; order Pseudomonadales; family Pseudomonadaceae; genus Aquipseudomonas. The sequence continues at coordinate 982 of NZ_DASVUM010000228.1, read as the reverse complement.
TCAGCCTGTGTCTGCGGTGCAGCCGGCGTTGCAGGCGCGCTATCAGAAATTTCGCGGATTATTGGCGGCCGCGCAGGGCTTGCGGGATGACGCCCCTGTCGGGTTGCGCTGAAGACGGCGTGCTTGAAACCGGACATCATCAGCCAACGACCTTGAAGAGTGATTTCAATGACGCTGATCATCAAGCGACTGACCCCCGAATTTGCCTCGGCGTATCGAGCGCTGATGCTCGACGCGTACCGTCTTCACCCGGATGCCTTCACGTCTGATGTCAGTGAGCGTGAGGCTTTGTCGATCACGTGGTGGGAGAAGCGGCTGGCGGTGGGCGCTGAGGTCACCGATGCGGTGTTTGGTGCGGTTGAAGGGGAGACCCTGTTGGGGGTTGCTGGCCTTTCGGTTGAGAAAAGACAGAAGGCGCGTCATAAATCTACGCTGTTTGGGATGTATGTGCCGCAGGCGCACCGGGGCAAGGGCATTGGGCAGCGCCTGGTGGGTGGTGTATTGGACTATGCGCGGGAGCAGCCGCAGTTGTTGCTGGTTCAGTTAACGGTGACGCAGGGCAATGATGGTGCGCAGGGGCTGTATGAGCGGATGGGGTTCGAGGCGTTTGGTGTGGAGCCGTATGCGGTGGCGGTGGGGCAGCGGTATGTGTCGAAGGTGCATATGTGGTGTGATCTCAGGAAGTGATATCTGAAATCGGTCACCCCGCGATCTTGGGCATCTAAACCAAGATCAAGGGCTTCGGCCTAACGGCCTCGGGTTTCGCCTTCGGCGAGTTACTTTTAAAAAGCACTAAAAGTAACCAAAAGTGCCTGCTCTCGGTTGGGCCCTTCCTTCGTCAGGGTTCCTTCACTCCGGTCTCGCTCCGTGGGCCCGCGCCGAACGGACATCCCTGTCCTGACGGCGCTCTCGCCGCATCCATGCGGCTCGGCCCACTGCGCGAGACCTGCGTTCAGCCTGCACCCAAGTCGCGATTGGCGGT
>NZ_DASVUM010000227.1:0-1504 GCF_036387035.1 Pseudomonas sp. | reverse complement strand
CGGGCATTCGGAGCGGGTCAACGACGAGGTGGTGCTGCGTTTTGAGTTTCCCGAGCGGCCAGGCGCGCTGTTCAACTTCCTGAACAAGCTGGGCGGGAAATGGAATATCTCGATGTTTCATTACCGCAACCACGGCGCGGCAGATGGCCGAGTGGTGGCCGGGCTGGTGGTGCCGGAGGATGAGCGGCATTTGGTGCCGAAGGCGCTGGCGGAGATTGGCTACCCGTACTGGGACGAGACGAAGAACCCGGCGTACAAGCTGTTTTTGGGGTGACAGCAGCGGCGAGGCATCAACAGGCTGAGTTCAGCAGATCGACACCGGCCCTGTAGGAGCCGGCTTGCTGGCGAACCCGATCGATCATTCACCGTTTATGTTGATTGGCCCGACGCGTTCGCCAGCAAGCCGGCTCCTACAAAGCAGGTTGAGCCGTAACACCCGCATCATGGGCTGCTATGCTTCAAAAAATGCCAGAAACGCGGGCAAGCCCCGCGCATCCAGGGCTCACTGCGCCGGCGTTGGCTCCACCGCCGGTGCAACGCCCGGCTCGGTGCTCGTTGACGGCGCAGGCGTCGTGGCGGGCGCGGCCTCGACTGGCGTCACTGTTTCGGCCTTCAACGGATCAGGCTCGGCAGGCGCAGGCATCGGTTCGCTGCTTTGCTCGTTGGCGGCCGCTGGCTGAGTCGCGGGCGTCGCCAAAGGCGCGGGGGCGACGGGCGTCGTCGCTGCTGGCGGGGTAGGCGCCACGGCAGCGGGTGCCGCGGCGGGCTTTTGCTCAGTCAGCGCGGCCGGCTTGCCCGGCACCGGCTCAGGCATGCCCAGGTCTGTCTTGGGCTTCTCTTCAATGTGCGCGGCCTTCTTCAGCTCAGGCGGCAGGAAGTTTTCCACCAGCGCGAAGAAACGGTCATAAAACTTGGACGACGCAACTGTCTCACTGGCGACCTTGACCATTGAGTCGTCCGTCGAGCCGATCGGCATCGAGACCGAACCCAACACGCCCACGCCCAGGCTTGCGGAGTTATTAACCTTCTTCAGCGCATAGCGATCCTGCAGCGCGTTGGCGAACATCGTGGTCCGGTTGTCCGCACTGCCGTCAGGGGCACACACCACGTTGAAGCTGATCTCCATGTGGGTTTCGCCGGTCTGCTGGAAGCTCTTGTGGCCACTGATCACTTTGGGATCGCTGCTGGTGATGATGTAACCCTGACTCAGCAGTGCCCGTCGCGCCGCTTCGCACGTGGCAGCGTCCGACACCGGATAGTTGCGGGAGAACGTGCCGGCGTCGTCGAAATTTTCATGCTCATAGACCGTCGGTTTCTTCGACGAGCAGCCTGCGGCAGCCAGCAGGGTCACCACCCAGCATGCGGTACGGAAGCTCAGTAATTTAGGCATCAAACATCCTGGGGCAATTGGTCGACTGAAAGTGGACCGGGGAAAACGCCGGTAAGTCTGCAACAAGCCTGCCATGGGATCAACGCAGAGTTTGCAACCGTGTGGATACATCCA
>NZ_DASVUM010000226.1:0-4602 GCF_036387035.1 Pseudomonas sp. | reverse complement strand
GGCAACTCAATGCCCCTTCACTGACCCTGGATTGATCATCCGCGACAGGCCGAGATTCCTCAGCGCCAGCTGCAAGGAGCTGCTGATGACTTGCGGGTTGTCATTTTTCATCAGCTGCGCCAACAGCTCCTTGGCCATGCTCAGGTTGATCTGACGCAGCATCCACTTCACTTTCGGCAAGTTGGTGGCGTTCATTGACAGGCTGTCGAAGCCCATTGCCATCAGCAGCACGGCCGCCGCCGGATCACCGGCCATTTCGCCGCAGATGCTCACCGGCTTGCCTTCGGCGTGGGCATCTCGCACCACGCTCTGCAAGGCTTGAAGCACTGCCGGGTGCAGGTAATCGTACAAGTCCGCCACGCGCGGGTTGTTACGGTCAACCGCCAACAAATACTGGGTCAAGTCGTTCGAACCGACCGACAGGAAATCCACCTGACGCGCCAGCTCACGGGTCTGATAGACCGCCGCCGGCACTTCGATCATCACGCCCACCGGCGGCATCGGCACATCAGTGCCTTCATCACGCACCTCGCCCCACGCCCGGTGAATCAGGTGCAACGCCTCTTCGGTCTCGTGGGTGCCGGAGATCATCGGCAGCAGAATGCGCAGGTTGTTCAAGCCTTCGCTGGCCTTGAGCATGGCGCGCGTCTGCACCAGGAAGATTTCAGGGTGATCCAGCGTTACGCGGATGCCGCGCCAGCCGAGGAACGGGTTGTCTTCCTTGATCGGGAAGTACGACAACGACTTGTCGCCGCCGATGTCCAGCGTTCGCATGGTCACGGGCAACGGGTGAAACGCCGCCAGTTGCTCACGGTAAATGGCGAGCTGTTCCTTCTCGCTCGGGAACCGCTGCTGAATCATGAACGGCACTTCAGTGCGGTACAGGCCCACGCCTTCCGCGCCTCGCTGTTGCGCACGGGCCACATCGGCCAGCAGACCGGTGTTGACCCACAGCGGCATGCGGTGACCGTCGAGGGTCACGCAGGGCAATTCACGCAGCGCGTCGAGGCCTTGAGAGAGCTGACGCTCTTCCTCGACGACGACCGAATACTGCTTGATCAGGATCTCGGAAGGGTTGGTGAAGACCTCACCGTGGTAGCCGTCAACGATCAGCTGAATGCCGTCGACCTTCGAGTACGGCAGGTCCACCACGCCCATGACCGTGGGAATGCCCATGGCGCGGGCCAGAATGGCGACGTGGGAGTTACCAGAGCCCAGTACCGAAATCAGGCCCACCAACTTGCCTTCCGGCACTTCGCCGAGCATGGCCGGCGACAGCTCTTCACTGACCAGAATGGTGTTGTCGGGATAAACCAGCGTCTGCTGCCGTGCTTCTTGAAGGTAGGCAAGCAGGCGACGACCGAGGTCCTTGACGTCCGATGCACGTTCACGCAGGTAGGCGTCGTCCATCAGCTCAAAACGTTTAACGTGCTCGTTAACCACCGAGCGCAACGCGCCCTGGGCCCACTGGCCGGTTTTGATGACGTTGGTGACTTCGCTGCCCAGCGATGCATCATCAAGCATCATCAGGTACACATCGAACAGGGCGCGCTCTTCAGGGCGCAATTGGGTGGCCAACTTCGCCGAAAGGGTGCGCATGTCATTGCGAACGCCTTCAAGCGCGGTCTGGAACAATTTAAGTTCGGCGGTGATGTCCGAGACGGTTTTGTCCGGCACCACTTCGAGATCGGCCGGCGGCAGCATGACCAGTGCGGTACCGACCGCAGCACCGGGAGAACCCGGCACGCCGACAAATCGGGCTTCCTGGATACCCTTGCCTTGCCGGCCCAGCCCGCGAATTGAGCCGGTGGCTTCGGCATGGGCAATAACGCCCGCCAGCTGCGCGCTCATCGTCACGAGGAAGGCTTCTTCACCCTCGTCGAACTGGCGCCGCTCCTTTTGCTGGATAACCAACACGCCCACCACCCTGCGATGGTGGATGATCGGCGCACCGAGGAATGAGGCGTAGCGTTCTTCGCCGGTTTCAGCGAAGTAGCGATAACGGGGGTGATCGGCGGCGTTTTCGAGGTTCAGCGGCTCTTCGCGCGTACCGACCAGACCCACCAGGCCCTCATTTGGGGCCATGCTCACCTTGCCGATCGAGCGTTTGTTCAGGCCTTCGGTGGCCATCAGAACGAAGCGGTTGGATTCGGGATCAAGCAAGTAGACCGAGCACACCTGGCTGCTCATGGCCTCTTTGACGCGCAACACAATAATGCCCAACGCCGCCTTGAGATCCTTGGCGGAGTTAACTTCCTGGACGATCTTGCGCAGCGTATTGAGCATGGCTCGGGGTCGAACTCCGTGTCAGTCGCGCGCCAACAGGCGCGGGGCAAGCTCTTTAAGGGCGCGTCGATATACCTCGCGCTTGAATGTCACCACCTGGCCCAACGGGTACCAATAACTGACCCAACGCCAGCCATCGAACTCCGGTTTGCCGGTCAAATCCATCCGCACCCGCTGCTCATCGGAGATCAGGCGCAGGAGAAACCATTTTTGCTTCTGGCCGATGCACAGCGGCTGGCTGTGGGTACGGACCAATCGTTGCGGCAGACGATAGCGCAACCAACCCCGGGTGCAGGCAAGAATTTCAACATCATGCCGTTCCAGCCCGACTTCTTCATTCAATTCACGGTAAAGCGCGTCTTCCGGCGTCTCCTGAGGGTTGATACCCCCCTGCGGAAACTGCCAGGCGTCTTGATTGATGCGGCGAGCCCATAAGACCTGGCCAGCATCATTTGTCAGAATTATCCCGACATTAGGGCGAAAACCATCGGGGTCGATCACGGCCACAACCTCGCAAACGCATGTCGTCGCATTGTTCCACAAAGATCGTGAAGGCAGCAACGAGGCTGCGACAGCTTATCGTGACAACCGCATTAATAGATGCGATCTCTTGGGCAAACCTCGTATTCTTGTGCTCTTTTTTCTGATATTTCAGCGAGTAAAGCTCATGCGCCTGGCCCTGTTCGACCTCGACAACACCCTCCTCGGCGGCGACAGCGATCATGCCTGGGGGGATTACCTGTGCGAGCGCGGCATTCTGGATGGTGCGGCGTACAAGGCGCGCAATGATGCTTTTTATCAGGACTATCTGGCCGGGACACTGAACCTGACCGACTACCTGAATTTCTCTCTGGAGATCCTGGGCCGTACCGAAACGGAGCAGCTCGACGAATGGCACCGGGAGTTCATGCGTGACTGCATCGAGCCGTTGATCCTGCCAAAGGCAATGGACCTCATCGCCAAACACCGCAACGCGGGTGACAAGCTGGTGGTGATCACGGCGACCAACCGTTTCGTGACTGCACCGATCGTGGCGCGGTTGGGCATCGACACACTGCTGGCGACCGAGTGCGAGGTCATTGATGGCCGCTACACCGGACGCACCACTGACGTGCCGTGCTTTCGCGAGGGCAAAGTCACCCGCCTGAATCGCTGGATCGAAGAGAACGGCTACTCCCTCGAGGGCAGCTGGTTCTACAGCGACTCGATGAACGATCTGCCACTGCTCGAGCAAGTGGCCAACCCGGTCGCGGTCGACCCTGATGAAAAGCTGCGCGCCGAGGCCACCCGCCGCGGCTGGCCGGTGATATCACTGCGCGGCTGATAAGCCTTCGCGGGGCCAGCTCATTCACTGGCCCGCTGTCACGGCGAAGCGGCGCTTATACCGGTTTGGCGCCCATCAGGCCGGCAATCGCCACGAAGCAGACGACGCTGAACACGGCCAGCCCCAGTGTGAAACGGGAGTTGCCGACCATGACTGGCCGGCGCAGGCGGTTGACCCGCACCGCCAGCCAGGCCCAGCTCAAGGCGCCGAAGAGGTACAAAACGCTCGCCGTCAGCAACCAGGTTTGTCCCAGCGGCCAGCCGGCGTAGTGCACCAGCCACCAGCCGCTGATCGGCAGGGTCAACAGGCACACACCCATCAGCACCCACGCGAATGCCCACGGCCGTTGCATGGCTCGGTTCTGCACTGTGGTATCGCCTGCCCGACGGCCCCGCACGATCCACACAATCAATCCCAGCGCGCAGATGAACAGCAGCACCGTGCTGACCACGTGCAGGATTTTCAGTGCAGCGAAGTGTTCCATGATTGTTTGTTTCCCCTGTGTCTGGCGTTGTTTGAAGCGTAGCAATAGATCGCCCGTTGCCGCCTTGTATACCGGCCGGGGGGGAAAGCCAACTGTAGGAGCCGGCTTGCTGGCGAACGCGTCGGGCCAATCAACATAAACGGTGAATGATCGATCGCCTTCGCCAGCAAGCCGGCTCCTACAAAGGCGGTGGCTGTCAGCCCATCCATGCAGGTGAGCGCCAGGCAGACCCCGTCACCCCAAAAACAGCTTGTACGCCGGGTTCTTCGTCTCGTCCCAGTACGGGTAGCCAATCTCCGCCAACGCCTTCGGCACCAGATGCCGCTCATCCTCCGGCACCACCAGCCCGGCCACCACCCGGCCATCCGCCGCGCCGTGGTTGCGGTAATGAAACATCGAGATATTCCATTTCCCGCCCAGCTTGTTCAGGAAGTTGAACAGCGCGCCTGGCCGCTCGGGAAACTCAAAACGCAGCACCACCTCGTCGTTGACCCGCTCCGAATGCCCG
>NZ_DASVUM010000225.1:0-3493 GCF_036387035.1 Pseudomonas sp. | reverse complement strand
CACCAACAAAGGTGTGATGACGGATCGTGCTGCGCGCGCTGCCGGTGTCGGCGGCGAAGTGCTTTGCACAGTGTTCTAAGGGGGGATAAGCATGTCACGCGTAGCTAAGAACCCCGTTAAGTTGCCAGCAGGCGTCGAAGTCAAACTCGTCGGCCAGCAGCTTTCGGTGAAGGGTGCCAAGGGCACTCTAGACCTGAACATTCATTCGTCCATTGAAATTGTTGAAGAGTCCGGTGAGCTGCGTTTCGCTGCTCGCAACGGCGACCAACAAACTCGCGCAATGGCCGGTACCACTCGTGCGTTGGTAAACAATATGGTCCAGGGCGTAAGCCAAGGCTTCGAGCGCAAGCTCCAGCTGGTCGGTGTTGGTTACAAAGCGCAAGCAAAAGGCACGGTGCTGAACCTGGCCCTTGGCTTCTCGCACCCAGTGGACTACGAATTGCCGGAAGGCATCACCGCTGAGACTCCCAACCAAACCGATATCGTCATTCGCGGTATCGACAAGCAGTTGGTTGGTCAAGTGGCCGCTGAGATCCGCGACTTCCGCCGTCCAGAGCCGTACAAAGGCAAAGGCGTGCGTTACGCGGACGAAGTCGTCCGTCGTAAAGAAGCCAAGAAGAAGTAGGGCATAGCAAATGACCGTCAAAAAAGTTACCCGACTGCGTCGCGCTCGCAAAGCACGCCTGAAAATGCACGAACTCGAAGTCGTGCGTCTCTGCGTGTACCGCTCTTCGCAGCACATTTATGCCCAGGTCATCTCGGCCGACGGCAGCAAGGTCTTGGCAAACGCCTCGACTTTGGACAAAGAACTGCGTGATGGCGCCACTGGCAACATCGACGCGGCCACTAAAGTTGGCCAGCTGATCGCTGAGCGTGCGAAAGCCGCCGGTGTATCGCAAGTGGCTTTTGATCGTTCTGGCTTCAAGTACCACGGTCGCGTTAAGGCGCTGGCTGATGCTGCTCGTGAAGGCGGGCTGGAGTTCTAAGTTATGTCAAATAACGACCAAAAACGCGACGAAGGCTACATCGAGAAGCTGGTACAGGTTAATCGCGTAGCAAAAACCGTTAAAGGCGGCCGTATCTTCACTTTCACCGCGTTGACCGTGGTTGGTGATGGTAAAGGGCGCGTTGGCTTCGGCCGTGGCAAGTCACGTGAAGTGCCTGCTGCGATCCAGAAGGCAATGGAAGCTGCTCGCCGCAACATGATCCAGGTTGATCTGAACGGCACCACGTTGCAGTACGCCATCAAGTCCGCCCACGGCGCCTCGAAGGTCTACATGCAGCCTGCGTCGGAAGGTACCGGCATCATCGCTGGCGGTGCAATGCGCGCCGTTCTCGAAGTTGCTGGCGTCCATAACGTCCTGGCCAAGTGCTACGGTTCGACCAACCCGGTCAACGTTGTTCACGCAACGTTCAAGGGTTTGAAGACCATGCAGTCCCCTGAGTCCATCGCTGCTAAACGCGGCCTGAACGTCCAGGAGATCTTCTGATCATGGCTACCGTTAAAGTTACGCTGATCAAAAGCATGACCGGCCGCATTCCTAACCACAAACTGTGCGTTAAGGGTTTGGGTCTGCGTCGCATCGGTCACACCGTAGAAGTCGTTGATACCCCGGAAAACCGTGGGATGATCAATAAGGCTTACTACATGCTGCGCGTCGAGGGTTAATCGATGAAACTCAATGATCTGAGTCCAGCGCCGGGTTCCCGTCGCGAAAAGCATCGTCCGGGCCGTGGTATCGGTAGTGGTTTGGGTAAGACCGGTGGCCGTGGCCACAAAGGTCAGACCTCCCGCTCCGGTGGCACCATTGCTCCGGGCTTCGAAGGCGGCCAACAGCCGTTGCATCGTCGTCTGCCTAAGTTCGGCTTCGTCTCTTTGAAAGCTATGGATCGTGCTGAAGTTCGCACCTCCGAGCTGGCTAAAGTAGAAGGCGTCATCACTGTGCAGTCCCTGAAGGATGCCAACGTGATCAACCAAAACGTTCAGCGTGTGAAAATCATGCTGTCCGGTGAGGTTACTCGCGCAGTCACCCTTAAAGGTATCGCAGCCACCAAAGGTGCGCGTGCGGCTATCGAAGCAGCTGGCGGCAAGTTCGAGGAATAAATGGCTAAGCAAGGTGCTCTCTCAGCGCTAGGCAAAAGCGGCGGGTTGTCCGAACTCTGGGCTCGTCTGCGTTTTCTGTTCCTGGCGATTATCGTCTATCGGATCGGTGCGCATATCCCAGTTCCAGGTATCAACCCTGACCGGCTGGCGGACCTGTTTCGACAGAATGAGGGGACCATTCTTAGCTTGTTCAACATGTTTTCAGGTGGTGCGCTGGAGCGCATGAGCATTTTTGCACTGGGGATCATGCCGTACATCTCGGCATCGATCATCATGCAGCTCATGACCGCAGTCAGCCCGCAACTGGAGCAGTTGAAGAAGGAAGGTGAAGCTGGTCGTCGCAAGATTAGCCAGTACACCCGCTATGGCACCGTAGTCCTGGCCCTGGTTCAAGCCATTGGCATGTCCATTGGTTTGGCCGGTCAGGGCGTTGCGTTCTCAGCAGATATCGGCTTCCACTTCGTTGCAGTCACCACGTTTGTTGCGGGTGCGCTGTTTATGATGTGGCTGGGCGAGCAGATCACTGAGCGCGGTGTCGGCAACGGTATCTCGATGTTGATTTTTTCGGGTATCGTCGCCGGTCTTCCGAGAGCGATTGGGCAGTCTTTCGAGTCTGCGCGCCAAGGTGATATCAATATCTTCGCTTTGGTCGCCATCGGTTTGCTGGCAGTAGCGATCATCGGTTTCGTGGTGTTCATTGAGCGTGGTCAGCGTCGTATTGCTGTTCACTACGCCAAGCGTCAGCAGGGCCGCAAGGTTTTCGCTGCGCAGACAAGCCACTTGCCTTTGAAAGTAAACATGGCGGGCGTCATTCCTGCCATTTTTGCGAGCAGCATCTTGCTGTTCCCGGCTTCGCTGGGTGCCTGGTTTGGTCAGTCTGAGGGTATGGGCTGGCTGCAGGACATCTCGCAGTCGATCGCCCCTGGTCAGCCGTTGAATATTCTGCTGTTTAGTGCAGGGATTATTTTCTTCTGCTTCTTCTATACGGCGTTGATGTTCAATCCGAAAGACGTAGCGGAAAACCTGAAGAAGTCCGGTGCCTTTATTCCGGGCATCCGTCCTGGTGAGCAGTCTGCACGCTATATCGATGGCGTTCTGACTCGTCTGACCATGTTCGGTGCTCTCTACATGATGGCCGTGTGCTTGCTTCCCCAGTTCCTGGTGGTAGCCGCAAACGTGCCGTTTTACCTTGGCGGGACCTCGTTGCTGATCGTGGTCGTGGTTGTGATGGACTTCATGTCCCAAGTGCAATCGCACCTCGTTTCGCACCAGTATGAATCCCTGATGAAGAAAGCCAACCTGAAGGGCTACGGCAGCGGCATGCTGCGCTGAAGCACCCATAAGGTTCGAGGAGTTGGTGATGAAAGTTCGTGCATCGGTGAAAAAGCT
>NZ_DASVUM010000224.1:0-8069 GCF_036387035.1 Pseudomonas sp. | reverse complement strand
TCGGCTTCGGCCTGTTCCAGCGCGGTGCGGTTGAGCAGGCGGCGCAGCAGGGCGACGTTGACGGCGCGGGCGCGCAGGTTGAACGCGGTGCTGCGCTCGCCGGCGTCGTCGGGTTGGTAGACGCCGAGCTTTTCGTACAGCTGCTGCAGCCGGTTCTGCACGCTGCGCAGCGACAGGTTACGGCGAGTGGCGATGGTGCGGTCGGTCAGGCCCAGGGCGATGTCCTGTAGCACTTCGTATTCGCCGTCGCTGAGGCCCGACAGCTGATCGTGGGCTTTGAGCTGCACGCCACGGATCTCGCGGTCGATCACGCATTGCTGCTCGATGAACAGCCCGCGCAACGCCAGACGCAGACGCTCCTCCGACGCGGTTTTGAGGATGTAACCGTAGGCCGCGCCCTGAGGCACAATGCGCGCGATGCCTCGCACATACGCCTCGTCCGAGTAATTGGACCAGAACAGAATCGAGGTGTCCGGCTGCTGCCGCCAGATGGTCTTGGCCGCTTCGACCCCGGTGCGGCAGGGCATCTGCAGGTCCATGACCACTGCATCCACCGGGCTCTGGCTGAACAACTGCTCGCCGATCCGGCCGTCTTCGGCCTCCAGCAAACGCGTGCATTCCGGCAGCGCGACCTCGATCACTTCGCGCAGGAAGGCCCGGTGCACCGGGTCGTCTTCAATCAGCAGGACTTGCATGGCGTCTCCGTAACAAGTGCAAGCGCTGGCATCGGCGCAGGCTGATCAACGAGGCCGAGGTCAGCCAGTGGCAGGCAGACCCGCACGCGGGTGCCTCGGCCATGGGGCCCGGGTTCGATGTGCAACTGCGCCGCCATCAACTGCGCGCGCACTTGCATGTTCTGGATGCCGCCACTGTTGAACCGATTGCCGACGTCCAGCCCAAGGCCGTCATCGTCAATCGTCAGCTGCAACAGGCCGTCTGTGAGGCTGATGTGAATGACGATGCTGTCCGCCGTCGCGTGCTTGATGGCGTTGTTCACCGCTTCCTGAATGATGCGGAACACCGCGATCTTCATCGACTCTGGCAACCTGTCACCCATGCCGTCGGTGCTGTCCTGCAGGCGCGTTTCGATGCTCAGCCCGCTGTCGCGCACGCTGCGCCGCAGCAGATCTTCAACGCCTTCTTCAAAACCGAACAGCTGCAGCACCGTCGGCTTGACCGCATCGATGAGCTGTCGCAATTCCTGCATGCTGTCCTTGAGGGAGCGCGCAATGGCGCGCAGATCATCGCCCGGCACGCTCGGCAACGTCTGCAGGCGGGCGATGCGCCGGTGCAGACGCGTCATGTCGGCGAGGGTCTGGTCATGCAGATCCATGCCGACCCGCTGCCGTTCGCGCTCCAGCGCCTCGGTCAGGCGCAGCGCGCCCTGACGCAAACCCTCTTCCCGGGCACGCACCTGGGCCTCGGCGATCGCCAGTTGCTTGGCCTGCTCGGTCTGGCGCAAGGCGTATACGTAGGAGGCCAGCAGGTCCGCGACGTGCTGGGTGTGGCGCACGTCATCAAGGGTGTAGAAATGCTCGGTGTGTTTCGAGCAACTGAGCGCGCCAATGATCGTGCCCCGGGCGCGCAGGGGCACGTGCAGGCGGCTGCGCAAACGGGCATCGAAAATCGGGTGGTTGATGGCGCCAGGGAAGGCGAAGCGGGCGTCATTCATGGCGTCGTGGGTCAGCAGAAAAGCCTGCTCGCCCAACAGCACCGTGCGAATCGGGCTGGTGTGCACCGGCATCGGCTGGGCGACGTCGCCCCACAGGGTGTGGACGCCGCTTTCATAGGTGATGTGCTCGCGGCCGTCGAGGACGAACAGGCACACGTCGAGGTGATCGTGGGGCAGAATCGGGCTGATTTCCCGGGAGACGGCATCGATCATCGACTGGAAATCCAGCTGGCCGGCGAGGGCGCGGGAAATGCCGAGAAAGTGATGCAGCACGTCTTCGGCCAAGGTGTGCGGTCGTGGTGCCATGAGCTCCAGCCTGTTTTTATTGTTGGAATCGAACGCTTTCTGGAATGAACACCGTCTGTAATCGAGCCAGGCAGCAGTCGGGTCATTATGGCCCCTGTGCGGCAAAAAGAACGCACGATCCTGCAGGTCGGTTGCGGGATCCCGCATCAGGTCTGCACGATTGACCACTGACGCTCTGCCCGGCCCAGTGCAGACTGGCGGCGTACTGTTCGTAATAAGGTGCGACCGACGCCGTCGGCCACTCTGCAGCCCCCATAAAAATAACAAGGGTTCAACTATGAAAAGTCGTCGTCATCCGCTACGCCGTTCGTTGCTCTGTGCTGCACTGGCCGTGGCGCCCCTGATGGCTCTGCCGCTCACCTCCCACGCCGATACCGCTGACAAGAAGATCGCGCTCTCCAACAATTACGCCGGTAACTCCTGGCGCCAACTGATGCTCGCCAGCTGGCAGCAGACCACCGACAAAGCCGTCAAGGATGGCCTGATCGCGTCGGCCGACAGCTTCACCACGGCCGAGAATCAGGCCACCGAGCAAGCCGCTCAGATCCAGAACCTGATCCTGCAGGGCTATGACGCCATCGTCATCAACGCCTCGTCGCCGACCGCGCTCAACGGCGCCGTGAAACAGGCCTGTGACGCCGGCATCATCGTCGTCTCCTTCGATGGCACCGTCTCCGAACCCTGCGCTTACCGCATCTCCATGGACTTCAAGCAGACCGGCATCGAGCAGATGGATTACCTGGCCGGGCGCTTCCCTCAGGGCGCCAACGTCCTGGAAGTGCGCGGGCTGGCTGGCGTGTCGGTGGACGAACGGATTCACACCGGTATCACCGCCGGCGCGCAGAAACACCCGAGCCTGAAAGTGGTCGGCGAAGTGAACGGCAACTGGTCCCCGACCGTCGCGCAGAAGGCTGTGTCGGGTGTGCTGCCCAGCCTGCCGAAGGTCGACGCTGTGGTGACCCAGGGCGGCGAGGGCGTCGGCATCGCCCAGGCCTTTGTCGCGGCGGGTCGTCCGCTGCCCGCCATCATCTTCGGCAACCGCGAAGAGGAGCTGAGCTGGTGGAAGAAGCAGAGCGATACCCAGGGCTATCAGAGCTTCTCCATCAGCAGCGGACCGAGCATTTCCAGCCTGGCGTTCTTTGTCGCGCAGCAGTTGCTTGACGGCAAACAGATGCCCCACGACCTGTTGTCGCCGGCGGTGACGGTGACCCAACAAACCCTCGACGCCAGCCTCAAGGACCTGCCCAAAGGCGGGATCGTCAGCGAGACCTACAGCGTCGACGACGTCGCCAAGCTCAAGCCCGCAGCTTCCCTGTGAGCCTTTCCAACTGAGCATCGCGGGCCGCGCTGCCTGCGGTCCGCCAAGGAATTGTGACCATGAACGCAAATGGACCTGTTCGGGTGGCCTTCGCCGGCGCCGGCAAATCGTTCGGCGCCGTGCGCGCCCTGAGTGATGTCGACCTGAGCGTGCGCGCCGGTGAATGCCTGGGCCTGATTGGCCACAACGGCGCGGGCAAATCGACGTTGATGCAAGTGCTCGCGGGCACCCTGGCCGCCGACTGCGGGCAACTGCTGATCGAAGGGCGTGACCTGCGCGAGGGCTATTCGGTGCAAGTGGCGCGTCAGCACGGCATTCGCTGCGTGTTTCAGGAGCTTTCGCTGTGCCCGAACCTCAACGTGGCGGAAAACACCCGGCTGATGTCGCCGGCCTTGCGCGGTTTCGGCTGGCGGCGTCGGGCCGGGGCGTTGATTGAAGCAATGCTGGAGCAGATCTTCCCCGGCCATGGCATCGACGCCGAGGACGTCGTCGCCGACTTGTCCATCGGCAAGCGGCAGATGGTAGAAATCGCCCGGGCCTTTATTAATGTCGACGAGCGCCTTGATCTGGTCATCCTCGACGAGCCGACCTCATCCCTTGACGCCCGGGTTGCCGAGCAGCTGTTGCGCCATGTGCGTCGCTTCGTCGAAGCCGGCGGCAGCATCGTGCTGATCAGCCACATCCTCGGCGAAATGCTTGGCACCTGTGACCGCATCGCGGTGATGCGTGACGGCAAGGTCGTTGAAACCCGGGCGGCAGTGGCCTTCACCCATGATTCGCTGGTGGAAGTCATGGGCGGCACGGCCCGTGAGCAAGCGCCAACGGCACAGGATTTCGCCTCTCGACGCGAACAGGGCAGCCCCAGGGTGCAACAGCGCCCGGCGCGGCAGACGGACGGCCGCGCGGTGCAGGCATTCGCCGGGGAGATCGTCGGGTTGTCCGGGCTGGCCGGTCACGGCCAGAGCCAACTCCTGACCCAAGTGCTGCGTGACTGCGTCAGGCACGGCACTGCTGCGAGCTTTGTCGCCGGCGACCGCCAGACCGACGGCGTGTTTGCGCTGTGGTCCATCGGCGAGAACATCACTGTCGGCTCCCTTGGCCAGCTCAAGCGCGGCCTGCTGCTGGACCCCGACGCCGAGCAGGCCATGGCCGACGACTGGATGAAGCGCATGAGCATCCGCACCCCGGACATGCGCAACCCGATCCTGTCGCTGTCCGGCGGTAACCAGCAAAAGGCCTTGTTCGCCCGGGCGCTGGCCTCCAACAGGCAGATCATCCTGATGGACGACCCCATGCGTGGCGTGGATGTCGGCACCAAGCGCGAGGTGTATTCGATCCTGATGGAGGAGGCCGCCCGCGGCCGCACGTTTATCTGGTACACGACCGAACTGGAAGAGCTGACCTATTGCGACCACGTGTATGTCTTCCGCGACGGCCAGGCCGTGCTCGACATGCCGCGCAGTGAGTTGAGCGAGGAGCGCATCTTGCGCAGCTCCTTTGCCGAGGAAACCCCATGAATGCTCCGTTGAACACGCCCACCCGCGCAGCGGTTGCGCCGCGTAACAACGCCGCGCGGCGTGCCCGCATGCTCCGGGCGGCGTTGCCGGCGGTGTCGCTGGTGGTCTTGCTGGCAACCATCTTCATCATGCAGCCCCGGGCCATGAGCTATATGGGCCTTAACCTGATGCTCAACCTGGCGGTGCCGATCGCGCTGGCGACCATCGCGCAGATGCTGATCATCAGCGTCAACGATCTCGACTTATCCATGGGCAGCTTCATCAGCTTCGTCGCCTGCGTGTCGGTGACCCTGCTGGATCAGCACCCGTTCCTTGGCTGGCTGGCGCTGGCCGGGTGTGTTGGCGTTTACGCCTTGCTCGGCGCGCTGATCCACAGCCGCAACCTGCCCTCGATCGTGGTCACACTGGGCATGTCGTTTATCTGGGTGGGCGGCGCGATTCTGCTGTTGCCTTCGCCGGGAGGAACGGCGCCGCAGTGGCTGCAAGCCCTCGTACGGATCAAGCCGCCCCTGATTCCTTTGGCGATCGTCGTGTGCATTGTGCTGGGGCTGGCAATGCACTTTTTCCTCATGCGCTCCACCGTCGGCGTGGTGTTGCGCGGCGCCGGGGGCAATCCGCTGGCAATCGCCAAGGCAGGCTGGTCGCTGCTGCGCATCAAGGTGGCGATGTACGCCATGGCAGGGGGATTTGGCGTGTTGTCGGGGCTGTTTCTGGTGGGGCTCACCACCTCGGCCGACGCCAACGTGGCCCTGCGTTACACGCTGTTGTCCATCGCCGGGGTGATCCTCGGGGGCGGTGAATTCGTCGGCGGTCGCGTGTCGCCAATGGGCGCGGTGCTTGGCGCGTTGACCCTGGTGCTGGCTGGTTCGCTGCTGTCGTTCATCCGTATTTCGCCTGACTGGCAGATCGGCGCCCAGGGCGCGATCCTGATTTTCGTCCTGGCGCTGCGTGCAGCGGTCAATCGTCTGGAGGTACGTCCGCTATGAGCCCTTCATCCTTTACAGCGCTGCGCGGCAAGCCGTGGCTGTGGTCGTTCCTGGCGGCGTTGCTGATCTGGGCGGCGACACTGGTGTTCACCGGCGGGCAGGGCGCAGGCGCCTTGCTGTCCGGCGCGCTGGCGTTCTCGACGTTCTTTGCGATCGTCGGCATCGGCCAGATGTTCGTCATCAGCACCGGGCCTGGCAACATCGACCTGTCGATCCCCGCCAACATCGCCTTGAGTGGCGCGCTGGGCATGAAGCTCATGGACGGCCAGGACGCCAACATCTGGCTCGGGGTCATCGGTGTGCTGGGCATTGGCGTGCTGGTGGGCTGCGGCAATTTCGCATTGATCCGGCTGCTGCGCATTCCGCCGATCATCGCGACCCTGTCGGCCAGTTTCATCCTGCAGTCCCTGGCCATCGCCTACGGGCGCAGCGTGCGGGTGCCGCCGCCGGAGCAGTTCTACACCTTCGCCACCGGGCGGGTGTTCGGCGTGCCGTACCTCGCGGTCGTGGTCATCGCCGTGGCGGTTGTCATGGGTTACGTGCTGACCCGCACCCGCTACGGCCGCTCGGTGCTGGCCATCGGGCAAAACGCCCGCGCCGCGGAACTGGCGGGCATCCGGGTCGGCCGCATGCGCTTCGCCACGTACGTGCTCTGCGCCGTGTTCGGCAGCCTGTGCGGCCTGACCCTGGCGGGTTTTTCCGGCGGTGCGTCGCTGGGCATGGGCGAGGAATACCTGCTGGCCTCTATCGCCGTGGTGGTGATTGGCGGCACCTCGGTGGCCGGCGGCTTTTCCAACGTGCCCGGCATCTGGGGCGCGTCGCTGTTCCTTTACCTGCTGGTGAGCATGCTCAACACCTTCGGCGCCAGTGCCGGGGTGCGGCTGATTCTCACCGGGCTGATCATCATTGCGGTGATTACCGCTGTTAGCGGACGCAAAAATGCCCGCGCCTGAATTAAGGATCGACCCCGTGTCCGACGACCTCTATGAATGCCATGACAAGCGTTTCCACAGCCTCATCCTGCCCAACACCCAGCTGGAGCGCCTGTACGACCAATGCCGCTGGGCCGAGGGGCCGGTGTGGTTCAACGACGGCGGCTACCTGTTGTGGAGCGACATCCCCAACCAGCGCATGTTGCGCTGGACCCCGGAGCAGGGCGTCTCGACGTTCCGCAGCCCGTCGAATTTTGCCAATGGCAACACCCGCGACCTGCGCGGCCGGCTGATCACCTGCGAGCACGGCACCCGCAGCGTCACCCGCACCGAACCGGACGGCTCGATCACCGTGCTGGCCGAACGCTTTGAAGGCAAGCGCCTGAATTCGCCAAACGACGTGGTGGTGCACCGCGACGGCGCGGTGTGGTTCACCGATCCCAGCTACGGCATCCTCACCGACTACGAGGGGTATCAGGCGCAAGAGGAGCAGCCCGGCCGTCACGTCTATCGCATCGACCCGGACAGCGGCGAAATCACCTGTATGGCCAACGACTTCGTGCAACCCAACGGCCTGGCGTTTGCCCCGGACGGGCAGACGCTGTACATCGCCGATTCCGGCCGCTCCCACGATCCGGACGGGCCCCACCACATCCGCGCGTTCGAGGTCATCAACGGGCGTGAGCTGGGTCAGTCGCGGGTGTTCGCGGTGATTGAACCGGGGGTGCCCGACGGCCTCAGGGTGGACGTACAAGGCAATGTCTGGACCAGCGCCGGCGACGGCGTTCAGTGTTTTGCCGCCGATGGCACCTTGCTGGGCAAGATCCGCTTGCCGGAGAAGGTCGCCAACCTGACCTTTGGCGGCCCGCGCCGTAACCGCCTGTTCATCACCGCCAACACGTCACTGTATTCGCTGTACGTGGGCGTGGCGGGGGCGCAAGTGCCTTGAGCGATGGGTGACCGGCGAACGGCACGCGGCGCTTCCGGTGCCGCGTGCCACGCCCTCAGAGTTTTAAGCGAGCGTGGACGGTGCGCAGTTCGCCTTCGCGCCTCGCTCCGGTCCATCCGTCGACACGATCCTCTTCACGTTATTTGACCTTGTACAAAAGTATATATTTGTATAAGTTCGGACCTGAAACGATTAAGTGATGCCTTTCTGATATCACTTTAGTCCTGCCTATCCGCCACACCGTGTGCTCGCTGCGATTGACCATCTGTCTTTATCGCGTGTCTTCTATGATGGCCATGAGATATCATTTATTCTGTATTTTCTAAGAGTCGAGGGGCGCACGTCATGACCTGTTCGCTGCAAATTGAGCAGAAGCGCCTGTCGGCCGT
>NZ_DASVUM010000223.1:0-4609 GCF_036387035.1 Pseudomonas sp. | reverse complement strand
CTATTCACTCGGGGTGCTGACTGTGCCGTCCGTGTATTCACCGAGTAGCTGCAGAAATGCCCGATCCAATACCTTTAAAAGACCACGAGAAGGAAACCCGGCTGGTCAACAAACGTTTGATCGCCTGCGCCGTGTTCGTGGCCATGCTGAGCGTCGCTCTGGTGTGCCGCATGTACTTCCTGCAAGTCACCGAATTCGCCTATCACTCCACCATTTCCGAAAACAACCGTGTCCACGTCCTGCCGATTCCGCCCGAGCGCGGCCTGATCTTCGACCGCAACGGCGTCATTCTCGCCGACAACCGCCCCAGCTTTAACCTGACCATGACGCGCGAGCGTGCGGGTGACTGGCATGCGGTGATCGACACGCTGATGCAGATCCTCAACCTGCCGGACGAAGACCGCATCATTTTCGACAAAGCCATGAAAAACTCGCCGCACCGCTTCGTGCCGGTGACGCTGCTGTATGAGTTGACCGAAGAGCAGATCGCCCTGTTGGCGGTCAACCAGTTCCGTCTGCCGGGCCTGGACGTCGAGGCGCAGTTCGTTCGTCATTACCCGCTGGCAGAGCATTTCGCGCACTCCATCGGTTACGTCGGGCGGATCAACGAGAAGGAAGCGACCCAGCTCGATCAGGTCGAATACCGCGGCACGCAGTCCATCGGCAAGACCGGCGTGGAGCGCTTCTACGAGAGCGAGCTGCACGGCCATGTCGGCTATGAAGAAGTAGAAACCAACGCGCAAGGCCGTGTGCTGCGCGTCCTCAAGCACACCGATCCGGTGGCAGGCAAAAACATCACCCTGAGCCTGGACATCAAGCTGCAAGAGGCGGCTGAACAGGCGCTCGGGGATCGTCGCGGGTCGGTGGTGGCCATCGATCCGGCCACCGGCGAAGTGCTGGCGATGGTCAGCAAGCCCAGCTTCGACCCGAACCTGTTCGTCACCGGCATCAGCTTCAAGGAGTATTCGGCGCTGCGCGACTCGGTCGACCGACCGCTGTTCAACCGCGTGCTGCGCGGGTTGTACGCGCCGGGGTCGACGATCAAGCCGGAAGTGGCGATTGCCGGCCTCGACAGCGGCGTCGTCACGCCTTCGACGCGGGTATTCGATCCGGGCTACTTCCAGCTGCCGGACTTCGATCACAAGTACCGCAACTGGAACCACAGTGGTGACGGCTGGGTGGACCTGAACGCGGCGATCATGCGCTCCAACGACACCTATTTCTACGACCTGGCGCACAAGCTGGGCATCGACCGTCTGCACGATTACCTGACCATGTTCGGCATCGGCCAGAAGGTCTCGCTGGACATGTTCGAAGAGTCGGCGGGCCTCATGCCGTCCAAGGAATGGAAGCGCATCACCCGGCGTCAGGCGTGGTTCCCGGGGGAAACCGTGATCCTCGGCATCGGCCAGGGCTATATGCAGGTCACGCCGCTGCAACTGGCGCAGGCGACGACGCTGATCGCCAGCAAAGGCATCTGGCACCGTCCGCACCTGGCCAAGGAAATCGGCGGCGTGTCGCCGGTGGACGAGCACCCGATGCCAAACATCGTGCTGCGTGATGCTCACGAATGGGATCAGGTCAATAACGGCATGCAGGCGGTGATGCATGACCCGCGTGGCATCGCCCGGGCGGCGGCCCAGGGTGCCCAGTACCGCATCGCCGGCAAGAGCGGCACCGCGCAGGTGGTGGCGATCAAGCAGGGCGAGCGCTACAACCGTGACAAGACCCTGGAACGCCATCGTGACAACGCCTTGTTCGTCGGCTTCGCGCCGGCGGCCAACCCTAAGATTGTCGTCGCGGTGATGATCGAGAACGGCGAGGCCGGTGGGCGTGTCGCGGGTCCTGTGGTGCGGGAGATTCTCGACGCCTGGTTGCTCGATCAGGACGGCCACCTGAAACAGCAATACGCGACGCCGAGCGCAACGCCGATCAACCCGAAAGTGCAGATCGCGGCCCCCAACAAGGCCGTGGCACAGCCGCCGGTGTGAGGGCTGGCGGCGCATTGCCCGGGCAAACGCGTTCGCCAGCCAGCCGCGCGTGCTGTATCCAGCCCATGGCCGAGCCGCTTGTACTGAACTGTCCCGGGCGCCATGGGTCGATTTGAGACCACGCGTATTGTCTATTCCGGCCTTGCGCGCCCATTCGACTCGACAAGGAATTTGCCCCATGTCCAGCAGAACCATCGCCGACTACCTCGCCCAAACCCTCGCCGCAGCCGGGGTTTCGAAGATCTGGGGCGTCAGCGGCGACAGCCTGAACGGGCTGACCGACAGCCTCCAGCGTCTGGGCAAGATCAAATGGATGCACACCCGCCACGAGGAAGTGGCGGCCTTCGCGGCAGGCGCGGAAGCGGCCTCCACCGGCAAGCTGGCGGTCTGCGCAGGCAGCTGTGGCCCGGGCAATCTGCACTTGATCAACGGCCTGTATGACTGCCACCGCAGCGGTGTGCCGGTCCTCGCCATCGCTGCGCAGATTCCGTCTTCCGAGATCGGCCTGAATTACTTTCAGGAAACCCACCCCACCGACCTGTTCAAGGAGTGCAGCCACTTCGTCGAAACGGTCAGCACCCCCGAGCAGTTCCCCCGCGTGCTGGAGCGGGCGATGCGCGCGGCCATCAGCCAGCGCGGCGTTGCGGTGATCGTGATTTCCGGCGACGTCGCCCTGAGCGCCGCGCCTGACATCAAACCCCAGTGGGTCGATCATGCGCCGGCCCGGGTGATCCCGGCAGAAGCCGATCTGCAGCGCCTGGTGGAGCTGCTGGACTCATCGAAGGCGGTGACCATCCTGGCGGGTGCCGGTTGCGCCGAGGCCCATGACCAAGTGGTCGCGCTGGCCGAGAAACTCTCCGCCCCGGTGGTGCATGCTCTGCGTGGCAAGCAGTACATCGAATACGCCAATCCCTTTGACGTTGGCATGACCGGGTTGATTGGCTTCAGCTCCGGCTATCACGCAATGATGGCGTGCGACACGCTGGTGATCCTCGGCAGCAGCTTCCCGTATCGCAACTTCTATCCGGAGAAGGCCAAGGTCATCCAGATCGACATCGACCCGACCGCCCTTGGCCGTCGCGTGCCGGTGGCCCTCGGTCTGGCAGGCGGCATCGCCGAAACCCTGGACGCCGTGCTGCCGCGCCTGCAAGCGCACACCGACCGCAAGTTCCTCGACAAGGCGCTGGATCACTACGCCAAGTCCCGTGAAGAACTCGATGAACTGGCCACGCCGTCGGGTCATGGCGAGCCCATTCACCCGCAATACCTGACGCGACTGGTCGATGCCTATGCCGACCCGGACGCGATCTTCACCATCGATGTGGGCACGCCGACTTTGTGGGCGGCGCGCTACCTGACCATGAACGGCAAGCGCTCGCTGCTTGGCTCGTTCAATCACGGCTCCATGGCTAATGCAATGCCCCAGGCATTAGGCGCCAAGGCGGCATTCCCTCAGCGGCAGGTGGTGGCGCTGTGCGGCGATGGCGGTTTGTCGATGCTGATGGGCGACTTGCTGTCGATCCGCCAGTTGAACCTGCCGATCAAGCTGGTGGTGTTCAACAACAGTTCGCTGGGCTTCGTCGCCATGGAGATGCAGGCCGGCGGCTATGTGCCCCATGACACTGATTTCGACAGCACCAGCTTTGCCAACATCGCCATCGGCGCCGGTATCCTCGGGATTCGCGTCGAGGACTCGGCCGACCTGCCCAACGCGCTGAAAAAAGCCTTCGAACACCCGGGCCCGGTGCTGGTAGACGTGGTCACGGCCAAGCAAGAACTAGGCTTGCCGCCGAAGATCAAGCTCGCTCAAGCGAAGGGTTTCAGCCTGTTCATGCTCAAAGCCATCATGAATGGCAAGGCTGACCAGGTACTGGAACTGGCAAAGACCAACCTTCGCTGATACCACGCAGGACCGGCTCCAGTCGTGAAGGCGTCAGTTGATACAGCACAAAGGTGAGGGTGTTCTCACGGGCTCTTTCCCGGCTAAAGCCGGTCCCACAAATAGATCGCGTACCGACAGTGGGACCGGCTTTGGCCGGGAAGGCGTCAGTGGATACACCGCAAAGGTGATGGGTTCTCACTGGCTCTTTCCGGGCTAAAGCCGATCCCGCAAATAGGTCGCGTACCGACAGTGGGACCGGCTTCAGCCGGGAAGGCGTCAGTTGATGCACCACCAAGGTGAGGGTGTTCTCACGGGCTCTTTCCCGGCTAAAGCCCGTCCTACAAATAGGTCACGTACCGACTGTGGGACCGGCTTCAGCCGGGAAGGGGACATGCGTTGCAGCTCTGGCTTTGGCCGCCTTTTTTTGCCCCCTGATTGCACATTCTTCCTTCCCTCTGCACCACCCTGAATCACGAAAACTCCTCTCCGAAAATCGCTCGAAATAAGCGTTGTAAGCTCAGGAAAAGCGATGTTATGTTGCTAACATCCTGTAGCAAAATGACCCTTGGGTAACATTTCCACGGCTCACGCTACCCGGCGCCATCAGCGGAACTCCAATGGACAAGTCGCCCTTCCTCGACGCACTCGAACAACGGTTCAGCGATCTGACGCCGACCGGCAAGCGCATCGCCGGCTACTTGTTGGCCAATCCGCAGAAGCTGCCTTTCGAGACCGC
>NZ_DASVUM010000222.1:0-29098 GCF_036387035.1 Pseudomonas sp. | reverse complement strand
CATGCATCAGCTGTTCGATGCCTTTTTCAGCACCAAGGACAAAGGCATGGGCATGGGGCTGGCGATCTGTCAGTCCATCATCAGCGCCCACGGCGGCCACCTCTACGCGATGCCCGCGCGCTATGGCGGTGCGACGTTCGTGTTCACCTTGCCCATCGTCGAGTAACGCCGACGGCGCTCAGCGTCGTGTGCGGTCAATAAGGCCAAGTCGAGGCAAGCAGTCGCGCGCAGAACCCCTCGGCGTTTACCTGATGAGCATGAAACGACAGCACGTCGGCGTTGACCGTGCCCAGGGTGGTCTGCGGCCGGTGCACCTGACCCAGCGCCATGACGTGCAGAAACTTGAATTTGAAACCGGGCTCGCGCGGGTACGTCGCCAGCACCCGCGCCTGTGCGGCGGGGCTGAAGCACTGGCAATGCGCGCCGGTCAGGTCGGTGTCGACGGCCGCGCAGAGCAGGGCGGTCAAGGGCGGTTTGTGCGGCGCGATGCCGGGCGTAGTGTGCAGCGCAATGGCGTCCCAGACCTGGGCGATGTGTTCCCAAGAGCGGCCGTGCCCACGCAGAAACTGCGCGGCGGCGTCGGCGCTGTCGACTTCGAAGCGTTGCTGGGAGCGTGCGTACAGGCGGGTGATGCCAATGCGCAAAAACAGGGCTGCGGTGAACAGCAGATCGGGGTCGTAGGGCAGGGCCCGGCTCTGACCCAGCAGGCTGGCGAAAACGAATGTGCGCCGCGCCGCGTTCAGCAGCAGATCACACTGATGGTCGCGCATCAGATCGGTCGCCGCGCGGGCCATCGCCCCGTCGGGAATCGCAATTCCTGCCACATACCGAGTGGTCACGTGCCGTCCCTCGCAGTGATCCGAACCATTGGAGCGGGCACGGTAGCGCGCTGGCCAATGGCCGTCCTTGCTGGCGTCTTAAATGTTCTGAATCGTGCCGCGGTGCACCGGCACGATGCATGTCGTCGTACGACTTTTCAGAACGTTTAATACCGGGAGAAGGACTTTAAGCACCGCGCTGAGCAGACTTCACTGACCGCCGACTGTGAAGCTGGAGCGCCTGGTATGACTGCATTCACCCCCTCGCTGATACACGAATCCATGTTCGAAAGGGTCGCGCTGTCGCCGTGGCAGGAGCGCCGGGCCAAGGACTTGATGTCCAGCCAGATGGACAAGGGCCTGTCCATCGCCCGCATTGCCGCGGAATGCTCGCTGTCGCGCAGTCATTTTTCCCGCGCATTCAAGAAGAACACCGGCCTTTCGCCCCGCGACTGTTTTTTGCAAATGCGTCTGGACAAGGCCAAGGCCTTGCTCAGTGACTCGGTGCTGAGCATTTCGCAGATCAGCCTGGATTGCGGCTTTGCCGACCAGTCCCATTTCACCCGCGTGTTTACCCGCGTGGTGGGGCTGACCCCGTTCAGCTGGCGTCGAACCATGAGCCGCATGCCGACCAAGGGCTGTGTGGCGCAGAGCGTGCATGCCTGTTGAGCACGGCTCCCCCTGCCTGGCGAGTGGACCGGGACCGCACCGATGTTCAAGACGCCGCCTTGGCGCCTGTGTATACCTGCGCCGGTCTGGCATAGTCAGGCTCCCTAAAACACCACTCCGGAATGGCTGAATGAACCGCAACGACCTGCGCCGCGTCGACATGAACCTGCTGGTGATCTTCGAATCCTTGATGTTCGAACGCAACCTGACGCGGGTGGCGGAGAAGCTGTTCATGGGCCAGCCGGCGATCAGTGCTGCCCTGGCGCGGCTGCGCGACCTGTTCGACGACCCTTTACTGCTGCGCAACGGCCGCGCCATGGAGCCGACGGCCCGGGCGCTGGCGATTCTTAAAGAGCTGCAGCCGGCACTGGATACCATCTCCGGTGCGGTGAGCCGGGCCAAGGAATTCGACCCGGCGACCAGCTGCGACATCTTCCGCATCGGCCTGTCGGACGACGCCGAGTTCGGCCTGTTCCCGCCCTTGCTCAACCGCCTGCGCGAAGAGGCGCCTGGGATCATTGTGGTGGTGCGCCGGGCCAACTTCCTGCTGATGCCGGCGCTGCTGGCGTCCGGGGAAATTTCGGTGGGCATCAGCTACACCACCGAACTGCCGGCCAACGCCAAGCGCAAGAAGCTGCGCGACATCGGCGTGAAGGTGTTGCGCGGCGACGCCCGCCCGGAGCCGCTGACGCTGGATGAGTTTTGCCAGCGGCCGCATACGATGGTGTCGTTTTCCGGCGATCTGAGCGGCAACATCGACATCGACCTGGCGAAAGTCGGGCGGGCGAGAAGGGTGGTGGTGGCGGTGCCGCAGTTCAGCGGGCTGCGCGCGTTGCTGGCCGGTACCGAGCTGATTGCGACCGTTCCCGATTACGCGGCCTGTGCCCTGATCGAGGGCTGCGCCTTGCGTGCGGAAGACCCGCCATTTCCGATCGAGCCTGCCGAATTGTCGATGGTCTGGGCGGGCGTGCATGATAACGATCCGGCCGAACGCTGGTTGCGGTCGCGGATTACTGAATTTATGTCTCAGCATACGCGGCCTTTGCCGTGATGCTGGGTTTAGCCAGGTCAAGATCAAGATCAAGATCAAGGGCGTCTGCCTGGGGGCAGACTGTTTCGCCTTCGGCGAGTTACTTGATAAAGCCCCAAGTAACCAAGGGCTTGTGCTCCTGGTTGGGCCCGACTTCGTCGGGTTCCTTCACTCCGGTCCCGCTCCGTGGGCCCGCGCCGAACGGACATCCATGTCCTGACGGCGCTCTCGCCGCATCCATGCGGCTCGACCCACTGCGCGAGACCTGCGTTCAGCCTGCACCCAAGTCGCGATGTGTGGTGTTTGAGTTTTCCGCGTCTGAAGATCAACATCAAGGGCTTCCCGGCTGAAGCCGGTCCCACAGTCGAGGTCAATCCCTTTACCGAATTTGATCGTTCCCACGCTCCGCGTGGTAACGCCACCTCGGACGCTCCGCGTCTTGCACAAAACGCGGATCAAGCCAGGGGCGTGACGCGGAGCGTCACAGGATGCATGCCCACGCGGAGCGTGGGTACGATCAGTAAACCGGTGCTCAGCTGTACGCGCTGTGTCAGTGGGACCGGCTTCAGCCGGGAAGCTTCTGATCTGCTTCTGATCTGCTTCTGATCTGCTTCTAATCCGTTTCTGATGTGCTTTTGATCTTCACACGCAAAAGGCCCAAACACCACAAATCGCGACTTGGGTGCAGGCTGAACGCAGGTCTCGCTCCGTGGGCCGAGCGGCATGGATGCCGCGAGAGCCGCCCCCCGCCATGGATGGCGGATGGCGGCGGGCCGACGGAGCGGGACCGGAGTGAAGGAACCCTGACGAAGGAAGGGCCCAACCGAGAGCAAGCACCCTTGGTTACTTGGGGTGCTTTTCCAAGTAACTCGCCGAAGGCGAAACAGTCTGCCGCCAGGCAGACGCTCTTGACCGTGACCGTGATCGTGATCGTGATCCAGACCTTAGTCGTGCCCCTCAAAAGCACGTCTGTTCAATACCCACCCCCTTCACCCCGCCACACTGCATGCATCGGCCACCTCTCCGCCATCCCGGACAGCGCGGTCTATGCACATCAAGGGTGGGTGATGAACTTCTCGACATTCAACGAGCGCACACAGGACTGGGGCCTTCTGTTCCTCAGGTCCGCTGGCGCACTGTTCCTGCTGTTTGTACACGGCCTGCCCAAACTGCTCGACTTCAAGGCCCAACTGGCCCTGATCGAAGACCCGTTCCACCTCGGCGCCACCCTGACCCTGAGCATGGCGATCTTCGCCGAAGTCCTCTGTCCCCTGTTGATTCTGACCGGCGTACTGGCGCGTTTGGCGTGCCTGCCTATTCTCTTCCTGCTGTTCGTAGCACTTGTCATCGTGCACAGCGAATGGAGCGTGGAGCAGGGCCAGTTCGGCTGGTTGCTGATGATTATTTTTACCAGCGTGCTGATCGCCGGACCCGGTCGTCTGGCGCTCAACCGTGGTCTGCCTGGAGCGCTCCGTTATGCCTGATTCCGCCACGATTGCCGACGTCACTGCGACGGCCAAGCTGTCCACCGACGAGATCGTTACCCTGGTGGTCAAACACCGCATAAAAGCCGGTCTTGAGGCGCAATACGAGGCCTGGCTACGGCGCATCGTTGCCATGGCCGCCAGTTACCCGGG
This sequence comes from Pseudomonas sp., assembly GCF_036387035.1. Classification (GTDB taxonomy): domain Bacteria; phylum Pseudomonadota; class Gammaproteobacteria; order Pseudomonadales; family Pseudomonadaceae; genus Aquipseudomonas. Next base: position 24,944 of record NZ_DASVUM010000222.1, on the reverse strand, counting down.
GCATTTGGGCGTGGATGTCATCCGCAGCAAAGCCGACGGGCTGCACCTGTTCACCTGCGTGCTGCGCTTTTGTTCGACCGACGCCATGCACAGCTGGCTGGACTCTTCCCACCGTCGCGAACTGGTGGCCGAAGCAGCGCCCCTGCTGGCCGACGGCGATTCCACCGAAATCAACCCGCACAACGAATTCTGGTTCGTCCCCGCCGCTGAAAACCCGCCGCCACGCTGGAAGCAGGCCTGCGTGACGTTTCTGGTGATCTGCCCGCTGACCCTGCTCGTGCCGCTGGTCTGGGGACCGATATTCCGGCTCTATCCGCTGCTGGCCAACTACATCATCAGCACCGCGCTGGTCACCGTGACCATCGTTCTGCTGGTCGTGTACGTGCTGATGCCCCGCGCGACGCGGCTGTTTGCCCCTTGGCTGAACGCACGGCCGTCGCCGGTGGCAGGGGCCGATCATGAAGGATGACGACGCCGGTCAACCGTCTTCCAGCGATCGTCGCCGCTTCGTCGCCAAAGGCTCGTTGCTCGGGGCGGCCGCCGCACTGTTTTCTTCAATGCCTGCCACCGGCCTTGCCGTCGGGGCGTCCACATCTTCTGCCAACGGAGGCGCGATGAACGTCGATCTGATTCTCTTCAACGGTAATTTCCACACGGTTGACCAGGAAAAACCCAAGGCCAGCGCGGTGGCCATCAGCGGCGGAAAATTTGTTGCCGTGGGCACGGATGCCGAAATCATGGCCCAGCGCGGCCCGGCCACACAGGTCATCGACATGCACAAGCGCACGGTGATCCCGGGCCTTAACGACTCGCACCTGCACCTGATTCGTGGCGGTCTGAACTACAACCTCGAACTGCGCTGGGAAGGCGTGCCGTCCCTGGCCGACGCGCTGCGCATGCTCAAAGCCCAGGCCGATCGCACGCCGACGCCGCAATGGGTGCGCGTGGTCGGTGGCTGGAACGAATTCCAGTTCGCCGAAAAGCGCATGCCGACCCTGGAAGAGCTCAACCAGGCCGCGCCCGACACCCCGGTGTTCGTTCTGCACCTGTACGACCGTGCGCTGCTTAACCGTGCCGCGCTGCGCGTGGCCGGTTACACCCGCGACACGCCGAACCCGCCGGGCGGCGAGATCGTGCGTGACAGCAATGGTGACCCGACCGGCATGCTGGTGGCCAAGCCCAACGCGATGATTCTCTACTCGACGCTGGCCAAGGGGCCAAAGCTGCCGCTGGAATACCAGATCAACTCGACGCGCCAGTTCATGCACGAGCTCAACCGCCTGGGCCTCACCAGCGCCATCGATGCCGGCGGCGGCTACCAGAATTACCCGGACGATTACGCGGTCATCACGCAACTGGCCGAGGCCAGGCAGCTGACCGTGCGCATCGCCTACAACCTGTTCACCCAGAAGCCCAAGGAAGAGCTGGAAGACTTCAAGCACTGGACCAACACGGTGACCCTGCACCAGGGCGATGACTTCCTGCGCCACAACGGCGCCGGGGAGATGCTGACCTTTTCGGCGGCCGACTTCGAAGACTTCCTCGAGCCCCGTCCCGATTTGCCGGCGGGCATGGAGCAGGACCTCGAACCTGTGGTGCGCCACCTGGTCGAGCACCGCTGGCCGTTCCGCCTGCACGCCACTTATGACGAATCGATCTCGCGCATGCTCGACGTGTTTGAGAAGGTCAATCGCGACATCCCGTTCAACGGCATCCCGTGGTTCTTCGATCATTGCGAAACCATCACGCCGAAGAACATCGAGCGGGTCAAGGCACTGGGCGGCGGCATCGCGATCCAGGACCGCATGGCCTTCCAGGGCGAATACTTCGTCGAGCGCTACGGCGCCAAGGCCGGCGAGCACACGCCGCCGATCAAACGCATGCTGGCCGAAGGCGTGCCGGTGGGCGCCGGTACCGACGCCACCCGCGTGTCCAGTTACAACCCGTGGACCTCGCTGTACTGGATGGTCAGCGGTCGCACCGTGGGCGGCCTTGAGCTTTACCCGGAAGGCTTGTCCCGGGAAACCGCGCTGGAACTGTTCACCCGCGGCAGCGCCTGGTTCTCATCCGAGCAGGGCAAGAAAGGCCAGATCAAGGTCGGCCAGCTGGCGGACGTGGTCGCCTTGTCTCAGGACTTCTTCAGCGTGCCGGAAGAGTCGATCAAGTGGATCGAGTCGGTGCTGACCATCGTCGACGGCAAGGTGGTTTACGGCGCCGGCGAGTTCGACGATCTGGCGCCGCCGCGAGTGCCGGTGCTGCCGGACTGGTCGCCGGTCTCCAAGGTCCCGGGCCACTGGCGCCAGGGCGCGCCGATGGCCGCAGCGGTGCATCAGTGCAGCGGCCCGTGCGGCGTGCATGCGCACAGCCACGACAAAGCGCGCCAGTCGAAAGTGCCGGTCAGCGATTTCCAGGGTTTCTGGGGCGCGTTTGGCTGCTCGTGCTTCGCCTTTTAAACACTTTTTGCACCGCGTTGTTGCACAGAGCATGAAAGGCCTCGTCGGCACCGACCGGCGGGGCTTTCCGCCAGCGTGATGCGCTGGCCCCGTACTCATCCGTCACCCACTCAAGGAGTCACTCATGACCGTTCCCTACAAGCGTTTGAACAAAGATGATGCCGTCGTTCTGCTGGTCGATCACCAAACGGGCCTGATCTCGCTGGTGCAGGATTTTTCGCCGAACGAGTTCAAGAACAACGTGCTGGCACTGGCTGACTGCGCCAAGTTCTTTAATCTGCCGACCATCCTTACCACCAGCTTCGAAACCGGCCCTAACGGTCCGCTGGTGCCCGAGCTCAAAGCCCTGTTCCCGGACGCGCCGTACATTGCCCGTCCTGGGCAGATCAACGCCTGGGACAACGAAGATTTCGTCAAAGCGATCAAGGCCACCGGCCGCAAGCAGATCATCATTGCCGGCGTCGTGACAGACGTCTGCGTGGCGTTCCCGACCCTGTGCGCGCTGGAAGAAGGCTTCGACGTGTTCGTGGTCACCGATGCGTCGGGCACCTTCAACGACGTGGTTCAGAAGGCCGCGTGGGCGCGCATGACCGCAGCCGGTGCGCAACTGATGAACTGGTTCTCGGTGGCGTGCGAGCTGCAAGGCGACTGGCGCAACGACATGGAAGGCTTGGCGAACCTGCTGTCCCAGCGCATCCCGAACTACCGCAACCTGATGAACAGCTACTCGGCTTTCGCCGCGAAGTAATCCTCGCTGCGCCGCATTTTTGCGGCGCACACCCTCCCGAAGCAGCGGTAACCGTGACAAGATTGCTCGCGGTTACCGCTTATTAGAGAGGGCGCGGCCCCGCCACGCCATCCAGCGCTGGCTGATCGGCCGCTGCCCCACTTCTGGAGAACATCATGGCTCAAGCATCTGCATCCATTCGCATCCCGGTGTCGGCCGACAAGGTCTGGGCGCTGACTGGCGGCTTCCTGTCGCTCAACGACTGGCTGCCCTTCATCAAGCAAAGCGAGTCCCAGGAAGGCGGGCGCGTGCGTCACCTGACCACGGACGACGGCGCTGAAATCACCGAGCGCCTGCAGACCTACGACAATGCGGCGCGCACCTACAGCTACTCCATCGATAAGGGCCCGTTTCCGATCAAGGACTACCTGGCGACGCTGACAATCAAAGAGGACGGCGCCGACGGCGCGTTAGTGGAATGGTCAGGCATCTTTACGCCCGACGGTGTTTCCGACGCGGAAGTCGAGACGCTGTTCAAAGGCATTTACGACGGTGGGCTGGAGGCGCTGAAAGGCAATTTCTGAGTCACGACAAGCGTGGGACCCCCAGGCCGTTGCGGCCTGGGATCTCGGTGCCGGGATGAAACCATCGATGCGTTGAAGGACGGCGCAGCGTGGCGTCAGATGTGTTCGGACACGCTTGCGGCATTGATCAGGTCGTACAGGGCAAACGCGCGGTTGACCAGGAAAACGGTCACGGCGGTGAGGGCAACGGCATTGATGATGTGCAGGGTCATGATGGCGGGTCCGTATCGGGTCTGGGATGACGCGATGTTACGCGAGCGCCCGCGAAGCTGAAGACAATAGGCTTCATGGTGGACATCACCGGCAATGATGGGCAGCGCTCGTGCAGGGCAGCGCGGCTCCGGTGCAAACCGAATGACGGGCTGAACTATTGCCGCGCGATCCGGGTCGGCTCTACACACCTTTCAACTCGGAGCCTGCCATGCAGCCTTATGTCATTTGCCACATGATGTCTTCCCTCGACGGTCACGCCCTGACTGACGGTTGGGATCGCGCGTTCAAGAAAGACGCCGGTGACTTGTACGAGAAGCTCGCCCAGACCTTTGAGTTCGACGCGTGGATTTGCGGACGGGTGACCATGCAGGAAATCGCCCACGACGAGGGCTATCCGAAGGGCCTGGCCACATCCCCCATTGATCGCAGTCACTACTTCGCCGATCGCAATGCCAGCGCGTATGCCGTGTCGATCGACCCTCAAGGCAAGGTGGGCTGGAAAAACAGTCAGGCGCTGGATTCGCACATCGTCGAGGTGTTGACCGAAGGCGTGTCCGATGACTATCTGGCCTATTTGCGCTCGATTCAGGTGTCCTACATTTTTGCCGGCAAGACCGAAATCGACCTGCAGCAGGTGGTGCAGATCCTTTCCAGCGAACTGGGCTGCAAGCGGCTGATCGTTGAAGGGGGCCCGCATGTCAGTGGCTCTTTCGTCAACGCCGGGCTGGTCGATGAGATCAGCGTGCTGATCTTGCCGCTGATCGACGGGCGAGGGGAGCACCCGGCATCGTTCGAGGTGGCCACCGAGGCCTGGGAACAACCGGCTCACTTGAAATTGACGTCGGCAGAGGTTCAGGACGGCGGCGCGGTCTGGTTGCGCTATACCAAGGCGTGACGCTGGCGCGGAGCGGGGTTGATGCAGCCTCGCTTCATGCAGGTCGCTCATGGGAGAAAAAATCCGGAAACGAAAAAGGCCAGCTAAGCGCTGGCCTTTTCATTACTTCGTCTGGCTCCACGACCTGGACTCGAACCAGGGACCCAGTGATTAACAGTCACTTGCTCTACCAACTGAGCTATCGCGGAATGCGCGCTATCTTACTGATTGGAAAAGGGAAGTCAAGCGAGCGTGTTAAAAAAGTTCTCGTTTATCAATACCGCCATGTCAACGAGGCGGTCAGGTTGCGGGGCGCGCCATAGTTGCTGGCCGTGCCGCTGTACAGCGACGTCAGGTATTTGCGGTCGGTGACGTTGTTGAAGTTCAGCGCCGTGCTCCAGTTGCTGTCGATGTCGTAGCTGGTCATCAGGTCGACCAGCGCGTAGGCGTTCTGGCGGATGACGCTGTAGGTGTCGTTCTGAATCCCGCTCTGCCAACTGACCCGGGTGCCGATTCTGGCCTGGGGCAGGCCTGGCAGACGGTAGCTGGCCATCCCACGCAGGGCGTGGGTCGGCACGTAACGGCGGGCTTTGTCGCCGTCCTCGTTTTCAATGTGGACGTAGGTGTAGCCCGCCAGCAGGTCGAGGCCGGGCAGGGCTTCACCGGACGCTTCCAGTTCGATGCCGTGGCTCTTGTAGTCTTCGGTGAAGTAGCGGAATTGCGAGCCCACCTCAATGTAGTCAGCCGACTGGACGTTGCTCTGCCGGGTTTTGAACACGGCGGCGGTCAGGTTCAGGCGATCGTCCATCACGCTGCCTTTCACGCCGGCTTCCAGGCTCTTGCCTTCCAGCGGCGCCAGCACTTTTCCGTCGACGCCAACGGTGCCGTACTGCGGATTGAAGATCTCCGTCCAACTGGTGTAGACGCTCCACTGCGGGGTCAGGTCGTACACCAGACCGGTGTACGGCGTGACCTTGCCGTGCTCGCGCTGGGCGTGATCGCTGCCATAACTCTCGCCCGTGCCGTCGGCGCTGAGCATGCGCGCACCGGCGATCCAGTGCAGATCGTCCGCCAGGCTGAAGCGCGCGCCGGCGAACAGGCTTTTCTGCCGGTCCTCGAAATTCTGGGTGTTGGTGTCGCTGGTGTAGGCAAACTGCGGTGACGGAAGGGTGCCTGCGAGAATCCCTGAGAAAGACGTGTTGAAATAGCCGGTTTCAGCCGCGTCGTATTCGCGGGCCTTTTGGTGGGTGCGGCCGTAGGCGGCGCCGAAGGTCAGTTCATGCTCGCGGCCGAACAGGCTGAACGGCCCGGAGACCTTGGCTTCGCCCAGCAACTGGTGCGCCTTGCTGGAGGTGTGTGCGGCGAAGACCGAGGCGTCGTCATCGGTGACACTGGAGACGTAGAGCATATTGGTGTCTTGGTCTTCGGTGATCCCGGTGCCGGTGAGCGTGGCGTTCCAGCCGTTTCCGAAGTCATGCTTCCATTCTGCAAACGCGCGCTGGGTGTGCATGTTCCAGTAGGTCCACGGCTGGCCGACGTTGGAAGAGCGGCTGCTGTAGTGGATCGGATTATTGTTGATGTCAACCAGCGGCAAGTTGCCCCAGGTGCTGCCGTTGGAGTCGCTGTTGTGTTGGGTGAAGCCCACCGTCAGGGTGTCGGCGTCGGACAGGTCGAAGGCCAGCAGGCCGGCGGCAACGTTCTTTTCATGGCTGTAGCGGTCCATCCACGAGTTGCCCTTGTCATGGGCGTAGATGAAGCGCCCGCGCACGTTGCCGGTATCGGTCAACGGCCCCGACACGTCCACGTCAATGCGCCGGTTATCCCACGAGCCCACGCTGGTGTCGATCTGCGCCTGGAAGTCCCGTGTCGGTCGTTTGCGGACGAAGTTGACCGTGGCCGACGGATTGCCGGTGCCGCTCATCAACCCGTTGGCACCGTGGAGCACGTCGATCTGCTCGAACTCCGCCATGTCCAGATCACCGATCAGGATCGTCTGCGCGAAGGGCATGCCCATGCCGTCGTACTCGAAACTGCCGATGTCGAACCCGCGCGAGGTGAATTCCGTGCGATCACTCTCACTTTGCTCGACGGTCACCGACGGCGCCGAGCGCAGGGCGTCCTTGACCCCGTTCATCTTGAAGTCGTTCATCTGCGCGCGGGTGATGGTGGTGATCGCCTGCGGCGTCTGCTTGTTGGTGAGGCCCAGCTTGGTGGTGCTCGAAGACGGCGCGCCCTGGTAACCCACACTTTGCCCGTCGTCCTGCGTGGCCGTGTCCTGAATTTGCATGGCGGGCAGGGTCACATCGTCGGCTGCCTGTGCGGCAGGCATGGCGGTGACGGCACCGGCCAGGAGGAGGGTAAAGGGAAGGCGAGGGGGCACGATCGGGATTCCTGGAAAACGCGAGAAGGACGCGATTCTGAATCAAGATGCGAATCATTACCAGATATGACTAAGCGTATTTCACATTTTTTTCACGCGCCAGGTCTGGCCGGGATTGGCGTGTAAGCCCCGCCGGAGACGTCTTCGCGCCGGCAGGGCAGCTTTTCGGCTTAGGGAATGAGCTTGCGGCGCCTCATGTCTTCCAGGTGCGCCAGCAGCACTTCGTCCGAGCGCAGCGTCATCCCGCTGAAGCCGGCCTGACGGGCCTTGGTGACGTCGAAGATGGCGTCTTTCTCGACGTGAAAGATGAAGTCCCCGAAGGACCCCAGCGCGATCCTGTCCGGGTCGGTTTCCGCCAGCCCTTCGCGCTGGGCAAGACGTTCCCAGACCGGGCGCAGCGCGCCGAGGCGTTGGGAAAGGGAAATGGGTTGCGGTTCGCCCACCTCAAGACCGAACCACTCGGCCAGCTTCGGCCAGACGTGGCTCCAGCGAAACACGTCGCCATTGGTCAGGTTGAAAGCGCCGTCCATGTCATTAACGGCGGCCCAGACGGCGGCTTGGCCGATTAATTCGGCGGACGTCACGTTCGCCAGGACGTTGCGATAGGCGACGTCGGAGCCGGGAAACTGCATCGCCGTGCCGGTTTCGCGGCACAGCGCGCCGTACAGGCCGATCAGGTTGCCGAGGTTCATCGCCGAGCCGATGGAGTGGCCAATCACGATGTCGGGTCGCAGTGCCGTCCATTTGATGCCGTCGGCCGCGAGGCTTTTGACGAAGTCTTCGTGGCGGAAGTAAAGGTTGGGCGGGAAGTGGCGGCTGTCGTCTTCACGTGCCGGGGTTTTATAAACGCCCAGCTGCGCGCCGTAAATCTTGCCGCCTTGCACGATGGTAATGCGTTCCAGCGGCGCGCCGGCGTCGCGCAGGGCCGCGACCAGGTTCTCCAGCATGGCGGCATTTTCATCCGCTTCGACGCCCGGCTCGCTGTTGGGTTTGAGGGCGCTGTAGAACAGATGGGTCACGGGCGTCAGACTGGCTTTCGACGCGGCGAGTGTGTCGGGTTTGAGCAGGTCGGCAACCAGGTGCGGAAACTGGCTGGGGGCCGTGCTTGATCGGCCGATGGTGGACACGTGCCAGCCGGCCTCGGCGAAACTGTTCACCACGGCGTTGCCGATCACCCCGCTGGCGCCGGCGACGAGTAAATGCTGTTCAGGCATGACAGGGTTCTCCGTTACGGTCATAAAGCGCCGGTGGTACACAGCGCAGTTAAAAGGCAGACCGTCGCGGTTGTGCTCCGTGCAATCTTTTGTGCTGTGTCAGGACCACCGTCATCCAGCCCGTTGCTCCGTCGGGCTGGCTGCGGAACACACTGGGAACGGCTCTGCATTCGGTGGAGCGCCCTGCGAAGTCCATTGTGGGACCGGCTTTAGCCGGGAAGGCGTCAGGCGTATCGCTGCAAAATCCAGGGTGCGCATGCAGGCCTCTTCCCGGCTGAAGCCGGTCCCACTGGTGGATCGCGGGCATCCAGTGGGATTGGTCGTGGGGCTGACCACGGAAACGCGTGCGTTCGGTCGGGCTGGCTGGCTGCGGAACTCACACTGGGACCGGCGCTGCATTCGGTGGAGCGCCCTGCGAAATCCATTGTGGGACCGGCTTTAGCCGGGAAGGCGTCAGGCGTATCGCTGCAAAATCCAGGGTGCACATGCGGGCCTCTTCCCGGCTGAAGCCGGTCCCACTCCTGGATCGCGTGCATCCAGTGGGATTGGCTGTGGGGCTTACCATGGAAACGCGTGCGTTCGGTCCGGCTGGCTGCGGAACCCTGTGGGACCGGCTTTAGCCGGGAAGGCGTCAGGTGTATCGCTGCAAAATCCAGGGTGCACATGCGGGCCTCTTCCCGGCTGAAGCCGGTCCCACTGGTGGATCGCGTGAATCCAGTGGAATCGGCTGGGGCTGACCACGGAAACGCGTGCGTGCGTGCGTGCGTTAGGTCGGGCTGGCTGCGCAATCCCTGTGGGACCGGCTTTAGCCGGGAAGGCGTCAGTTGTATCGCTGCAAAATCGAAGGTGCACATGCAGGCCTCTTGCCGGCTGAAGCCGGTCCCACTGGTGGATCGCGTACATCCGGTGGGATTGGCTGTGGGGCTGACCACGAAAACGCGTGCGTTCGGTCGGGCTGGCTGCGGAACCCTGTGGGACCGGCTTTAGCCGGGAAGGGGCCAGGTGTATCGCTGCAAAATCCAGGGCGCACACGCAGGCCTCTTCCCGGCTGAAGCGGGTCCCACTGGTGGATCGCGTACGTCCGGTGGGATTGGCTGTGGGCTGACCACGGAAACGCGTGCGTTCGGTCGGGCTGGCTGCGGAACCCTGTGGGACCGGCTTTAGCCGGGAAGGGGCCAGGTGTATCGCTGCAAAATCGAGGGTGCACATGCGGGCCTCTTCCCGGCTGAAGCCGGTCCCACTCCTGGATCGCGTGCATCCAGTGGGATTGGTCGTGGGGCTGACCACGGAAACGCGTGCGTTCGGTCGGGCTGGCTGCGGAACTCACACTGGGACCGGCTCTGCATTCGGTGCAGCGCCCTGCGAAATCCATTGTGGGACCGGCTTTAGCCGGGAAGGGGTCGGGCGTATCGCTGCAAAATCGAAGGTGCGCATGCGGCCTCTTCCCGGCTGAAGCCGGTCCCACTGGTGGATCGCAGGCATCCAATAAAGGCGACTGCGGTCTCGCGGCCGGCCAAGACAATCAACGCCACTGCAACTTGACATTGCGTCTATAGATGCAAATGAATTAGAGTTGCGCCCATAGATTCAATTCCGACATCATCCGAGGTATGTCCATGACCATCGCCCTCCCAGCGCGGCAACTTTCCAAGTCCGAATGCGTGGTCGGATTGCGGGCGGCGTTGAGGGTGCTGGACAAGTGGAAGGCCACCAGCGAGCAGGCTTGTCAGGTCTTGCGTATTTCCCGAAGCACCTACACCCGCGCCCGCCAGGACGACGCACAGTGGTCGGTCACCCTCGACCAGGACCAGATGCAACGGGTCAGCTTCGTGCTGAACATCCACGCCGCGCTCAGAACGGTGTTCGACAACCCCGACAATGCCTACGGTTTCCCGTCGATGGAGAACCACAACGAATTCTTCAACGGCAGAAAGCCACTGGACGTCATGGCCCAGGGCGACATGATCTCTTTGTATGAAACCTTCCGCCGCATCGACACCCTCCGGGGCGCCCAATGGTGACGCCGGACGAGCTCCCTGCGCTCGCCGGTGAGACGCAACAGGCCTACCGTCTGGTCAATTCCAAGTTCCCGCCGATCGAGCTGTTCAACGACGTCGCCGACGCCGCCGAGTTCGAGACGCTGTACCGGATCCAGGCGCTGACCAATCCGCGGTTGCAGAACGAAGTCGGCCGGATCGAGCTGATTCCTCTGGCCGAAATCCCGTTCCGCATCCCGGGGTGTTCCTATGCCGTCGCGCCGTTCACCCATGTCAATCCGGCGGGTTCGCGTTTCAGCAGCGGGGAGTTTGGTGTCTTGTACCTGGCCGACACCGTCGACACGGCTATCGCTGAAGTGCGCCATCATCAGCAGTTGTACTGGTCGCGGGTCGCGGCGCTGAAGTACGAGCGCTTCGTCTTCCGCAGCCTGAGCTGCAGCTTCAGCGAAGCCGGCAGCGTCGACGCCACCTCAATTCCGCTCTCGGACCCCATTTACGCAGCCGACGACTACACCCAGTCCCACGTATTGGGCAAGGCGGCCAGGCAGGCGGGGATTGCCGGGCTGCGCTACCACTCGGTGCGCTCGCCGGGCAATCATTGCTGGGCACTGCTGACCCCGCGCCACGTGACGTCCATCGTGCAGAGCGCTCACTACGAAATGATCTGGAGCGGCGAGGTCATCGGCATCAATCAGATCTCCAACGCTTAGACGTTCTCAAGGGCGGCGCCGGTCGAAACATCGAACTCATGTGCCCCTTCGCCGGTCATTCCAGCAGTGGAAACCGAGGAGCGCTCATGAACAAGCACGTCACGGCGCAGGAACTGGGCATCGACCTTGAAAAGGGCGGTGAAACGGCGTTGTTCAAATGGTTATTGGCCAGTTTCCTCATGGGCAAGCGCATTCGGGCGCAGGCGGCGGTGCAGACCTACCACGTGATCGTCGACAGCCACGGCTGCGATACGCCGCGCAAGCTGGGCGCGTGCACGCACCGGGCGTTGGTCAGGATGCTGGGCGAGGGCGGTTATGCGCGTTACGACGAATCCACCGCCGTGCGCCTGCTGGCGTTGGCGGCCAGGCTGATGAACGACTATGACGGCACTGTCAGCGCCATGGTAAAGGGCAGTGCTGACCGTCGCGCGTTCGAACAGCGCCTCCAGGATTTCGACGGCATCGGGCCGAAGACTGCGGAAATCTTCATGCGCGAAGCGGCGGAGGTGCTTTTTTGAACGGCGGTCTTTTGGCAGCGGCTGGCAACATCTTCGTGGGCTGCGCGGGCTGGAGCCTGGGCCGTGAGCATGCGCCCTCGTTTCCGGGAGACGGCACCCACTTGCAGCGCTACGCGCGGCAATTCAACACCGCCGAAATCAACAGTTCGTTCTACCGGCCCCACCGACCGCAGACCTATGCGCGCTGGGCTGAATCGGTGCCGGTAGACTTCAGGTTCTCGGTGAAGATGCCCAAACTCATCTCCCACGAACAACGCTTGCGGGACAGCGCTCTGGCACTGGACGAATTCCTCGGTCAATGCGGCGAATTGGGAGAACGTCTCGGCTGCCTGCTGCTGCAATTGCCGCCATCGCTGGCATTCGAGCCAGCCGTGGCGCAAGCGTTTTTCAGCCAGCTGCGCGAGCGCTTTACGGGGCAGGTGGTCATCGAGCCGCGCCACGAAACCTGGGTATCGGCCGAGCCCATACTCAGCCACTATCGCATCGCGCAAGCCACGGTCGACCCGTCCAGGCTCAGCAATGACAGCCAACCCACAGGCTATGCCGGGTTGCGTTACTGGCGGCTGCACGGCACGCCGCGTATCTATTACAGCGCTTATGACGACGACTACCTGGCCCGTCTGGCTGCTGCCCTGAAGACCGAAGCGCAAAGCGGTGCGCCGACCTGGTGTATTTTCGACAACACCGCCAGCGGCGCGGCGACAGGGGATGCGCTGAGGCTGATCGAACGGCTGGGTTCGCCACAATAACGCTCGCTCGGAACGCCCGATGCAGACAGGTTCGGCGCGTATTGTGCTGAATAACCCGCGACGCTCGTCCGGATCAGCACAAGTTCGCAATCACGCGAGTTGTTAAGCGTCATAGCACGATGCCACAATCGGCGCCATCCAATGGCATGGCCGGGCGAACTCGATGTACTTCCATGATTACCCACCGGCGAGCGAGGCCCAGATCCGGGCTCACGTGCGCAATGATCGTCTGCAGCTGCTCTTCCGTCAGAGTTTTTTCTCTGTTTTCGGCAGCGCTCTGGCGGCTGTGATGCTCTCGTGGATTTGCTGGGAGCGACTGGACCACCCATTGATCACCTGGTGGCTAAGCTTGCTCGGCGGCTCGACGGCGTTGCGCCTGATCATGTTGATCGTCTTCTTCCGGGTCCCGGAAGCCGCCCGGACCCCCGAACGCTGGGAGCCCATGTACTGGGTCACGCTGGTATTGTCGGCTGCAATCTGGGGCGGCGGCGCACTGGCGCTGATGCAAGCCGGCGATCTGCTGATCCAGACCCTGGTGCTGCTGTTTACCGTGGGCATGTCAGTGAGTGCGGTTTCCTGCTATTCCGCATACCGTTCGATGACGCTCGTATCGATAGCGCTGGTCCTGCTGCCGTGTTCGATCTGGTTGCTGATGCAAGCTCAGACCGCTCAGTTGGGGATGGCCGTGGCGTCGCTGATCTTTGCCGGTTTTGTGGTCAGCGCCACGCACAAACTGTCTCAGGCCATGGAGAAGGCTTTTCGCCTGAGCCGTGAAATGGAACATGCTCATCGCATCGCCGCCCATGCCGCGCAGACCGACGAGCTGACGGGACTGCAAAATCGCCGCGCCTTCTTCCATCGGGCCGAAGGCGTGTACGAGACCTGCAAGCAGGCCCAGCTGCCGCTCTGCGCACTGATGCTGGACATCGACCACTTCAAACGCATCAACGACTCCCACGGCCACCAGGCGGGGGACGAGGTCTTGCGGCAGATCGGCAGGGTCATTCGTCAATCCGTGCGCGACGCCGATGTCAGCGGCCGCCTGGGTGGGGAGGAATTTGCGCTGGTATTGGCCAATACGTCCATCGACGGGGCTCGCATCATTGCAGAAAGGCTACGCTGGGCCATTGCCGACATCACCTGCCAGCACGACGAAGGTGTGACCGCGAGCCTGGGCGTTGCAGCGTTGAGCCACCTTGATCAAGATTTGCATGCGCTACTGGCCCTCGCCGACAAGGCGCTGTTCCGGGCCAAGGCGTCGGGCCGCAACCAGACGGCGGTGGCCAGGTAGGCCGTCAAGGGTGGCAGGCGCTCTGGCCTGTCACCCGGCCGTGACATTTGTCTCGACTCTTCATTCGGCGGCGGCTGTGGCGTAGTGTGTCCAGCCTGTTTGGCACGATGACCTACTGGAAGAGGTAAATGAGATGACCCTGCAAACCCGCCTGGAAAACCTGTACCCGCGCGCCGACGAGATCCCTGAGCCGTTTCGCGCAGGCCCCGCCATCGAGCAGCGCGATTACCTGGTCAATGGCGAATTGCACCAATGGCAAGGCCCTTTGGCGCCGGTGCTGAGCCCGGTGTCGCTGAGAACCGACACGGGCCTTGAGTCGGTGGTGCTGGGCAGCACGCCGCTGATGGACGCCGACACTGCGATGACCGCGCTGGACGCCGCCGTTAAAGCTTACGACCGGGGGCAGGGCGCCTGGCCGACAATGCGCGTTGCCGACCGCATTCATCACGTCGAGACCTTCCTCAAGCTGATGCGCGAGCAGCGCGACGCCGTGGTCACGCTGCTGATGTGGGAAATCGGCAAAAACCTCAAGGACTCGCAGAAGGAGTTCGACCGCACCTGCGATTACATCGTCGACACCATCAACGCCCTCAAGGAACTCGACCGCCGTTCCAGCCGCTTCGAGCTGGAGCAGGACACCCTCGGTCAGATTCGCCGTGTGCCACTGGGCGTGACCCTGTGCATGGGCCCTTACAACTATCCCCTGAACGAAACTTTCACCACGCTGATTCCGGCGTTGATCATGGGCAATACCGTCGTGTTCAAGCCGGCCAAGTTCGGCGTGCTGTTGATTCGTCCGTTGCTGGAAGCGTTCCGCGACAGCTTTCCGGCCGGGGTCATCAACGTGATCTACGGCAGCGGCCGCGAGACGGTCAGCGCGCTGATGGCCAGCGGCAAGATCGACGTGTTCGCGTTCATCGGCACCAACAAAGCCGCCAGCGCATTGAAAAGGCTGCACCCCAAGCCGCACCGTCTGCGCGCCGCCTTGGGGCTGGACGCCAAGAACCCGGGCATCGTTCTGCCGGACGTGAATCTGGACAACGCGGTCACCGAAGCCATTACCGGCTCGCTGTCCTTCAATGGCCAGCGCTGCACCGCGTTGAAGATCCTCTTCGTGCATGAAAACGTGGTCGGCAGTTTTCTCGAAAAGTTTGAAGAAAAGCTCGCCCAGCTCAAACCCGGCATGCCGTGGGAGTCAGGTGTTTCGCTGACCCCACTGCCGGAGCCGGGCAAGACCGACTACCTGCAAGGGCTGGTGGACGATGCGGTGAGCAAGGGCGCCAAAGTGGTCAACGAAGGCGGCGGCACCACTCATGGGCAGTTTTTCTACCCTGCCGTGCTGTACCCGGTCACGCCGGACATGCGCGTCTACCACGAAGAGCAGTTCGGGCCCGTGGTGCCGGTGGTTGCGTACCGCGATCTGGAAACGGTCATTGAGTACGTGCTGGATTCCGATTTCGGCCAGCAACTGAGCATCTTTGGCAACGACTCCAAGCAGGTCGGGCGTCTGGTCGACGCGTTCGCCAATCAGGTGGGCCGCATCAACATCAACGCTCAGTGCCAGCGCGGGCCGGACAGCTTCCCGTTCAACGGCCGCAAGAATTCGGCCGAGGGCACGCTGTCGGTACACGATGCGTTGCGCGTGTTCTCGATCCGTACGCTGGTGGCGACCAAGTTCCAGGAGAGCAACAAGGCGCTGATCAGCGACATCATTCACAACCGCGAATCGACGTTCCTGACCACTGACTACATCTTCTGATTCATTCGTTCGACATCGCCGCAGGCGTGTTACACAGCTGATGCTGTTTAACCGTCTGCGGTTTTTTATATCTGTACTTTAAAACCCGCCGCCACTGTATGGTCCATGCCTTTTAATTCTGCGGTCGTTCCACTATCTGGGACGATCTTGTAGGAAAGTTTTTAGACTTCCGTAGGACACCTCTCGTCCTGTCTTTGGTGGATGGAGTTTTTATTCGCGGGGGATTAGCCTTCCCGCTTCCTGAACTCGATGAAAACTTCATCGCCCCACTCGCTGCTCACACTTGTTAAAACTTGACCGCTTGGGTCACGGACGCTTGCCTGATAAAAAGGCCCTGCGATACAGGTCTTCCTTTTTGTGACGTGTGGCATTTTCGACGGAGGAGTTATGGCTTCAAACAGCTTTCAAAATGAAGTGCCCAAAGCCCGGGTTAATATAAAACTTGATTTGCACACCGGCGGTGCGCAGAAAAAAGTTGAGTTGCCGCTGAAATTGATGGTGTTGGGGGACTACAGCAATGGCCGAGAAGATCGGCCACTGTCCGAGCGCGCCAAGATCAATATCAATAAAAATAATTTCGACAATGTGCTGGCGGAGTTTTCCCCCGCCGTGAAACTCATTGTTGAAAATACTTTCGCCGACGACGGCTCGGATGCCTCAGTGGATTTGAAGTTCGAGAAGATGAAAGACTTCGAGCCGGAACACGTGGCGCGACAAATCCCTTCACTGCGCGCGTTGCTTGCCACCCGCAATCTGTTGCGTGACCTCAAATCAAACCTGCTCGATAACGCGACGTTCCGTCATGAACTGGAGCGCATCGTAAAAGATGAAACGTTGAGTGACGAACTGCGCGCCGAATTGGCCGTGCTCGCCGCACCGACTGAGCGTTAATGACCCGGGTCTCCGATAGCAGGTATTAAACATGTCTTCGAAACACTCCAGCGCAGTCTCAGGCGGCGATACCGTTTTGTCTGAAGAAAGCACCAGCGTCTATAGCGCGCTGTTTTCCAAAATAAACCTCAGCCCGGTTTCGGCCCTGGGTGACATCGAGGCGTTCCAGAACAACGAAGCGCTGTCGGAGATCTCGGCGGATGAGCGCGTGACCGCAGCCGTCAGTGTGTTCCTCAACCTGCTCAAAGGCGCGTCGCGCAAGTTGCATCGCCTCGACAAGACCTTGCTTGACGAGCACATCGCCTCGCTGGATGGGCAAATCAGCCGTCAACTGGACGCGGTAATGCATCACCCGGAGTTTCAGCGGGTCGAGTCGACGTGGCGCGGGGTAAAGTCACTTATCGATCAGACAGACTTCCGTCAAAACGTTCGCATCGAGTTGCTGGACATCAGCAAGGATCATCTGGTCCAGGATTTCGAAGACGCCCCCGAGATCGCCCAGAGCGGTCTGTATATGCACACTTATACGCAAGAATACGATACGCCCGGCGGTGAGCCCATTGCCGCCGCTGTGTCCAGTTACGAGTTCGACCGCAGTCCGCAGGATATCGCACTCCTTCGTAATCTTTCGAAAGTCGCGGCGGCGGCGCATATGCCCTTCATTGGCTCGGTAGGGCCAGCATTCTTCGGCAAGGAAACAATGGAAGAAGTCGCCGCCATCAAAGACATCGGCAATTACTTTGATCGTGCGGAGTACATCAAGTGGAAGTCATTCCGTGACACCGACGATTCTCGCTATATCGGTTTGACAATGCCGCGCGTGCTGGGACGGCTGCCTTATGGCCCGGACACCGTCCCCGTGCGCAGTTTCAATTATGTGGAAAGCGTCAAAGGCACTGACCACAGCAAATACCTGTGGACCAACGCCTCTTTTGCTTTCGCTGCCAATATGGTGAAAAGTTTCGTTGCCAACGGCTGGTGCGTGCAAATTCGAGGGCCGCAGTCCGGTGGCGCGGTGACTGACTTACCCATCCATTTATACGACCTCGGCACGGGCAGTCAGGTGAAGATCCCCTCGGAAGTCATGATTCCGGAAACCCGCGAGTTCGAGTTCGCTCATCTGGGGTTTATTCCACTCTCGTATTACAAAAATCGCGATTACGCCTGTTTCTTCTCCGCCAACTCGACCCAGAAGCCCGCCTTGTATGACACCGCCGACGCCACGGCCAACAGCCGGATCAATGCGCGGTTGCCGTATATCTTTCTGCTGTCGCGCATTGCGCATTATCTGAAGTTGATCCAGCGGGAAAACATCGGCACCACCAAAGACCGGCGTTTGCTTGAACTGGAATTGAATAAGTGGATCAGCGGCCTGGTCACGGAAATGACCGACCCGGGTGACGATCTGCAAGCCTCTCATCCGTTGCGGGATGCCCGGGTGACGGTTGAAGACATCGACGATAACCCCGGGTTTTTCCGCGTGAAGTTGTACGCCGTGCCGCATTTCCAGGTGGAAGGCATGGACGTCAATCTTTCGCTGGTTTCCCAGATGCCCAAAGCCAAAACCTGACGTCGGCCATAAGTGAGCACAACATGAAAATCGACCGACCTCTCTGGGCTGCCGGGGCGTTGCTGTCCCAGCAGCAATTCCAGCAGCAAGCGCGCTGGGAAGCCTGGACCAACGAATGCCTTGCCCATCTATCGCGGGTTCACCCGTGGGGCGTACAAACGGCCATGTTCGATCCCGAGGCATTGCGGCTGGGCAAACTCAAGGCGTCCGCACTGCGTGTCCGTATGCCGGATGGCACCCTCATCGACACCGGCCGTGTGGATCGGTTGCCCGCCGCCCTGGCCCTGGAACAGATCCAGTTGGACCCGGGGCAGGGCGCGACCGTGCTGTTGTGCTTGCCGCTGGAGCAGGCCAACGGCGGCAACTGTCTGTTCGAGGGCGCGCCGGACGACCGGCCTGTGCGTTACCGGCAGGATTGGCGGCAAGTGCAAGACCTCTACGGCGACGATCAACAGTCCATCGGCGTGCTTGAGCACATGCTCAGCCTGCGCCTGGGCCGCGATGACAACGCCGATTATGTGACGTGTCCGGTCGCCCGGCTGGTGCGCGACGGGCAAGGCCGCATGTGCCTGGACGAGGCATTCGTGCCGCCGTTGTTGAGCTTCGCCGGGCACGCGGGTCTGCAGGTTCAGCTGGACAATCTGCTGACTCAGCTGGCGTCCAAGCGTCAGCGTTTGATGGGCATGCGCCGTGAGAGCAACCAGCGCATGGCCGACTTCGCGGTCGCCGACGTCTCCCTGTTCTGGCTGCTCAATGCGCTCAACACCTATCAGCCGGTGCTCGCCGATTTCAAGGCCAGCCCGGCGCGCCATCCCGAACAGGTGTATCAGGAGCTGGTAAAGCTGGCGGGGGCGCTGCTGACGTTCTCGCTCGAACACGACGTGGACGCCATTCCGGCGTACCGCCATGAAGATCTTGAAACAGTCTTCCCGCCGTTGATGCAGATGATCTCGACGTTGCTGGAAGCCAGCCTGCCGTCGCGGGTGATTGCCCTCGAGCTGGAGCAGATCCTGCCGGGGCGATGGCAAGTGACGTTCAACGACCCGCGCCTGCGTGAGCCCGACGCCGCGGACTTTTACCTGTCGGTGCGCTGCCGCGAGGCGCCGGCGCAACTGCAGACGCAGTTCCCGCGGCTCTGCAAAGTGGGTACGCCTGACGACGTCGACCGGTTGATCAATGCGGCGCTGGACGGTGTCCCCCTGCAGCCCCTCAGCCATGTACCGGCGGCGATCCCGCTGCGTCTTGAAAACCAGTATTTCGCCCTCGACTTTGCGCATCCCAGCGGGCAGGCCGTGCTCGCCGAAGGGGTCTGCGCGTTCTACGTGCCGGCCACGCTGCCGGACGTGAAGCTTGAGCTGTTTGCGGTATTGCGCTCATGAGCCGGCCCATCAAAAACAAACCTGCCGCGGCGCTGCCTGTCGATGTCGATCAGCTGCTGCAGGACACTTACCTGCTGATTGTCGAGTTGCGCCACGGCGCGTCCGCTCCGGACAGCGACGCGCTCTGGGACACGTGCACCCGGCAGGTGGTGGCGGTGCGCGATGGGTTGAAGCACGCCGGTGTCAGCCAGCGCAGCGTCGATTTCATCAGCCACGCTCAATGTGCCCTGCTCGATGAGGCCGTGCTGGGCTGCGCCGACGCCGATGCTCGTGCCAAATGGACCCACGAACCGCTTCAGGCGCATTACTTCGGGCGTCATCAGGCCGGGCAGTTTCTATATGAAGAGATGCGCGAGGTGCTGCACGAACCCGCGCCGGATCTGTGCGTGCTGACGGTGTATCACCGCGTGCTGATGCTGGGGTTTCTCGGCCGTTACAAGGAGGTGACGCACCCCGAGCGGCAACAGTTGGTGGCCGCGTTGGCTGCGCAGGTGGCGCCCTTGTCGGTGCACCAGGCGCTTCCGACGTGGATCGACGCAAGGGGGCGCAAACCGTTGCCTCTATGGTTGCGCGAGCCGCTGGTGCACCTGCTGGGCGCCGGCCTGTTACTGGCGGGCCTGTGGTGGCTGCTGGATTCACACCTGGCGGAGTTGGTCGCCGCCCTTGTGACTGAGCGGGTGTGACGCGCCCATGACCCTCAAGTTGATGCGTGCCCTCATTGTCTGGTCGGGATGCCTGGCGCTCTGGG
The DNA here is from genome assembly GCF_036387035.1 of Pseudomonas sp. Classification (GTDB taxonomy): domain Bacteria; phylum Pseudomonadota; class Gammaproteobacteria; order Pseudomonadales; family Pseudomonadaceae; genus Aquipseudomonas. Next base: position 4,887 of record NZ_DASVUM010000222.1, on the reverse strand, counting down.
TGACCAGCCTGTTGCCGCCGAGCCTGGCCCTTCAAGGCTTTTCAGTCGCCGCCGCCGTGGTTCTTGTCGCCGCGGGCTGGCTGCTGGCGGGGCGACGCTCGGCGCGTCGGGGTGATGCGCTGGGGCGCGATGCGTTTCGATCGTTGCCAGGTGATGAGTCCCGGCTGCCGGTGGTGCTGGTCTGCGGTGATGGCGCCGCGCTTTTTGCGGGTGACGTCGATGATGATCTCTACGCCGACGCTGCGCAGGAAACCGCGGTGCGCACGACCGCGAACGGGTGTTACGTCAGCGTCCCGGCCATCGAGCAGTTGCCGGGTCTGGTCACTGCGCTGCTGGCGGTTCGTCCGCACTGGCGCGCCCAGCTGAGCGTCATGTTCGTTATCAGTCCAGCCCAATACACTGACAGCGCGGAACTGGACGGGCAGCTGCGTGCGCTGACGCATCAGCTTTCGGTGATCCGCAGGCGCGCGCTGACGTTGCCACTGTGGGTGGTGAGCTATCAGCAAGCGTCCCAGGATGCGCGCGATATTCGTGGGGCCCGCTTTGGCCAGGAAGAGGCAGGATCGGGCACCGAATCCGTCTGGTTCAGCTGGGAAAACGGCGCGCCCACCGCACAAGTGCGGCATAACGGGACCTGCGTCAGCATGGAAGAGTGGCAGCGACAGCACGGTGATGCCGCTGCGCTGATTCAACGCATGCAACTCGCCGTGCACATGAATACTCATGCCGCCTGGCTGACGCAGTGCGTGGCGCCGCACTTCACGCGCCTCGGCCGGCATCGCGCGCGGCTGCCGGTGGTGTACGCGATCTGTCGCGTGACGGGCCTGCCGGGTGCTACACCGGGCAGCGTCTGGCAGCACTGGATACAGGCGAAGACCGCGCTGGTGCCAACCGTTTCTGCACGGGTGACCCGCTGTTCGCTACCTGTGCCGGATTGTCTGCTGGAGCTGCTGCCCCGGTACACCGGCGGCACGGCAGCGCGGCGCGCCAGCGTTGTTGCCGTATGGCTGGCCGCGTTTGCCGCCATCTTCGCGATGTCGAGCTCGGCCCGACAGAACACGTTGCTGATCCGCCAGCTCGATGACGACCTGCGCCGCTACGCATCGATCAATGACATAGCCCGCGAGGACCAGCAGGCCGTGGCACTGCGCGAAGCGGCGTTGACCGTCCTGCATGGCGACGCCCGGCGGCTGGATGATTACTACCGCTACGGCGAGCCTCGGTCGCTGGGCCTCGGCCTGTACCACGCCGAACAGCTGCGCATCACCGTCTGGCAAGCCATTGGCCGCTACCGACCGTCAACCGAAACGGTCCGGGCACCCGAGCCGGTGCGTCTGGACACGCTGTCGCTGTTCCACATCGGCAGCGCCGAACTCAAGGCGGAGTCGACCCAGGTGCTGGTCCACGCACTGGTCGGCATCAAGGCCAGGCCCGGCTGGCTGATCGTCGTCACCGGGCACACCGACGCCACCGGCAGCGCGGAGCAGAACCTGCGCCTGTCCCGAGACCGCGCCGCGTCGGTGCGCGACTGGATGCAACGCATGGGCGGCATCCCCGGCAGTTGTTTTGCCGTACAGGGCTTCGGCGCCGGTCAACCCATCGCCAGCAATGACACCGAACAAGGGCGCAGGGCCAACCGCCGCGTCGACATCCGTCTGGTGCCGGAAGAGGGCGCCTGCGGGTCGCTCTCGACCGGGGCCGGGCCGGCTACCCCCGTCGCATTTCGCGGCAATCGATAACCCACGCAAGGAGTTTCACATGGCAATTCCCGTTTACCTCTGGCTGAAAGATGACGGCGGCGCTGACATCAAAGGCTCGGTCAACGTGCAGTCCCGGGAAGGCAGCGTCGAAGTGGTCGCCCAAGACCACAGCGTCTACATCCCCACCGACAACAACACCGGCAAGTTGACCGGCGCCCGCGTCCACACGCCGTTCCTGTTCACCAAGGAAATCGATGCCAGCAGCCCGTACCTGTACAAGGCGGTCGGCACGGGCCAGACGCTCAAAAGCGCCGAGTTCAAGTGGTACCGCATCGACGACGCCGGCCAGGAAGTCGAGTACTTCAACACCCTGCTGGAGAACGTCAAAGTGGTCCGCGTCGCGCCGAAAATGCACGACGTGAAGGACCCGGCCAAGGAGAAGCACAACCACCTGGAGATGATCGAGCTGCGCTACGAGAAGGTCACCTGGACCTACAAGGACGGCAACATCATTCATTCCGACTCGTGGAACGAACGCCAGACCGCCTGACGGTGCAGGGCCGGCAGGCAGGCAGCGTTTGCCTGCCGGCTGCGGTGTGCTGGGTTGAGCGCCCGTTCGCGTGCGCTCAGCCGAACACATCGGCACTGCACCGCCCCATAACAGCGAGGCGCTGACCGCGTGACGGTCTCGTCAGCGCCTTCACCTTTTTGCTCAAGGACGACGCCCCATGGCACAGAACTCCTCCCGCTTGCTTCGCCGCCTCAACCCTTTCTGCGCCCAGGCCCTCAGTGCGGCCGCAACGCTGTGCCAGAGGGCGTGAACCATTTCTGGCTTGACCTGCAATGGTTCCTCTTTCAGGCGCTGAGCCGGCAGCCGGCACCGTTCGAGGGCTGGGCGCGCATCGTTAAAGAAGACCTGGGCTTGGTCCTTGAGCGTCTGCCGGGCCTCGAAACCCTCTGCTGGAACGACGGCTCGGCGTTTGCCGACGAAACCACCCGCGAGTGGATCGAGCAGCACGTCAGCGCACCCGGCACGGCAGCCTGGCTGCCCGCCGCAACCCCTTCCGTCGTCGACGAGGCCGACGTTCTGGCGCTTGAAAATGAGGCGCTGGCCCAGGCCGACCGTGACGGGGTCGAGGCAGCGCTGGCCTGGCTCGACGCACGACCGGACATTCACAGCGGTCGGCAGCGCTGGCTGCTGCGCTTGCTGATGGGGCGGGTCGCCGAGCAGTACGGCAAAAGCGAGCTGGCACTGCACGTGCTCGGCGAACTCGACGCAACGGCCCAGCGCCATTCGCTCGCCCAGTGGGAGCCGGCGCGGGTGTTTGAAGTCAAGGCGCGGCTGCTGAAGCTGCTGCGCCTCAAAGCCCAGCGCAGCGACGCCGACAAGGCAGCGCTGGGCAAACGCATGGAGCCGCTGCTGGCGGCTCTGGTGGCCATGGACCCGGTACGCGCGGCAGTGCTGTGCGGCTGATACTCACAACCAGGAGGTTTCATTGAACACGGACAATCTGACCCTGCGCTATTTCGATGCCGAAATGCGCTACCTGCGCGAGGCCGGCAAGGAGTTCGCCCAGGCGTTCCCCGACCGCGCCGCCGCGTTGAATCTGGACAAGCCCGGCGGCCACGATCCGTACGTTGAGCGGCTGTTCGAAGGCTTCGCGTTCCTGATGGGGCGTCTGCGGGAAAAACTCGACGACGACCTGCCGGAGCTGACCGAAGGCCTGGTCAGCCTGCTGTGGCCGCATTACCTGCGCACCATTCCATCGCTGTCGATCGTCGAGCTGCAACCTGACGTTGACCAGATGAAGCAGAGCGAGCGGGTCGCGACAGGCTTCGAAATCCAGTCGCAACCCATCGGTCCCCAGCGCACGCGCTGCAGTTACACCACCACCCAGGACCTGACCCTGCGTCCGCTGGCGCTTGATTCGGTGCGCCTGGCCCATGAGCCGGACGGTCGCGCGGTCATCCGTATGCGTTTTTCGTGCGGTGCGCTGAGCCATTGGGGGCAGCTGGATTTACGCTGCATCCCGCTGTACCTCAACGCCACGCCGGCGGTGGCCAATGCGCTGCATCATGCGCTGACCCTGGGCAGCCAGGCGTTGTACGTGCGACAGGCCGGGGATGCGCAACGTCAACCGTTGCAAGGAGGCTTCGCGCCGAAGGGTTTCGGCGAGGAGGACCGCCTCTGGCCGAAGGGCGACAGCGCGTTCAGCGGCTATCAGTTGCTGTTGGAGTACTTCAGTTTTCCCGAGAAATTCATGTTCGTGACCTTGCACGGGCTGGAGCGCATGAGCATTGCGCCCGAGGTCCCATGGTTCGAGCTTGACGCGGTATTGAGCGACGCCTGGCCCCATGCGTTTGCCCTGGGCGAGGAGCACATTCGCCTGCACGCCGTGCCGGTGATCAACCTGTTTCCCCTGGAAGCGGATCCGCTGTCCCTTGACCCTTTGCAGACCGACTACCTGCTGCGGCCGATGCGCTTGCAGGACGGCCACACTGAAATCTACTCCGTCGACCGTGTCACGGCGTCCCGCGACTCGGGACGGGAAGAGTACGTGCCGTTCTCCAGCTTCCGGCACAAGGGCGGCATGCTGCGCGACGAGGCGCCGGAACGTTATTTCCATAGCCGCCTCAAGCGCGGCGCGAACGGGCTGCATGACACCTGGCTGATAATCGGCGGGGAGGGCGCCGACGTCGATCGGATGACCGAGCGCTCCTGCCTGTCGCTGCGGCTCACCGGAACCAACGGGCAACTGCCGAGAAAGGCGCTGCAAAGCACCCTCCTTGATACGCCGCTGCACTCGACACAGGCCGGTCTGCGGGTGCGCAACCTGTGTGCGCCGACCCTGCCGTGTTATCCGCCGAGCCGCGACCGCTTTCACTGGCGCGTGTTGAGCCACCTGGGCTCCAACTTTCTGCCGATGCTCGACAATGCCGAGGTGCTGCGCGGCACCCTGGCGCTGTACGACTGGACCGGCAGCGAGCTCAATCGTCGACGCCTGGACGCGATCGTCGAAGTCCGCCATCACCTCGTGCAGCGTTTCGAGAAGGGCTTTCTCCTGCGGGGCGTGGACATCGAAGTGACCCTGGACGCCAACGGCTTTGCCGGCGAGGGCGACATCTGCCTGTTCGGCGAAATGCTGCATCGGTTCTTCGCGCTGTACGCCGACATCCATCTGTTCAC
>NZ_DASVUM010000221.1:0-21962 GCF_036387035.1 Pseudomonas sp. | reverse complement strand
TGGAGGGTTGGCATCAAGGAGTATCGGGAGGGAAACCTATAAATAACGTCGATCTGCCCGACCAGATTTTCCTGCGCTGGCAGTCACTAGTGGAGCCACAGGCTTACAGGGCCAGAATACAAATCCCTCAGTGGGTACGCGATGAGATGGTTAAGCCAGAGCGCGTATACTGCCGAGGCTCAAAAGAATGGATAGACGACTACCGCTTCGCTATTACGCTGGGCATGGCCCCAGGAGGGATCGTTAAAGTTTGGATCGGTGGGCCATGCCTTGGCTTCAAAGAAGTCGGTCGTTACCAAGCCAAAGTCGAACCGCTCGGCCCCAACCAAGACGGAAAACGGTTGTTTTACCGAGCCCCCAATCCAGCGGCGCAAGCTTGGATAGACCAGCATGGTATTCCGTATGGCAGTTGGTAATGCTGCTGCGGCCCCGCACCCATCGCGCCACCGCACAAATGAACGTCTCAGAATCCAGTGCGGCGCTCACTCCGATGTCGGCGGGGGCTATCTCCCACGGGCACGAGAAAGTTGTGGATGCCGCAGCCCTGCAAAGCCAGCGTTCCGGACGGTCAACGGGTTGAATCCCACACCGCCTGGGCCCGTGCAGAGGCGGACGCCAAGGCATTGCGCGAATCAGGCGTCGATCGCGATGGCTACGTTGCGGTGAAAGCCTGGCCTGCGGCAACTAACCCGCGCGGCAAAGCCGCGTCGGTCATGGAGGACTACTGGATAACCGTGCTGCTCGAACGCTCCGTGCATGGCGAACTGAGCCTGATTGCACTGCGTGTTATGCCTGAACTGGGGATACGTCACGCTGTTCCCTTCAAGGGGCTGGAAGCGCGGCCTGAACTCGCAGTGCCAGAGAAGCTTATGCCTATCGCTAAGCGAATCTTGCAGCAGGTCATGGCGGATCGGCTCGTACGCCTTGAGCCTGCTCAAGAGGCGCTGCTGCGAGCGCGTTACATCCACATGTCCGCGCACTGGACCCCGGAAGGTCCCTTTCTTTTCAGCAAACCGGCACCGCTCAAACGCCGGAACGTGCACCTCAACCGCCCTCAAAAAGGTTATCCAGAATGAGCCGCCTGGTCTGTTCGGTGGGTTTGTTACTCAGTCTGAATGCGTGCGCGAATGGGCCAAGATTGCCGCCTGTCCCGAAGCTGCCATATCCCGCCTGGTACATAGGTTTCGCCGCCCCCAAGCACATGGAAGTATGGGTGGAAACCGTCGACGTACTGGACACGCGTGGACTCGCATTCTTTAGGGTGCACGGCGGCGTCGCGAGTTATACCGGTAAGGTGGAGGGTTGGCATCAAGGAGTATCGGGAGGGAAACCTATAAATAACGTTGACCTGCCAGACCAGATTTTCCTGCGCTGGCAGTCACTGGTGGAGCCGCAGGCATACAAGATCAAAATACAGATTCCCCAGTGGGTACGGGAGGAAATGCTCAGACCAGAAAAAGCGTTTTGCATATGGCCCGGGGAATGGCAGGAAGATTATCGAGAGACGATCACGCTAGGTATGGCGCCTGGCGGAATCCTCAAAGTTTGGGTAGGCGGATCATGTCTAGGCTTCAAAGAGGTCGGCCGCTTTCAGGCTGAAATCGAGCCGCTCGGTCCCTACCGCGGCGCGAGCAAGGGCAAGTACATCCCGCTCGAACCGGAGAACAAAGCCTACGTCGAACAACACCGCATTCCCTATGGCAGCTGGTAATGCTGCTGCGGACCCGCACCCATCGCGCCACCACCCAAACCACTTTTCAGCACGCAAAAAAATCCGCGCTGCCTCGGGGAGAACAGCGCGGATCGTCTACCGCTTAATCAATGCACAAACAGTGCGATCAAAATAATGATAGGGATTGGAATGCCGAGGAACCACAGAAGCAATGAACGCATGATGACTCTCCTTGATCAGCGAATGCTGGAAGTATTGGAATAAGCACGGGTTTCGACATACGTGACCGCATCACGACGACGACCACCCCAGATAGCGGCAAGGCTGGCGACGAACGCACCGCACAGCAGCGAAACGAAGGTCCACAGCGCCGCGGTTGCGGCAGCCTTGGCAGCGGCATCGGCAGCCTGTTGAGCTTTGAGCTTGGCATCGGCGACAGCCTGCTTGGCTTGGCCATACACCTGATCAACGCGGGCCTGGGCATCGGCCTGGCTCATGTTGGTACGCTGCGCAACCAGCTGTGCCAGATACGTACGGTCTTCCGGCGCGAGCTGACCGTCATTGGCCATGGTTTTGGTGAAGATACGCACCACGACACCGTGAGCCGCATCATCGCTTACTGCTGCAGGGCGATCATCGCGGAATAGAGAATCGATGTAGTAGCCATACTGATCACTGCTGGTATTGCCCGCTGCGGAACCTGCGGCTGTTGCGGCAGTACCTGCCACACCGGCAGCCGCAGTGGCGCCGGCTTTAACGCCGCTGCCCACGATGCCGCTCACCGAGCCTACGATCAACACAGCGGCAACCAGCGTGGCAACTGCCCACGACAGGAAACCGTGTGCCGTGTCACGGAAGTAGACTTCGTCGCCGTGCATGTTGGCCCATTTGACACGCAGGCGGCCGGCGAGGTAGCCGCCCATGCCTGATGCAACGATCTGCGTCAGTGCAAGCCAGACGGCGGTGGAAATACCGATGGTCTTCGCGCTGGCGCCTTCGTTGGCCCAAGGCGACATCGCCGAGAAACCGAGGCCGGAACCCAGCAGGATCAGGATGAGGGAGAGGGCGGCAGCGCCTGCGGCGCCCGCGAAGATGGCCCCCCAGGAAACGCCGGAGACCGATGAGGATTCTTCTACAGCGGCAGGATAAGAATCAGGTGAGACGTTCATGGTGCTGCTCCGTGCGAATGATTTTGTACTTCTCCCCAATACGGTGCATTGGCTGTGCCACCGCTTCGCTCTGGAATAAATACAATTGAATCAATAGGTTATGGAAATAACCGCCACTCGTTTTCGTGCAAATTGCATGACCTGCTCTTAAAGCCGGAGGCTTTCTGCCCGGTTGGCGGATTTCCAGGGCCGTCAGTGGCTTGCGACACTCTCCTGCGACGGATTCCGCCGATGCGCAACATTCCGGCACATTTATGGCTGAATGGTGTCTTATAACGTCGGCGCTCTGTGTTGACCGCTATAGTCCGTCCACAGATTCATCTTCTTCGAGAGGTTACCCAGCATGTTTGTCCATCGCCCCCTGGAAGAAAAAGACGTTCCTTTCATCTGCGACATGCCCCAGAGCATTGATGAACTGTTCTATATGTTCCCCAAGGCGGTGTTCCCGCTAACCCCTGAGCAGCTCAACGAGGCCATTGAGCAACGTTCGGACAACACGGTCATCGAGCTGGACGGCCAAGTGGTCGGGTTTGCGAATTTCTCCCGATACGATTTCAGGGGCCGTTGCTCCATGGGCAACGTCATCATCGACCCACGATTCCGCTCCAAAGGCGTGGGCCGTTACATGATTGGCTGCATGATGGAGCTGGCGTTTGGCAAGCACGAAGCCGCAGAACTCACCGCTTCCTGCTTTAACCACAATGTCCCGGGATTGCTGTTCTACCCCAAGCTGGGTTTCAAACCCTTTGCCATCGAAGAGCGTCTGGACAAGAAGGGCGCCCGCGTTGCGCTTATTCACCTCAAGCTGCCACGCAGCTAAGCCCACAGCTAAAGCCAATCAGAGCCCCATGAGTTCATTCGTCGGACGCCACCCCGGTGCCCGACGAATGGCTGCATGCATCCTGCGCGCGTGATTCGCCCATCAATTTCGCTTTGTTCCTGACCTCAAACGGTTAACCAGGCATGTCCTGCACAGGTGAATCGATTTTCCTCCATCGACCTGTGCCGGGCTGCTTAACAGTGCGGGCGCCGGGTAGTTTGCTTCACTTTGGGGCGGGGGGTATAACGAGATAACCCCTCTGTCGAATGACGGACGGCGTCCCGGAACCATTTCCAGCTTACTGGAAGTGCTTACTTAGAGTCAGGCGAGTGGCTGAAAGCATCATGCAGTCCTGCCTGTGGAGGATTGAAAATGATTGCCTGTACGCTCTCTAACCTTGAACTGCGCAGCATTATAGAAAGCGCGTTTCTGCCCCTGCGTTGCAACTGTACGGTCCTGGCGGATGTGATGACGGTTGAAGTCATTGACCCTGCCACTGAGCGTGTCGAGTTGTTCGCGTCGAATATCGCCCTGGACTCGCTCGACAACAGCCATGCCTTATGTACGTTGATTCGCGACCTCCAGGCCGAACTCGAGAAGGCCAGGCATTACCCCCATGCCTTGGCGAGCTGAGCGCAGAGCGCTGGCAATAATCGCGATTCCGCCTTATGTTGGTCCGCATCGGCCCTGAGCGGCCAGGCGGGATACTGAGGATTTGCATGGCGCACGCGCAACCCGAAATCGAGGCGGTAGGAGTGCAGGAAGGAGCGGCGCCTTTGCGCCGTCGGCGCAAGGTCATGATCGGCGTCGGCTGCCTGCTGGGTATTGTGGTGGTGGGTGCTGTAACGATCACCACCATGCTGGAGCGTCTGGAAACACGAAACGCCAGCTTCCGCCCGCCCATGACTTCACTCGAGCGCGAACAGCTACTGCCGCCCGAGCCGGTACTTGAGATCAAACCTCAGGTGGAAGGGCTGCGTTACGGCGCCGCCCTCCAGCCCGGGAATGCGCGTACGAGTGGCCAGCCCCCCATTGCTGACGACGCCTCGGCAGCAGCGCCGCTCTTCAGCACGCCGCCGCTCAGCCCCTTGCCCCTCAGCGCACCAGACCCTCGATCCGGCAAACCGCTTGGCATCGCCCAGGCGGTCCACGTACACGACGGCGCGCGCTAGGACCCGAGGGTTCAGTGGGGCCTGCGACCGTGCTCATCTTCGAAGAGCAGTTTGAACTGTTCTTCGCCGTTGGCTTGAACCGCATAGTGTTCCCGCACAGGCCCCGCTTCAATGCGCCCCTCCATGGCAACGCGTACCACCGTTGATTTGGGCAGATATTCCGGCACATCACCAAGGATGGTGAGTTCGCGCAGGGTGTCGCCATTGTGCTCGATGGTGGCAAGCCGTACGCGGCAAGTTGCCTGCATGGGGATGGGCCCGAACAGGGTGTCGCGCGAATAATCGATCTCTGCGAGGCCGAAGCCAGGCGGCTTTTCAACGTTCATCAGGTTCACCTCTCTGGCGGTGCTTATGTGTTTAGCAATGAGCAATGGAGGCATCGCAGCCCGGAATAGTTCTCATCTTTACCCCGCCATCTATCGGATACGATCCTGCGACTTCTCTTAATGCATCCGGTGGAAATCCAGGAGCCGGTATTCATTAATGCTGACGTCAATAAATAGTTCTAAAAGTTAAAGTGCACCACGAAAATCAACCGCTCATCAGTATCTTTCCAATGGAAAGTTATTTAGATCCGTTCGCGTCAGGGACTGTCAAACTAAAGCGCGGAAGCTTCTTATTTTATAAATCCATGGGCTTGGTCTAAAGCGACGACTTACTGGCGCCATTATTAATAATACCTTCTAAATCAACGGGTTAAAGGTGGTAATCAAGAAAAGCACCGGTTTCTCAGAAAATTGACACTTTGGCCGTTATTTGCAACCATCGCTTTACGTTTTCAACTAAGAAAACGTCCAGTTAGTGCAAGAGCCGGACACTTCTCATTCTCGAAAAGACCCTTCAGGCACGTGATGAGCTGGCGGTAGCGTCCCGCAAAGAAACCTGAGCAGCAAGCCATGCGAATGTTCGGCGTCGGGGCGGCCCACCCACCACCTCCCGCACCTGAAGTCGCGGTCTAGAGCCATCGAGCCACCACGCGCCGTCCTTCCGACCTGCCCGCGGCTCCGATGTGATCCGCGTTTTGGGGTCGTCAAGTCTGCGAGCACGGTAGTTCAGCAAGACCCCATCTAATTATTCAACTTGAAAGTTCAGACATCGCCTGAGCGATTGCGGTTAGACGCGCACGTCAGTGTGGCGGTTTATAGCGCGGCCGGCGGTACGGTAACGACCCAGCGTGGAGTGACAGTTATGCAAGGAGATCATCTGGAAACCGTTTGCGGTTGCATAGTGGGAGGTGCCGGACCTGCGGGAATGGGACTGCTTTTCAACGCATTGAAAAGTGGTGCCATGCCAGAACTGGCCAAGGAAGGTTTAATCATTGTGGACGCAAGTCCCACGCCGGGCACGGGTCGTTTAGGCGATTACCGGATTACCGCCAATTCGGTCGGCGATGTCTTTCTCGATTGCCTGCGTGACCCGGCATTGCGCGATGTATTCGAGCCCCTTGAACATTCGCCTGCCTATTGGCGCATTCGTCGCCAGGCGCAAAGCGCCCCGCAACTGGCGGACGTGGCTGAACTGCTGGCGGAAGCCTCGACGTTAGTGCTCGATTTCATCGTCGAGCACTACGGCGTGAAATTATGGAGCAGCACGACGATCACCGAGATTGTGCGCGAGGGCGACGAGTACCAGGTGTGGGTAGAGTCGGAGGGCCGCAGCCGGCGGATTCGCAGCCGTGCGGTGGTTCTTAACCTGGGCGGCTGGCAGGACCCGCAGCACTTGCTCGACAGTCTGGCGGATCAAGGCCTCGCGGTTCCGCCCTCGGCGCAGATAGCGAGCGCCGATGCGCTGTTGAGAATGAACGCCGTGCAACTGCGTCATCTGTTTGCAACAACGCTGGCGGCCAAGGGCCGGGTCTGTGTGGTTGGCGGCTCCCACAGCGCATTTTCAGTCCTGGAAAACCTCGCCGACGCCCTGGAATTTGCCGGTCTTGAAGAAGTGACACTGGTGCACCGCTCGCCGATCCGCCTGTTTTACGAGACCGCGCAGGCCGCGCTGGACGCGGGCTACGTGTTCGATGCGGTCAGGGATGTCTGCCCGGTTTCGGGGCGGGTCAATCGCTCCGGCGGCTTGCGCTACCGTGCGCTGGACGTGGGCCGCGAAGCCCTGTCCAAAGGTCAGATCGGCAAGACCGGCGTACGCGTACAGTTGCTGCAGACCCACCAAGGCCCGACCGATCAATTCGAGCGTGCCCGCCAGGCGCTGGCCGAAGCTGACATCGTTGTGCAATGCACCGGTTATCAGCCGCTGCTGCCCGCCCTGAGGCATGCCGGGGGCGAAGCCATCAAGCTGATGGAGGTCAAGGGTGGGCTTGATTCCGATCCTGCGGGTTGTCCGCTCGACGCCGGCGGCCAGCGCCTGCACGGTCTGCACCTGTTCGGTCTGGGGGCAGGGCTGGGGGTCGATCCGCGGCTGGGCAGCGAGGCGTCCTTTGACGGTCGCATCTACGGCGTCTGGCAATTCCATCATGACGCCAGCGGCGTGGTGATCGATTCGGTCCTGACGCGCTTGCAGACCCTCGCGGCGCAGCCTGCCATGGCGACCCCTCGACTGGTGTCCAGTCGCAGCGAGGACCGCTTGCCGTTCCTCTGGCCCGTATTGGTCAACGCTCAGTCCTGACTCTCCTTGCAGTACTTGCATCCCGGCGCCCCTTCGGTGGCCCGGGATTTTTTTTGTCCGTTGTTCCGGCGTCACGCACAGCCTGGCCGCTCCTCGGCAGTTCGCGGGACGAGCGGCCCTCATCTACGCTGGGATGTCTGACTCGTCGTGACATCGAACAGGAACTGACCAATGCGTATTTTGATGGTGGGCGCGGGTGCGATCGGTGGCTACTTCGGCGGCCGATTACTGGATGCCGGGCGAGACGTGACGTTTCTAGCGCGCGAAGGCCGGGGACTGGAGCTGGAGCGTGACGGGCTGATCGTGCGCAGCCCGCAGGGCAACATCGAATACCCGTCACCGCCGCAGGTGATGGCGGCGATGCTGGACACGCCCTTCGACCTTATCGTGCTCAGTTGCAAGGCCTACGACCTCGACAGCGCCATGGCCTCGTTCGCGCCTGCGGTCGGCCCTGAAACGCTGATCCTGCCGCTGCTCAATGGCTTGGCACACCTGGACAGGCTGGCCGAGCGGTTTTCACCGGCCAGCGTGCTGGGTGGGCAGTGCCTGATTTCGGTGGATCGCGACGCTTCGGGTGCCATTCTGCACTTGAATGACATCCACCAACTCACGTTTGGCGAACGTGACGGTCGGCTGAGCCCGCGTATTCAGCAGGTCGCCGAAGCGCTGTCCAATGCAGGATTCGACACCGTATTGAGTGAGCAGATCAGCCAGGAAATGTGGGAGAAATGGTGCTTCATCGCGACCGGTGCGGGCATCACGGGGTCGATGCGCGCCAGCATCGGCGACGTGATCGCCAGCGGCGGGGAAGGGCTGATTTTGAGATTGCTGGACGAGTGCGCTCAGGTGGCGGACCACGCAGGGCACCCGCTACGCAGCGAAGTCCGGCAACGGTTCGAGAAAATGCTGACCACCCCGGGTTCGAAGATGACCGCCTCCATGCTGAGGGACATCGAGCGCGGCGCGCCGATTGAAGTGCAGCATGTCTTCGGTGAGCTGATTGCCCGACGGAAAGTTGCCGACAGCTCACTTGAGGATTCACTGTCGGCCCTCGATTACGTTTACCTGCACCTGCGCGCGTATGAGGCGCGGCGGCTCCGGGAACAGGCGTGAGTCATTTGCCCGGCGTGTGCGTTGCCAGCTCCATGATCATCCGCGTCAGCAGATAAATGCGCGGCGACACGCTTTCGACTTCGGCATATTCCTCAGGCGTGTGAATGTTCCCGCCGACGATGCCGAAGCCATCCAGTGTCGGCACGCCAACCCCGGCCGAAAGGCTTGCATCGGCCGCGCCGCCGCTGCCCTCGATGGTCAGCTTGCGGCCGATCTCGCCGTAGATGCCTTGGGCGATATCAACCAGCTTGTCGGTTTCCGGCGTTTGTGGCATCGGCGGCAAACCACGCTCCAGGCGGGTGGTCACCTCGGTGTCCGGGATCAGTTTGTCCGCCGAGACACGGGCCAGATCCTTCTCGATGCGGTCGAATTCGGCCGGCACGGCCGCGCGCACATCCGCCTTGGCGGTGGCTTGATCGGGAATCACATTGATCCTATCGCCTGCGTCGAGCACGGTGAAGTTGATCGTGGTCTTCTTCTCGGCGTCGCCCAGTTTGCCCAGTTGCAGAATCTGGTGCGCCACCTCCATGGCGGCATTGCGGCCCAGTTCCGGCGCGACGCCGGCGTGGGACGCCTTGCCCCTGACCTCGACCACTGCCGTTGCGCTGCCTTTGCGCCAGACCACCAGCCCGTCGGCGGGGCGGCCCGGCTCCAGGTTCAGCGTCACATCGTGCTGTTTGGCGACGTTCTGGATCAGGGCGGTGGCGGCGGCAGACCCGGTCTCTTCACTGGCATCCAGCAGGAAGGTGACTTGCGCATAGTCCTTGAAGTCGAGTTTCTTCAGTATCTTCAACGCATAAAGCCCGGCGACGATACCGCCTTTGTCGTCCATGACACCCGGCCCGTATGCCCGGCCGTCTTTGATGTGGAAGGGCCGGGCGGCGGCGGAGCCTTCCTTGAATACGGTGTCCATGTGCGCCATCAGGAGGATTTTAGCCTTGCCGGTCCCCTTGAGCGTGGCGACGATGTGCTGGCTCTTGTCCGGCGCGGTATTGGGAACCCTCTCGATGGTTGCGCCCAGCGCCTTGAGCTGTTCGATCACGATGTCGCTTACCTGGGTCAGCCCGGGCTCGTAGCCTGGGCCCGTATCGATGTTGACTAGCTGTTCCAGCAGCTTCAGTGCGTCGGCTTTGTATTGCTCGGCATCTGCCTGGACCTGCTTGTTGGGCTCGGCAAAGGCCGGTGCTGCCGCTGAAAAGGCGATGCCCAGGGCCAGAGCGCTGGCGATAAAGGGACGGGAAAAGGGTACGGTCATGGTCGATCCTTGAAGTTTGCAAATAGAGAGCTCGACTCACACCGTAGCCCGTCGCACAGCATCGTGCCTATCAAAATGCGTTATCCGCAGCAGCAAAAACGTCGAACCTTTAGGCTGGACTAACCTCAACATGCCTACGTCAGTCATCAGAGGAGAAGCACCCCATGCCGGTTAAGCACGATTTGTACGCAGACCTGAGCATCACCAAAGAAGAGCTCGCCAAGCGCAAAAGCGGCGACGCGAAGCTCAATGCGCTGGTCGAGCAATACGATGAGCTGGACGCCCATATCGTCAGTGTCGAAGAGGCAGGTGACCTCTCGGACGATGAACTGAAGACCCTCAAGGAAAAGCGATTGCTGGCCAAAGACTCCATCGCCCAACAACTGAACGCGGCGGGCTGATCGGGTTAAACGGCGGCACTAACTGAAAAGGGCCGATCTCTTATGGAGATCGGCCCTTTTAGTTGGCGAAATCTGACAACTGACAACTTCCCTCGACATCCGGAAGTGCATCGTCACATACGCTGAATCTTTGTCCCCGTGCCCGCTTAGTTACCCGCGAGGCGACTTGGCTGGATCCAAAGTTCAGACGAAAAAAAACGGCGTCTGGTCAGTCGCCGTCGCCGACCTGTCAGCACCGGGTGGTTGCTGACAGTGATCGAATAAGCATAAACCGGTGGGTTTATTGCGGATCCTGGTCCGGTGCAGTCTCGGCCTTGATGCGCTTGTAGATTTCTTCGCGATGCACTGAAACATCTTTCGGAGCGTTGATGCCAAGACGTACTTGGAGGCCCTGAACGCCCAGAATGGTAACGGTGATGTCGTCACCAATGTTTATGCTTTCGCCGACTTTACGGGTGAGTATCAACATAATCTTTTCCTTGATGGCCTCATGAAGCGCCTCTGCCGGGAGGCTGGCGTGAGCCTTTGGGTGATGGTTTGCCGATTGCATCCAAATGCGTTCATCAGTATGACGCCATGGGTACGATTTTAATTCCCCAGGTTCATCGTCTCGTCACACTTGACGCCGCTCGTGGGGCCGAACGGCATGTGAATCTTGCCTGATGCTGGCGGTAAATTCCCGTGTGAATCGGCTATCGGCTTGATAGCCAGATTCAGGGCGGCGCCTATTCCACACTCCTTTGGCCTTTATTGCAAAGAACTCGTGCCGGGCGGGGATGAAATTTTCATTAGATTGCTCCTACGATTTCTCTGCGAGGAGTGTAGGAGACTTCCGAAATGAGTAGCGGCAAAACGCCGTAACTTTAATCGAATTGATGACGGGATGTGTGAACGGTTTTGTATCAGGCCCGATTCACCCGAATCGATGCACTCAAGCCCATGATCAGAACGCCGGCACAGCGCAGTATCGGAGGTTCAGAAATGACATGCCCACCGCGAGGGTGGGCATGGGTGCAGCGGAGGTATCACAGTGCTATGGCGCTGTGATCAATGCATCAAACCACCAACGACAACAGCATGATCAGGATGATGCCCACGACCGACAGGATGGTTTCCATCACGGTCCAGGTCTTCAGGGTTTCAGCCACGGTCATGTTGAAGTACTGCTTGACCAGCCAGAAGCCCGCGTCGTTCACGTGAGACAGGATCAGCGAGCCTGCACCGGTCGCCAGTACCAGCAGCTCGCGGTTGACGCCCGGCACCATGCCGACCACGGGGGCGACGATCCCGGCGCCGGTGATGGTGGCGACGGTTGCAGAACCCGTCGCGATCCGGATCACCGCAGCGACCAGCCAGGCCAGCAGGATCGGCGAGATTTGCGCCTGCACGGCCATGTGGCCGATCAGGTTGCCGACGCCGCTGTCCACCAGCATCTGCTTGAAGCCACCGCCAGCGCCGACGATCAACACGATCGCGGCAACGGGCGCCAGGCTCTGGTCGAGCAGCTTGATGATGTGGTCACGGCTGAAGCCGCGTGCCGAACCGAAGGTGTAGAACGCCAGCAGCAGGGCGAACAGCAGAGCCGCGATCGGGTGACCGATGAAGTCCATCCAGATACGGAAGATGTGGCCGGCTGGCAGCGCAACGTCGGCGAACGTCTTGAGCAACATCAAGAACACCGGCAGCAGGATTGTCACCAGAGTGATGGCGAAGCTGGGCAGGTTTTCGTTGGTGGACTCTTTGGCAATCTGGTCCATCAGCTCTTTCGACGGGTTACCCGGAATGTGCTTGGCGATCCATTTACCGTAGATAGGGCCGGCAATGATTGCGGTCGGGAATGCGACGATCAGGCCGTAGAAGATGGTCTTGCCGATGTCGGCGCTGAAGATGCCGATTGCGAGCAACGGACCCGGGTGCGGAGGCACCAGACCGTGCACCGCCGACAGACCTGCCAGCAACGGGATACCGATCTTGACGATGGACACGCCGCTGCGACGCGCAACGATGAACACCAGCGGGATCAACAGCACGAAGCCGATTTCGAAGAACAGCGGGATACCCACGAGGAACGCCGAAAACATCATGGCCCAGTGCACGCGGTCCTTGCCGAAGCGACGGATCAGGGTCTGGGCGATCTGGTCAGCACCGCCCGAGTCCGCCATCAACTTGCCGAGCATGGTGCCCAGGCCAAGGATGATACCGACGAAACCCAGCACGCCGCCGAAACCGTCCTGGAACGATTTCATCACTTTGTCGACCGGCATCCCGGAGGTCAGCCCGAGAAAACCTGCCGCGATGGTCAATGCAATAAAAGGGTGGACTTTGAACTTGGTGATCAGAAGCACAAGGCCAATGATGGTCACCAACGCATCGACAAGCAGATACGTGTCTTGAGTCATACCGAACATGGGTGTCTCTCCGTTGTATTTTGTTTTTTTGGAGCTACTGCTTAACGCTGTTGCTCTCTGCCCTGTGAAGCAGGGGCAGCGTCATCAGAGACAGCGCTACCTTTGCCGCTCACACCTGAGCTCGGCTCAAGAGCCGGTGCGAGCGGTGACAGATGGGGTTTGAGAGTGGTCGAGGGAATCGCTCCACCATTGAGCCGCTTCCTTGCCGAGGGTCTCGATCGGCTTGGTTGCGTCCACCACCAGTGTGCGGTCTTCGTTGTAAGGAGGTTCGAGGGTTGCGAACTGGCTGTCGACCAGACTGGCCGGCATGAAATGCCCCGGGCGGTGCGAGCAGCGTTCGGTGGCCAGCTCCTTGGTCAGCTCCAGAAACACAAAGCCCAGCTCCGGCACGGCTGCACGCAGGCGTTCACGGTAGATAAGCTTCAGCGAGGAGCAGGTCAGAACAGGCTTTTCACCCTTTGCGACGGCGGCAGCGACTTCTTCGCCGAGGCGGGTCAGCCAGCCGGCGCGGTCGTCGTCGTTCAGCGGATGGCCCGCGCTCATCTTGTCGATGTTGGCCTGGGGATGGAACGCATCACCCTCGATCAGCCGGCCGCCGCTGTTTTCAGCGATGGCAGCCCCGACGGCACTCTTGCCGCAGCCGGAAACACCCATTACCACGATGGCGGAAATAGCATGTGGAGCAGTAGTCATAAAAACCTCGTCCCGGAGACAGCGCTGTCTTCGCCGAATGGTGTGCAAGTCCGGCAAGACTGTTTCCAGGTGTAGTCATTGTTATGGGTATCTCGCTGATCCATGAGATGCATCATTCCAGTCGTGTAAACGATCGAAAAGTTGCGGGCCTCCGTGAGATAGCGCTACCTTAGAGCCCATCCCACACAATCGCAACCCCCCGCAACGCTCTTCCAATCAGTTGGCAACGCATGACACGTATTGGTTCCCGCTCCACCGGTCGTCCTACTCTTAACGAAGTCGCAAAACTGGCTGCCGTGTCGCCCATTACCGCGTCCAGAGCCTTGCGTGGCGTGGCCACGGTGGCACCGGAGCTGGTGGAAAAAGTCCGCGCTGCTGCGGTGAGTCTAGGCTATGTCGCCAATCCTGCCGCGCGCGCGCTGGCGTCGTCGCACAGCCAGTCGGTGGTGGTGCTGGTGCCGTCGCTGTCCAACCAGTTATTCATTGAAACCCTCGAAGCCATTCAGACCGTTCTGCGTCCGCGCGGGCTGGAAGTGGTGATCGGTAACTATCACTACTCACCTGTAGAAGAAGAGAACCTGCTGCGCAGTCATCTTTCCCACCGGCCTCGGGGCATCTTGCTGACCGGTTTCGACCGCAGCGCGGCCGCTCAGCAACTGCTGGCAGCCAGTGGCGTGCCTTGCGTTCATATGATGGAGCTGGACCCGACTCGCGCCGAGCCGTGCGTGGGATTCTCCCAGCAACAGGCGGGAGCCGAGGCGGCGCGGCACTTGTTGAGCCGTGGCCGTACGAGACTGGCCTACGTGTCGGCGCAGCTCGATCCACGGGTGATCCAGCGCGGCGTAGGCTTTCGCGGCGCGCTGGAGCAGGAAGGGCTGTATGACGAAGCGCTGCAGATGGCGTCGCCGCTGCCATCGTCCATCGGTCTGGGCAGTGAACTGTTTGCCCGTTTGCTCGAAGAGCATCCGGACGTGGACGGGGTGTTCTTCTGCAATGACGACCTGGCGCAGGGCGCCACGCTGGAAGCCCTGCGGCGCGGCATCCGTATTCCTGAACAGGTTTCGCTGATCGGCTTCAACGACTTGCCGGGCTCGGCGCACATGGTCCCGCGCCTGACCTCCATCCGCACCCCGCGCGAACAGGTCGGCCAGCGCGCCGCGCAGTTGCTGCTCGGCTTGCTGGACGGCACGGTTCACGAAGCGCAGGTGGACCTGGGGTTTGAACTGGTGGTACGCGAAAGCACCTGACCGGACTTGATGTTGGAGGGGCGGGCTTGCGGATGAAGCAGTTCTGGCCTCCACCATCGAGGTTTCCAAGCCTGACGCCTTCGCCAGCAAGCCGGCTCCTACAGGTTGAGGTGGGTCAGCCAGCGGGTGGCGGTCGGTCTGACGCTTTCGCGGCCAAGCACGCTCCTGCAGTGATTTTCGGCCAGGCGATGAACTGCGCTTGGACGCAAATCCGTAGGAGCCGGCTTGCTGGCGAACGCGTCGTGTCAGGCACAGCGCTGTTCGCCAGGTCTTCATCTACAGCAGCCTGTCCAGGTCCTGCGTTGCCCGGCGCAGGCTACCGCTCGATTAATGCTCCTTCTTGAACGCCAGACGGAACTCATGCAATAGCGGTTCGGTGTAACCGCTTGGCTGCTCGCGGCCTTTGAACACCAGCGCGCTGGCAGCCTGGAAGGCCACTGACTTCTCGAAGTTGCCCGCCATTGGCGTGTAGGCCGAGTCCCCGGCGTTCTGCCGATCGACGACTTTGGCCATGCGCTTGAGCGCGTCCTTGACGTAGTCCTCGCTGACCACCCCGTGGCGCAGCCAGTTGGCGATGTGCTGGCTGGAGATACGCAGCGTCGCACGGTCTTCCATCAGGCCGACATTGTGGATGTCCGGCACCTTCGAACAGCCGACGCCTTGCTCCACCCAACGCACCACGTAACCCAGCAGACCCTGGGCGTTGTTTTCCACCTCCTCGCGGATCTGGTCCTCGTTCCACTCTGCTTTCTCGACGACGGGTATGCTCAGCAGGTCCAACAGGATGTCTTCGCTGATGCTGTCCAGGTCGACCTGCTCCAACTCCTGCTGCACCGCTCTCACGTCCACTTTGTGGTAATGCAGCGCATGCAGCGTCGCCGCCGTCGGGGAGGGCACCCATGCCGTGGTCGCACCGGATTTGGGGTGCGCGATCTTCTGCTCCAGCATGTCGGCCATCAGGTCAGGCATCGCCCACATGCCCTTGCCGATCTGCGCACGCCCGCGCAAGCCGCAGGCCAGACCGACCAGCACGTTGTTGCGCTCATAGGCCTTGATCCACGGCGTGGCTTTCATGTCGCCCTTGCGCAGCATCGGGCCGGCTTCCATCGAGCTGTGCATTTCGTCGCCGGTGCGGTCGAGGAAGCCGGTATTGATGAACGCAACCCGGGACGACGCCGCTTCGATGCACGCTTTGAGGTTGACGCTGGTGCGCCGCTCCTCGTCCATGATCCCCATCTTCAGGGTGTTGCGCGGAATTTTCAGCGTATCTTCGATACGGCTGAACAACGTATCGGCGAAGGCCACTTCTTCCGGACCGTGCATCTTCGGTTTGACGATGTACACGCTGCCGGCGCGGGAGTTGGTGCGGTTGTGCAGGTCGTGCAAGGCGATCAGGCTGGTGATGACGCCGTCGAGAATGCCTTCAGGGATTTCCTTGTCACCGTCGTACAGAATCGCCGGGTTGGTCATCAGATGACCCACGTTGCGGATGAACAGCAACGAGCGCCCGTGCAGGGTAATCGCGCTGCCGTCGGCGGCGGTGTACTGACGGTCGGCGTTCAAGCGACGGGTGATGGTTTTGCCGCCCTTGACCAGTGCTTCGGTCAGGTCGCCTTTCATCAGGCCCAGCCAGTTGCGGTAGATCACCAGCTTATCATCGGCATCGACGGCGGCGACCGAGTCTTCGCAGTCAATGATGGTCGACAGCGCGGCTTCCAGCAGCAGGTCTTTGATCCCGGCCGGGTCGCTGCCGCCAATCGGGCTGGCCGGGTCGATCTGGATCTCGATGTGCAGGCCGTTGTTCTTCAGCAGGATGGCATGGGGCTGCAGCGGCTCGCCCTGATAGCCGATGTATTTCTCGGGCTGAGCGAGGCGCGAGGGGCTGCCGTCGGCGAGGGTGACCAGCAATTCCCCGCTGTCCATCGCGTAGGCTTTGGCGCCGACATGGGAACCCGACGCCAGCGGCACGGCTTCATCCAGAAACGCGCGGGCGAAGGCGATGACCTTCTCGCCGCGCAACGGGTTGTAACCGGCCTTGACTTCGGCGCCATTGGCCGAGGAAACAGCATCGGTGCCGTACAGCGCGTCATACAGCGAACCCCAGCGGGCGTTGGCGGCATTCAGGGCGTAACGGGCGTTCGCGGCGGGCACCACCAGTTGCGGGCCGGCCTGCTCGCTGACTTCGATATCCACCTTGTTGGTGGACACCTTGACCTCGGCCGGCACCTGATTCAGGTAGCCGATGCTGTCGAGAAAGGCGATGTATGCCGGCATGTCGGTGACCGGGCCGGGGTTGGATTTGTGCCATTTATCGAGCTGAGCCTGCAGGCGGTCGCGTGTTTTGAGCAGCTCGCGGTTGACCGGCGCGAGATCGTGGACCAGGGAGTCGAAATCAGCCCAGAACATTTCCGGGGTCAGGCCTGTCCCGGGGATCACCTCCTCGTCGACAAAGCGCTTGAGGTTGGCCGCCACCTTGAGGTTGTGGCAATTGACGAATTCGGTCATCTGGGGTCTCCATCATGAAAAGGTATCGGCACCTGGGGTGCCGGCGGCAAAGGGGCGAGTCGCAGGCCGAGTTACTGCGCGCTCACCGCCGCCACACCGGCCTTGGCCACTTGCGCATCCTGATCGGCTTTCACACCCGAAACACCCACCGCGCCGATGGTCTGGCCGTCGATGATCACCGGTACGCCGCCTTCCAGCGAGGTCAGCAGCGGGGCGGTCACGAAGGCGGTGCGACCGCCGTTGACCATGTCTTCATAGCCCTTGGATTCGCGACGACCCAGCGCCGAGGTGCGGGCCTTTTCGATGGCGATGTAGCCGCCGATGGGCGCGCAACCGTCCAGACGCTCGAAGCCCAGCAGGTGACCGCCGTCGTCGGTCACGGCGATGGACACTGCCCAGCCGTTGTTCTGCGCCTCGGTGCGTGCGGCGGCCAGAATCTGGGTGACTTCGGTCTGGGTCAGTACGGATTTGGTTTTCATGCAGTTCTCCTGAAGGGCAAAGGGTGTCATGAGTGTCGGTCTGATACGGAGCCAGGGCGCCTGCAATCAACTTGGAGGCAAGGCGTCCTCGATGAGTTCGATCCAGTGCTTGACCGGTGTACGGTTCGCGCTCGCCAGGTGGGTCTGACAGCCGATGTTAGCCGTTGCGATCACGTCCGGGTTGCCGCTTTCCAGCGCGTTCATCTTGTTGTCACGCAGCTGTTTTGCCAGCACGGGCTGGGTGACCGAGTAGGTGCCGGCCGAGCCGCAGCATAAGTGACTGTCGGGCACAGGTGTGAGATTGAAGCCCAGTCGGGTCAACACCGACTCGACGGCACCGCCGAGCTTCTGCGCATGCTGCAATGTACACGGGCAATGGAAGGCCAGGGTCTGGCGCGTGCAGCCGCCGAGTTGCTCCAGTGGCTCGGCGCGCAGCACTTCAACCAGGTCTTTGGTGCGTTCGCTGATGGCCGCGGCTTTCTGCGCGTAAACCGGGTCGTTGCGCAGCAGGTGGCCGTAATCCTTGACGAAGGCGCCGCAGCCGCTGGCGGTCTGCACGATGGCCTCGGCGCCGGCTTCAAGGCTCGGCCACCACGCATCGATATTCCGGCGCGCACGTTGCAGCCCTTGTTCCTGGGCATTCAGGTGGTAATCCACGGCGCCACAGCAACCGGCCTGGGCGATCGATTGGACGCTGATGCCCAGCCTGTCGAGCACCCGCGCCGTGGCCGCATTGGTATTGGGTGACAAACCGGGTTGCACGCACCCTTCAAGTATCAGCATCTGCCGTGCATGTTGCCGGGTAGGGCGAGCCTTGGCGGGGCGGATGTTGCCCGGCAGCTTGGTCTTCAGCGCAACCGGCAGCAGCGGTCTGAATGAGTTGCCTAACTGGGTGAGGGATTTGAACAGACCGGCGTTGGGGACCACGGCGCGCAGGCTGTCGCGCAGCAACCGTTGCCCGAGTGGGCGCGGCACGGCGGCGTCGACCACCTGACGGCCGATGTCCAGCAGGTTATGGTAATCGACGCCGGAAGGGCAGGTGGTTTCACAGTTGCGGCAGGACAGGCAGCGGTCCAGGTGCAGCTGGGTTTTCTCGGTAACTTCGCGGCCTTCCAGCACTTGTTTGATCAGATAGATGCGCCCGCGCGGGCCATCCAATTCGTCGCCGAGCAATTGATAGGTCGGGCAGGTCGCGTTGCAGAAACCGCAGTGCACGCAGCTGCGCAGGATGCTTTCCGCTTCCTCGCCACGGGGCAGGTTCTTGGCGTGTTCGCTCAGGGTCGTCTGCATGGTTCAGATCTCCGCGTACATTCGGCCCGGATTGAAAATTCCGTGCGGATCGAGTTGCGCCTTGAGCTGGCGGTGATAGCGCAGCAATGGCGTGGCCAACGGCTGAAACGGGCTGTCGTCCAGGGCATGGCTGTAACAGGTGGCGTGACCGCCCGCGGCGCTGACGATGCGGCGGATCTCGCTGCCGCTGGCGTCGGATTTCAACCAGCGTTGCGCACCCGCCCAGTCGATCAATTGATCTCCCGGAACGTCCAGCGCAGCCGTGCTGACGGGCAATGAGAGGCGCCACAATGGACGGCCATCGGTAAAGAAATCCAGACGGTGTTCGTTGAGCGCGCCCCAGTAGGCCGAATCGATGGTTTCGCCACCCAGCCGGTCATGGGCCGCTGCGACCGAACCTTCGCCGCCTTCAAGACGCAAGCGCAGCACACGTCCGTCGTGGCTCGCCGCGCTGATCGGCAAGGGTTCCTGACCCCATTGCGCGAGGCGGGCCAGGGCGGTGAGGCTGTCCATTTCCAGCGCAAGGCTGGTGCACAGCCGTGGTTTGGGCAGGACTTTCAACGAGACTTCGGTGATCAGACCCAGGCAGCCAAAACTGCCGGCCATCAGCCGCGAAAGGTCGTAGCCGGCAACGTTTTTCATCACCTCGCCGCCGAAGCGCAGATGCTTGCCCAGGCCGGTGATCACCCGCGTGCCAAGGACGAAATCACGCACCGAGCCGGACCACGGCCTGCGCGGCCCGGACAGGCCCGCCGCGACCATGCCGCCCACGGTTGCATCGCCTGCGCCGCCATCACTGTACGTCGGCGGTTCGCACGGCAGCATCTGGCCGGCTTCCTCCAGCGCGGCATTGAGCACTGACAACGGCGTGCCGGCGCGAGCGGTGATCACCAGTTCGGTCGGGTCGTAGGTTACGATTCCGCAATGAGCGCGGGTGTCCAGCACTTCCCCGGCCACCTCGCGACCGAGGAATGCCTTGCTGTTGGCACCTTGAATGCGCAGCGGCAGGGCAAATTGAATCGCCTGATTGACCTGCTCCAGCAGCGCGTCGCTGGCATCACGGTCCTGGCCAGCCACGGCCGGCTGACGTTGAGCCTCCATCAGAAACGCTCCAGTTCAGGGAAGGGCAGCTTGCCCATGTGCACGTGCATCGCGCCGAATTCCGCGCAGCGGTGCAGGGTCGGGATGTTTTTGCCGGG
Source organism: Pseudomonas sp. (assembly GCF_036387035.1). GTDB lineage: Bacteria > Pseudomonadota > Gammaproteobacteria > Pseudomonadales > Pseudomonadaceae > Aquipseudomonas. The sequence continues at coordinate 1,920 of NZ_DASVUM010000221.1, read as the reverse complement.
GTTAAGGGTGCCGGCCGGGTCGAATGCGGCTTTTACTGCATGGAACAGGGTTAGCTCGTCGCTGTTGAATTGAGCGCACATCTGGTTGATCTTCTCGCGGCCAACGCCGTGCTCGCCGGTGATGCTGCCACCGACCTTGACGCACAGCTCCAGGATCTTTCCGCCCAGCGCTTCAGCGCGGTCGAGCTCACCGGGTTGGTTGGCATCGAAGAGGATCAGCGGGTGCATGTTGCCGTCACCCGCGTGAAAAACGTTGGCGACGCGCAGGCCGTATTCTTCCGAAAGCGCGGAAATACCCTTCAGCACGCCGGGCAGTTCCCGTCGCGGGATGGTGCCGTCCATGCAGTAGTAATCCGGCGACAGCCGACCGACCGCAGGGAAAGCGTTCTTGCGACCGGCCCAGAATCGCACGCGTTCGGCCTCGTCTCTGGCCTGGCGTATTTCAGTCGCGCCGGCCTTTTCGAGCACAGCGCGGACGCGATCACAATCGGCGTGAACGTCGGCTTCGACGCCGTCGAGTTCGCACAGCAGAATGGCTTCGGCGTCGACCGGGTAGCCGGCGTGGATGAAGTCTTCGGCGGCGCGTATCGCCAGATTGTCCATCATTTCCAGGCCGCCCGGTATGATCCCTTCGGCGATGATGTCGCCGACCGCGCGACCGGCTTTTTCCACCGAGTCGAAGGCGGCCAGCAGCACGCGCGCCACCTGCGGTTTGGGCAGCAGCTTGACGGTCACTTCAGTGATCACGCCGAGCATGCCTTCAGACCCGGTGAACAGCGCGAGCAGGTCAAAGCCTGGAGAATCGAGGGCGTCGGACCCCAGCACCATGTGCTCGCCCTCGACCGTCAGGATGTCGACCTTGAGCAGGTTGTGCACGGTCAGGCCATATTTCAGGCAATGCACGCCGCCAGCGTTTTCTGCGACGTTGCCGCCAATCGAGCAGGCAATCTGCGAGGAGGGGTCAGGCGCGTAATACAGATCGTGGGGCGCTGCGGCCTGGGAGATGGCCAGATTACGCACGCCGGGCTGCACCCGGGCAAAGCGCCCGGCGGGGTCGATGTGGAGGATTTTGTTGAAGCGCGCCATCACCAGCAGCACGCCTTTTTCCAGGGGCAGCGCGCCACCGGACAGTCCGGTCCCGGCACCGCGCGCCACCACCGGCACGCCACGCTCGTGGCAGACCTTGAGCAGCGTCTGCACCTGTTCAATGCGTTGCGGCAGCGCCACCAGCATCGGCGTCGTCCGGTAGGCCGAAAGGCCGTCGCATTCGTAGGGGCGCAGTTCTTCCTCGCGGTGGAGGAGGTCCAGATCAGGCAGGCGGGTTTGCAGCGCGTGGAGCAACTGTTGTTTGTCGATGACCGGCAGCACGCCGTCGACGCGTTCGTCGTACAGGATATTCATGGTGGGCTCGTTACCCTGTCTTGTTTTTATTGGAGGCCCGTTCCGCGACGGAACGTGAATGGCTGGCTTGCATCATTGGCTCAGCGCGGCTTAGTGTCTACCGGGTGGAGCAGTGGTCGAACCAGTTTTGCGATGAGGGATCGTGAAATTAGCTGCTAATACACTTAAACATCATTGAGATAGCGGTCATCGCGCTTTTTGCTGTTCGGGTGGTTATCCGTGGTCATACCAGTGTGATGCCCATCGTAGGAGCCGGCTTGCTGGCGAACCGGGGGTCGGCTCGGATGGGTAGCGACTGAATAAATGCGTTTGCCAGCAAGCCGGCTCCTACGGATCGATTCGCCCCGGCAGAACGGGCCCGGCGCTAACCCGAGGAAATGTGTCCATGCAGAATCCCGAAACAAAACGTGCGCCGCAGGTGGCCGATGTGGTCAGTGAGCGCATTGAGCGGCTGATTGTCGACGGCGTGCTCAAGGTCGGCCAGTTGCTGCCCTCCGAGCGGCGGCTGACCGAAAAGCT
>NZ_DASVUM010000220.1:0-33568 GCF_036387035.1 Pseudomonas sp. | reverse complement strand
CGTCTCACGTCAGCGGGAGGCGAATTCTACAGCGTTACAATCTGCTGTCAACTGCCTTTTTCACCGCTGTCGATTCAAGCATCTGAATCGAAGCATTCCTCGCTGCTTACTTCGTCCAACTCTTTGATTATCAAGGAGTTTCCCGTTTCGTCTGCGCCGGAAGTGGGGCGAATTATAGACAGATCCAGAGAGGCGTCAAGCACTTATTTGCAAAGACTGCGCAAATCACTGACATTGGACGTCTTGCTGCTTAACAGTCAGCTTTCTATAGGTTCTTATGAGGCTGAATGCTTGCTGACCGCCTGCCTTGGGGCTTAAGCACTCGAACGAGGGGCTGACATCCGAGTGGTACACAATGTCACTGGCATTTGTCTCACTATTGAGCGATGTTTAGCCGGTGCGCCTTAACATGGTGTCGCCGCTGCACATGGACGTGACAGTGGTGGCACCATGGAACTCTGGATACTCACTGACCGCAACCTGGCGGTCAGGTAAGGATATGAATGAAGTACTTTTTGATAGCATTGGCAGCATTGGTGGTCACGGGATGCGCGGCGACATCCAAACCGGTCATGGGCAAACGCGGTATCCATATCAACTGCTCGGGCCTCTCGTCCTCATGGGAGCAGTGCTATGAGATGGCGACCAATTCATGTGTGTCGAAGCAGTATCGGGTGATCGCCAAGTCTGGTGACGACGCCGAAGATACTGGAGGATACCCACTGGGGCTCAATCCGGCCGGCTACACCAGCCGCAGCATGATCATCATCTGCAAGAAGCCGACTAACCCTTAGCAGCTGCGGTCAGCGCATCCACCTGCTGACACAGCAGCTGATAACTGGCATCCACCACGCGCTGCTGCCGCTCGGGAGTCGCCATCATTCGCGCAACCATCAATGCGCCCACACACTGAGCAATGGCTCCCCACGCCAGATCTTCGTCCCCAAGCACTTCTCCCCACGCTCGATGTAACTCGCACAACCAGTGCTCGGCGCTCAAGCGGGCGGGCCCTTCTGCACGGGCAATCTCAGACCCCAAGGCCGGAATAACGCATCCACCCGCGGGATCCTGCACGTGAGACAGGGACAGATAACCCCTCACGCATCGCTTGATCTTTTCTTTGGTCAGGGACTCGTCGCCGCCGAGCAACGCCAGGCTTCGGGTCAGCTCGCGCTCGACGACCGCCTGGAACAAATCATCCTTCGAAGCGAAATGACTATAAAACGCTCCGCCGGTCAGCCCGACAGCCTTCATCAAGCCATCCACCCCCATTGGCGCGAAGCCATTCTCCTTCGCCAGCGCGGCACTGCTGTCGAGCACTGCGCGTCGAGTCTGCTCTTTATGGTCGGCTGAGTAGCGCATCGGATCTTCCTTTTGCGGTAGTAAGTAGCTTGACGCCTTGCTGACCCTAGCATAACGTCCGTTAAGTAAACGATCGTTTAACAAAGGATTCGTGATGACCATGGTTTCCAATAACAAGAAAGTGGTGCTGGTGGTGGGCGCAGGCGATGCCACAGGAAGTGCGATTGCCAAACGCTTTGCGCGAGAGGGTTACGTGGCGTGTGTCACCCGAAGGAGCGCCGACAAGCTTCAGCCGCTGGTGGACTCGATTCGACAGAGCGGTGGCGAAGCTCACGGGTTCGCTTGCGACGCGCGCAAGGAACACGACGTGGTTGCGCTGGTGGAGCAGATCGAGAACGACATCGGCCCGATCGAGGTGTTTGTTTTCAATATCGGTGCGAACGTGCCATGCAGCATTCTCGAGGAGACGGCGCGCAAGTACTTCAAGATATGGGAGATGGCCTGCTTCTCCGGCTTTTTGAATGCCCGAGAAGTCGCCCTGCGAATGGCAAAGCGTCAGCGCGGCACCCTCCTTTTTACCGGGGCGACTGCTGGCTTGCGCGGCGCGGCCAACTTTGCGGCCTTTGCCGGCGCGAAACACGGCCTTCGGGCGCTGGCGCAAAGCATGGCGCGGGAACTCGGGCCCATGAACATCCATGTGGCTCACGTGGTAGTCGACGGAGCGATCGATACTGACTTCATCCGCACGCAGTTTCCCGATCGCTACGCGCTCAAAGATCAGGACGGCATTCTTGATCCCGAACACATCGCTGAGAATTACTGGTACCTGCACACCCAGCCCCGCGACGCCTGGACCTTCGAGCTGGATCTGCGCCCCTGGAACGAACGCTGGTAGGCCAGGCGTCAGCGAGTAACGTGGCCACCCCTCCCCACCTATATAAGAAGAAGGATCGCAACGATGACTCAAAGCGTGGAGTTTTACTTCGATGTTGGCAGCCCGACCAGCTACCTGGCCTACAAGCAGTTGCGCAGGATCTGTGATGAAACGTCAGCGACGCTGATCTACCGCCCCATCTTGTTGGGCGCGGTGTTCAAGGCGACAGGCAATGCATCGCCAAACGAGGTCCCTGCCAAAGCGCGTTACTCCATCCAGGACCTGGCGCGGGTCGCCGAACGCCTTCAGGTGCCCCTGACCTTCAACCCGCATTTTCCCATCAACACACTGAGCCTCATGCGCGCGTTGACCGCCGTGCAAATGTTCCAGCCGCTTCGGTTCGTCGAATTGCTGGAAACCACCTTCGAGGCCATGTGGGTAGAGGCGCTGGACCTCAACGATCCGGCCATACTGTCAGCCGCGCTGGCAGGCTCCGGTTTTGATCCGGCAGAAGTCCTCGACCGGGCTGGCAACCCCAGCGTCAAGGACCAACTGAAAATCAATACGGATGAAGCCGTTGCACGAGGCGTGTTCGGCGCCCCAAGCATGTTCGTCAACGGCGAACTCTATTTTGGCCAGGACCGGCTTGATTTCGTCAGAGAAGCGCTGCGCGCATAAGCCCGGCGAAATGCCACCGCCAGGAAGGCGATGGCATTGCGGCTTAGACCGCTGCCGTTCGCCCGTTCAACCAGGCCAATGCTGGGCCATCCAGCAACGGACTGAGGCGCTCCCTGACTTGGACGTGGTACTCGTTGAGCCATGCACGCTCCTCTTGCGTCAGCACGCTGATTTCCAGGCAACGCGTGTCAATCGGGCAGAGCGTGAGGGTCTCGAACTTGAGAAACCCACCAAATTCGGTCTTGCCCGCCTCCTGATTGATCACCAGGTTTTCAATGCGCACACCCCACTGCCCCGGCCGGTACGTGCCGGGCTCGATCGAGGTGATCATCCCTGGCTGCATCGCGGTTTGCGGCGTGGCGGCAGCCTGGTAGGCAATCACCTGCGGGCCTTCGTGTACGTTCAGAAAGTAACCGACGCCGTGACCGGTGCCATGCCCATAGTTGACGCCCTCAGCCCAGATTGGCGCGCGAGCGATGGCATCCAGTAGCGGCGAAAGAATGCCGCGCGGAAAATGCGCCCGGGACAACGCGATGACGCCCTTCAGGACGCGCGTGCAGTCGCGCTTCTGCTCAGCCGTTGGCGTACCGACGGGGACCATGCGGGTGATGTCGGTCGTACCCCCCAGGTATTGGCCGCCTGAGTCGATCAGCAACAGGCCGTCCCCTTCAATTTGCGCGTGCTCTTCTTCGGTGGCGCGGTAATGAGGCATGGCTCCGTTGCCATTGAAGCCTGCGATGGTGGCGAAACTCTGGGATACGTAGCCCGGCCGACAGGCCCTCGCCGCGCTGAGTTTCTCGTCGATGGTCAGTTCGCTCACCGGCTCTTTGCCCAGCGCTGAATCCAGCCAGGCGAAAAATTCGCACAGCGCCGCGCCATCCTGCTCCATCGCCTGGCGGATATGCCCAGTGTCCGCAGCGCTTTTCTGCGATTTGAACAACGTGCTCGGGTTGAGGCCTTCGACCAGCGTCACTTCGCTGTCCAGGTAGTCCAGCAAGCCACAGGTGACCCGCGCCGGATCAACCAGCAAACGCGCCTCTTTAGGCACATTGCGCAAGGCAGTGCCGATGCGCGTGTATTCATTCAGGGTAACGCCATCGTGCTCAAGTCGGCTTCGCAGCGCGGCGTCGACTTTCTCTGACGCGACAAACAGGTTGATGCTGTCAGGGCCGATCAGCGCAAAGGAAATGAACACCGGATTGTAGGAGACGTCCGCGCCGCGCAGGTTGAACAGCCAGGCGATGTCGTCCAGCGTGGCGAGGAAATGCCAGTCCGCGCCGCGCTCGGCCATGGCAGCACGCAGCCGAGCCAGTTTGTCGGTGCGGGTCTCGGTCGCGTGGGGCGCGGCGTGCTCATAGATAGGCTGGACCGGCAACGCAGGCCGGTCGCTCCACAATTCCGTCAGGGGATCGAGGTCAGTGCGAAGCCGCGCGCCTTTTTCATACAGACTGGCAGCCAACGTGCGCGACGACGCCACGGCCAACACTGCGCCATCCACCGCGATGACGGAGTCCGCCTTGGCTTGCTGGGCCAGCCATTCGAGCGGGCCGGTCTGGCCTGGTTGCAACTTGACCAGCTCAATGCCGCTGCCTGCCAATTCCTTGCTCGCCTGCTCCCAATAACGGCTGTCCGCCCAGAGACCGGCGAAGTCTCGGGTAACGATCAGTGTGCCGACGGAGCCATGGAAGCCGGACAGCCACTGCCGTCCTTGCCAGTAACCCGGCAGATACTCGGAAAGATGAGGGTCGGCCGACGGCACCAGCCAGGCGTCGATGCCTTCGCGGCTCATCAAGGCGCGCGCCTGCGCAAGGCGTTGCATCGCCGCTCCAGTGGTTTTCGACTGCATGTTCATTGAATCTCCTGATGACCCGAAATGTGTGCGTCGCAGACCCGAATAATGGAGCAGCGATCACGGCTGGGCAACCGCAGCGCCGCAACCTCCCCAGCCAAGCAATGACAAGATCATACGACTGCAGCGCGCGGGGGCAAATGCTTCAACCCCGCCCTCAACTCGCGCGCCAAGATTTATATATAACCGACCCTACTTCTTATCAATAAAACTGCAACACGTTCCTGGTGGCTTTATTCGCCATTCAAACTCATTTGATTAGTTGCGCACCGTGCATTAACGCCGATTGAACGTGACTGATAATCGAGCGCCATAAAACCGTTGACCGGCCGTGCCGTCCAAGTTCTGACGTTGGAAAATTGTCTTTTCTGTGAAATCCGCCCCCGAATCAAGCGGCCCAAGACAGTGCCTAAAAAGCGTCGCGCACCGCGCACGAGCGATGATGGTTTATTGACGACCTTATAAATCAACAACTTACCTCTATTGCGGCTTCGCTTATCAAAAATTTAACAGAATGTTGGCGAAATAATTTGACAGGAACTCCGCCTCCGCCGATATATACGCATGTCCAATGTTTTCCCGTTTTTGCAGTGCGGCCCTAGCGCCGTGCGCCGAGAGCATTCCGACTTAAATACCCTGCGACTGCCCATGAAGTTAATGATTGAAACGGTGTGAAATCTGCGCCGGTGGGCAGATTTTGGTTTAAAGAAAGCTTTTTCGAATTACTGAATATGCTCGGTGGGGCGGTAGCTTTGCCCAACGCTTTAGTCAGCCCCGCTGAATGAGGCCACCGTTTGAATGCACAACTTATTCATACAACGGCAGGATCTGCAGATTCGGGCGGTAGCGTGCCTGACGCAGCAACGATCACCCTGCCCTGCACTCCTCACTCTCAACGAGGGCCTGATGCAATGCCTTTATCTTTCGACATGGATGAGCGGCTGGTTCAGCGACTGGCGCGTGAAATCGATACAAACGGCTTTGCGCAACTGAACGCGGCGGTGCCTGAAACGGACCTTCAACAGCTGCGGGCCTGGACTGACGAGCAGGCGCAAAAACACCAGGGCGAATATTTTGCCTACCACGGTGAAGCCGCACTGGGTGAAAGCCTGCTGGCCAGCTATTGGGCTGATCCACGCTTTAAAGCATTGTTGGGCGGCCTTTATAAGCATGCGGCTCGCCGCGACGCTGCCAGTGACCGCATCTTCCCGGTGCTGCGCTGCGTGCAAGGCAATCAGGGCAAGCGCGAGTCCAACAGTTTCCATTACGACGCCAGCCTGGTGACTGCACTGATCCCGGTGTTCATTCCCAGCGAAGGCGAAGGCCGCGGCGATCTGATGCTGTTTCCGAATATCCGCCGGGTGCGCTCATGGGTGTTGTTCAACGTGATCGAGAAAGCGTTGCTGCAGAACAAGATTACCCGGGGCTGGATCATCAAGGGCATGCAGCGCAACTGGCTCAAGCCTTACGTTCTGCGCCTGGAGCCGGGCAGCGTTTATTTCTTCTGGGGTTATCGAAGCCTGCACGCCAACCAGGCCTGCAGGGCTGACGTGAAGCGCGCAACCGCCCTCTTCCACTTCGGCGACCCGCACGCAGGCAGCCTCGCCACCCGCTGGATTCTGGCAATCAATCAGGGCCGCGCGCGACGGATGAGCAACAAGGCAGGCAACCCGCCGACGGCCTCAACCCCCCTTTGAGTTCGTTTGACCCTGGCGTTGACGGCCCGGCGCCCGACCAGCGCAACCGCCCCACTGCCCAGAAAGCCCTTTTAAAGATTCGCATCTGAAATGGAGAATTCGATGATTAACGTCACCAAGACTTACCTGGGCAATATCGACAAATTCAAGACTTACGTCGAAGGCATCTATTCGCGCGGCTGGCTGACCAACCACGGCCCGCTGGTTTGCGAGCTCGAGCAACGACTCAAAGACTACCTGGGCGTCAAGCACGTCATTCTCACCAACAACGGCACCCTCGCCCTGCAAGTGGCTTACCGCGCGCTGGGCCTGAGCGGCAGCGCAGTGACCACGCCGTTCAGCTTCGTTGCCACCAGCAGCTCGCTGCAGTGGGAAGGCATTCGCCCGATCTTCGCTGACATTGACGCGCAGACCTGGAACATTTCGCCCGATCACATCGAAAGCCGCATCGTCTCAGACACCACCGCCATCGTCGGTACCCATGTGTTCGGCAACCCGTGTGCCGTTGAACGCATCGAAGAAATCGCCCGTCGGCGCAACCTGAAAGTCGTGTACGACGGCGCTCATGCCTTTGCCGTGCGTCACGCCGGCCAGTCGGTGCTCAACTGGGGCGACATCAGCACCCTGAGCTTTCACGCCACCAAGCTGTTTCACACCATCGAAGGCGGCGCGATCATCACCAACGATGACGAAACGGCGCGCCGGGTTCACCTGCTGTGCAACTTCGGCATCGCCGACGTGGACAAGATCGAAGGCATCGGCATCAATGCCAAGCTCAATGAATTCTCGGCGGCAATGGGCCTGTGCATCCTCGATGACATCGAGAACATTCTTCAGCAACGCGCTGAAATCGCTGACCGCTACACCACACGCCTGGGCGACTACGTCGACCTGCAGCGGCCGGAAGATAACAGCCAGCTCAACCACAGCTATTACCCGATCGCCCTGCGCGACGAACAACAGCTGCTGCGTTTGCGCTCTGCACTGAATACAAACGGCATCAACCCGCGACGCTACTTCTACCCGTCGCTGGACACCCTTGAATACTTGCAGCCACAAGCCGCGCAGACCGCTTCACGTTCGCTCAGCGAGCGGGTGATGTGCCTGCCGATTTACCCAGGCCTGCTGCTTGACGATCAGGAGCGCGTGATCAGCACCGTGATCGCCGAAACCAGTACCGCCCACTCGCCCTACCGTGTGCCGTCCCTCGCACGCGTCATGTAACGGCACCGCGTCATTCACCCTGCTTCGCCGGAAGGACTTTCGATGCAAACCAAGCGCTCAGTCATACGCAACACTGCGTTGAGCTATGCAGGCCAGGCCTACACGCTGCTCGTGGGAATCCTGATCATGCCGTTTTACCTGGGCCATATGGGTGCCGAGGCGTACGGGCTGATCGGGTTCTTCTCAGTGTTGCAGGCCTGGCTACAACTGCTGGATGCGGGGTTGTCACCGAGTCTGGTCAGGGCGGTGGCGCATCGACAAGGCAGCGACGGACTGGATCGCTACACCGGTCGCCTGCTGCGCTCGTTCGAGATCATCTTCCTCCCACTGGCGGGTTTCTGCTGCGTGGCGATGTATGCCGGCAGTGAATGGATTGCCGTGCACTGGCTCAACGCCCAGGAGCTGTCGACGCAGACCGTGGTGCAGTGCATCGCGCTGATGGGCATCGTCATCGCCCTGCGGTTGTTTTCGACGCTCTATAAAAGCGGTATTCAAGGCCTCGAACAGCATGCGTGGCTGAACATCGCCAACGTGATCATCGCCACGCTGCGCTATTTCGGCGGGCTGCTGCTGGTGAGCACGATTTCCAACGACCCGGTGCATTTCTTCGAATTCCAGGCGCTGGTGGGTTTGATCGAAGCATTGATCTTCGCCGCCCGTGCCTATCAGCAGATGCCCACGCCGTCGCCGCTGACCGGCTTCGACTGGGAACTGGTGAAGCCGATCATCCCGTTCGCCGCGAGCATGTCCGGCACTGCCGTCATGTGGATCGTGTTAACCCAGATCGACAAGGTGCTGCTCTCCGAGCTGCTGCCGCTCGATGAATACGGTTACTTCTCGCTGGTGGCACTGATTACCACCGGGATCATGATGCTCTCCAACCCGCTGGCGCAGACATTGCTGCCACGCCTGACCGTGTTGATGGCCGAAGGGCGCCGCGATGACATGCATCAGCTGTACCTGGCGGCCAACCGGTTCGTGTGCACGTTTCTGTTCCCCCTCGCAGCCCTGATCGCGCTGCACGCCGACGAGATGGTGTTCGCCTGGTCGGGCGACCGGCCTGCCGCCGAGTGGAGCCGGACCATCTTGCCGTGGTACTCGCTGGGCAGCGCCATCATGGCGGTCAGCGCGTTCCAGTTTTATCTGCAATACGCCTACGGGCGGATGCACTTGCACGTCTGGTACAGCGTTGTTTCGGCGCTGATTACGGTGCCGGTGATGTTTCTGGCGATTCGCACGCACGGCGTGTACGGCGCAGCGATCGCCTGGTTCGTCTTGCGCGTGGTGTCCTTCGCCATCTGGCCGGTCATCGTGCATCAGCGCCTGGCGCCGGGCATTCACGGTCAATGGCTGCGCGACATCATCCGCATCAGCGTGATGACCGGCGTCGGCCTGGCAATCAGCGAGCCTGTGCTGCGCCTGATCGCCGATGAAAACCGTATCAGCATCTTCCTGGGTCTGGCCGTCAGCGGCCTGATCACGCTGTTGGTTGTAGCGGCCAGCTACAAGCCGCTGGTGATGAAGATTTCCGTTCTGCTCAGCAAACCCAGTGTTTAACTCCGAGTACCCAAGCCATGGATGCTAATAGCAATAAGACGAGCACCTCGCCGTCCGCCGCGCCCCTGGTCAGCATCGTCTGCCCAGCCTATAACCAGGAGGCCTACGTCGCGCAGACGCTGGAAGGCTTCCTGATGCAGCAAACCACGTTCACCTTCGAGATTCTGGTGAACGACGATGCCTCCACGGACGGCACCGCCCGCATCATTGCCGATTACGTCAAACGCTTCCCGGCGCTGATCCGGCCCTTCTACCACGAGACGAATCAGTACTCGCAGAACAACCCGCCCGTGCCGCGTCTGTTCGGTGAAGCGCGGGGCCGCTACATCGCCTACTGCGAAGGCGACGATTACTGGACTGATCCGCGCAAGCTGCAGATCCAGGTGGATTTTCTCGAGAACAACCCGGACTACGTGCTGACCTACCACGACGCCATCCCCTTCGACATCAGCGGTCAGTACCCGATTCAGCTGCAGGGCAAGTTGCGCGGTGACGCCACGGCGCTGGAACTGCAGAAGGCGCGGCCGATCTCGACGCTGACCACGGTGTTCCGCAACGTGTTCGATTCGTTGCCGCCCGAACTTCGCGCCGCCCCACTCAACGATCTGGTCTGGTGGTCACTGCTCGGTGCCTACGGCAAGGGCAAGTTCATGGGTGAGGTCAAGCCGGCCATGTACCGGTTGCACCCTGGCGGCGTGTTTTCCATGCGCTCCAACAAACGCAAGCTGCACATGGCGCTGCAGACCTCCGGCGCGCTGGCCAATTACTACAACCGGCTGGGTAACCAGGAACTGTATGAGCATTTTCTGATGGAGCTGGTCGAGTACTCGCTGTCAGCGATCACCCCGAAACGCAAGATGCAGACGCTATTGGCGGTCGGGCAGAACTTCAGCTCCAACATCAGCAAGAGACTGATGACGACCCTCAGTAAAGGTCATGTTCAGTAACGTACTGGTGGTCTGCGTCGGCAACATCTGTCGCAGCCCCATGGCCGAAGCCATGCTCCGACAACGCGTGCAGAACGCGCGCATCACTGTCTTGTCGGCCGGGACCCACGCCATGCTCAGTTCCAGCATGGACCCGCTGGCTCAGGACGTGTTGCAGGTCAATGGCGTCCCCGTGCACAAACATCGAAGCCGTCAGATCGATCGGCAGATGCTCCATGAAGCAGAGCTGATTCTGGTCATGGAGCATCGTCAGACCCAGAGCGTCCTCAAGCTCGCCCCTGAGGTACGCGGCAAGACGTTTCTGATTGGCAAATGGCAACAAGCGCTGGAAATCGCCGATCCCTATCGGCGCCCGAAACTAGCCTTTGAACAGACCTACGAGCAGCTTTCGCGTTGCGTCGACGACTGGCTTCCTTATCTTCAGTCAGGAGATCCAAGATAAATGACCGCTATGAACCGTACTTCTCTGGACGAGGTCCAGGACTCCCGGATCGATTTGGCGACTATCTTGCGCACACTTTTCGATCACAAAGGCTTGATCGCGTCGATTGTCGGCATCTGCGTCCTGCTCGGCGCCACCTATGCCATTCTCGCCACGCCGATCTTCCAGGCCAACGCGATGATTCAGATCGAACCGCGGAAAGTCGGCATCGAGGGCCGCACCGAGGTTTCCAGCAAACCGCTGTCGGTGTCCCAGGCGACCACCGAAATCGAGCTGATCAAATCCCGCGCAGTGCTGGGCAAGGTCGTCGATGACCTCAAGCTGTACATCGTGCAGAAGCCCAAATACCTGCCGGGGCTGGGCACCTACATGTCGCGTCGGTTCAAGCCGGAGCGTGAAGGCGCGCTGGCCGACCCTCTCTTCGGTCTGACCAGCTTTGCCTGGGGTGGCGAGAAAATCGATGTGTTCCAGCTGGAAGTGCCGGACGCACTGCTGGGTGACAAGTTGACCATGGTGGCGGGCAAGCCTGGCACCTTCACGCTGTATGACGAGGACCGCAACAAGCTGCTCAGCGGCCCTGTCGGTCAGATCGTGGAAGGCAACGGCATCAAAATCCAGGTGGCGACACTCAATGCCCGTCCGGGCACCGAGTTCATTGTGGCGCGTCAACGCACCCTGACCTCCGCGCTGGAGTATCAGGACCGTTTGAAAGTCATGGAAGCCGGCAAGGATTCCGGGATCGTCTACCTGTCGATTCAGGACCCGGACCCGGCACTGGCCAAGCGCATCCTCAACGAAGTCAGCCGCTTGTATGTGCGTCAGAACGTCGAGCGCAGTTCGGCTGAAGCCGCGCAGCGTCTGGAATTCCTGCGTTCGCAATTGCCTGCCGTGCGCAAGCAGCTGGAACAGTCGGAAATGGCGCTGAACAACTTTCAGATGGGCGCCAAGTCGGTTGACCTGAGCGTCGAAACCAAATCGGTTCTGGATCAGGTGGTCAAGCTGGAAGGCTCCCTGTCGGACCTGAAAATGAAGCGCGTCGATGTCGAGCGTCTGTACACGCCAGAGCACCCGACCTACCGCGCCTTGATGACGCAGATTGGCCAGATTGAAGCACAGAAAACCGCGCTGCTGAAGAAGATCGAAGCCCTGCCGGCGACCCAACAGGAGCTGCTGCGTCTGAATCGCGACATGCAGGTCACGTCGCAGACCTACACCCTGTTGCTGGACAAGAGCCAGGAGCAGGACATTCTTCGCGCAGGCAGCATCGGCAACGTGCGCATCATCGACAACGCCGACGCCAACGTCGAAGAGCCGGTCAAGCCGATGCGCAAAATCATCGTGCTGGTCGCGGCGCTGATCGGCCTGTTGCTGGCGGTGGCCACGGTCTTTGTGCGGCAGGCGTTCTATCGCGGCGTGGACAACCCGGAAATCATCGAAAACCTCGGCATGCCCGTGTACGCCTCGCTGCCGTATTCGCGGCTTCAGGAACGCATGGAAAAAGCCGCGCAGAGCCGTTCGGCGAGCAAGGACCCGCGGCTGCTGAGTGTCAGCGCACCCACGGAACTGGCGATCGAAGCGTTGCGCAGCCTGCGCACCAGCCTGCACTTCGCCATGCTCGAAGCGCGCAACAACGTGCTGATGATTTCCAGCCCGACGCCGGGCGTGGGCAAGTCGTTCGTCTCCAGCAACCTGGCGGTGATCATTGCGCAGACCGGCAAACGGGTTTTGCTGATCGACGCCGACATGCGCAAGGGTTACCTGCACAAAATGTTCAACCTGACGCCCAAGCACGGGCTGTCGGACACCCTGGCCGCGCGTCTGGGCAGCAAGGAAGTGATCAACCACACCGAAGTGCGCAACCTGGACTTCATCTCCTGCGGTTACGCGGCGCCGAACCCGTCCGAGCTGTTGATGCACGACAACTTCAACAAAATGATCAGCGACCTGTCGCCGCTGTATGACCTGGTGATCATCGACACGCCGCCGATTCTGGCCGTCACCGATGCCACACTGGTCGGCCGTCAGTCCGGTACCTGCCTGCTGGTGACCCGCTTCGGTCTGAGCACCGCCAAGGAAATCGAAGCCTGCAAACGCCGCCTGATGCACAACGGCATTCTGATCAAAGGTGCAATCTTCAACGGTGTCCTGCGCAAGGCATCGACCGCCGATTACGACTGCGCCGCCTACGGTTACGACTACACCACGGTGCGCAAGTAATTCGACACGCAAGCCAAGGAGAAACACATGGCCAGGACCATTGCAGTGATGCAGCCGTATCTGTTCCCGTACCTGGGTTATTTCCAGCTCATTGCCGCCGCAGACGTCTTCGTCCTGGGAGACGACCTGCACTATGTGCGGTCCGGGTGGGTCAATCGCAACCGCATCCTGCACAACGGCCAAGCCAGGCTGATCAGCTTCCCGTTGAAGAAAGACCGCTTTGAGCTGCAGATCAACCAGCGCCAACTGTGTGACCACTTCAGCGATGAAGCCCAACGGCTGATCGATCTGCTTGCTGAAAGTTATTGGGAGGCGCCCTACTTCGCCCAGGTCATGCCGCTGCTGGACCGGCTGATCCGTTTCCCGCAGCGCAACATCGCGCTGTATGCCGAACACGCAATCCGTGAGATGTGCGCTTATCTGCACATCGTCACGCCGATTCTGCGCAGTTCCGACCTGATTCTGGGTAGCGCTGCGGACAAACAAGAGCGCATCATCCGCATCGCTCACACGTTTGAAGCCACCACGTTTATTACCCCGGAAGGCGGATCGGTGCTCTATGACCGTGATCACTTCGCCCGCAACGGTTTGCTGGTGCGGTTTTTCCGGATGAACCCGCTGGTGTATCGGCAGTTCAGAGAGCCTTTCGTCGCTAACCTGTCGATCATCGATGTGCTGATGTTCAACTGCGTCGAGCACGTGCAGCAGATGTTGACCGAGTACGGGCTGGACAAGCATCCGCCCTGCGCCAGACCCGTTTCGATACACGGCCTGACGCCAAAACCTGACGTTGTCCTGACCGGGGCTCACCGGATCGCAGTGGAGTGAAGTGTATGTCTGAAGTCGTTAATAGCTCCGCGCGCTGGTACCTCATCCAGACCAAACCCCGTCAGGAGGCGCGTGCTGCCGAGCACCTGCAACGTCAGCAGTTCGAGTGCTACCGCCCGGTCAAGCACGGCGAGAAGAAACGCGGCTCGCGGGCACCGGCCGAAGAGGAGCTGTTCCCCGGCTACCTGTTCATCCACATGGATCAGGCCAGCGACAACTGGTACCCGATCCGCTCGACCCGGGGCGTGGCGCGAATTGTCACCTTTGGCGGCATGCCGGTTCCGGTGCAGGACGCCTTGATCGAGCAAATTCGCCAGCGTCTGTTGGCACCACCGGCCACGGTCAGCTTTCAAGAAGGTGAAACGGTGCGGATTACCGCCGAGGGTTTCAATGACGTCGAGGCGATCTTCCTGGCCGCCGACGGCGATGAGCGTGCCGTGATTCTGCTCAACCTGCTGCAACGCGAGCAAAAAGTCACCCTGCCGGTCAGCAGCCTGTCGCGGGTACAAGCGCAGGCCTGATAGCGCCTTGCAGCCTTAGCGTTTTGCGCACTGCTTACCCATTCTGATCCACACCTCCTGATTCCCACGGGGCTGATGCTTTCAGCCTCTTGACCCCCCTTCGCCCGGAAATCGCCATGACCCAGAAAACAACGCTGGTGACGCTCACCTATGGTGACCGTTTCAACTACCTGCACACGCTGGTCAGCCGCTCGCTGGAGAGCCCGCTGATCGATCGCGTGATCATCGTCAGCAATGCTTCCACCGCGCCGCTGGACACCCTGCGCCGGACGTGGCCCAACCAGGTCAGCGTCATTTATATGCACGAGAACACCGGTTCCGCGCGGGGCTACTCGGTGGGGATTCAGGCCGCGCTGGACGCCGGCGCCGAGCATATCTGGCTGATGGACGACGATAACGCGCCGACCATCAACGCCATCGCCACGCTGCATCAGGTCCTCGAAGAACGTAAACGCATCGACGGCGAAGACAAGGCCGCCGTGCTGGGCTTTCGACCGACCCATCAGGCGGACATCGCCGCTGGCGTGCCAAAGCGCTTCGCCATTCAGCGACGTTCGAGCTTCTTCGGTTTCCACATCGCGCAGCTGCCGTACAAGATCTGGCGCCGGCTGCCGTGGGGCGCACCGCAGAGCCCGCACAGCAAACTGCCGTTGGTGCAATTGCCGTTCGCCACGTACGGCGGCCTACTCGCCCATCGCAACCTTTACCGCCGCATCGGTCTGCCGCTGGACGCTTTGATGCTGTACGCCGACGACAGCGAATACACCTGGCGCATCACGGCCGGCGGCGGCCGGATCTTTCTGGTGCCGGACGCCTTGCTCGACGACCTGGAAAGCTCGTGGAACATCAAGGCGCGCACCAACAACATTTACGAAAGCTTCCTGTTGGGCGGCTCGGACTTGCGCGCCTACTACGGCGCACGCAATCAGGCCTGGTTCGACAAAAACATCTGGGCCAACTCCTCAGTGCTGTACAGCCTCAACCGCTGGGTGTTTTTCCGCCTGCTGCGGGTGATCGCCAAGCGACGCGGTGCCGAGGAACGCCTTGGCCTGATCGAACAAGCCATCCGTGACGGTGAGTCCGGCGTCCTGGGTCTGAATCAGTCGTATCCACTATGAAAATACTGTTCATCAGCAGCCTGTACGCCCCTCACATTGGAGGCGGCGCGGAAATCATCCTTCAGCGCACCGTCGAAGGCCTGCAACAACGCGGCTGTGACGTCAGCGTGCTGGTGACCGGTCCCGACGCGGGCTTGAGCGTTGACGCAGTGAACGGCGTCAAGGTCTATCGCGCCGGCCTGCGCAACTTCTATTGGCATTTCGGCGCCCAGCGGCCTGGTCGTCTGGCGCGCCTGGGCTGGCACCTGCGCGACCGCTACAACGGCGCGATGCGCCGTTACGTGAAAAAGGTCATCGCCGACGAGCAGCCGCAACTGGTGGTCTGCCACAACCTGGCGGGCTGGTCGGTTTCCGTCTGGGACGAGATCACTGCCGCCGGGCTGCCGATCGTGCAGGTGCTGCATGACATGTACCTGATGTGCCCCAGTAGCAACATGTTCAAGCGCGGCCAGTGCTGCCAACAGCAGTGCGGCACGTGCCAGACCTTCCGCAAGGGCCACGACGCCCGCTCGGCGCAGGTCGCGGCGGTGGTCGGAGTCAGCCGCTTCATCCTCGAAAAACTGCAGCAGCGCGGGTATTTCAGCGCCGCCAGCCCTTACGTGGTGCACAACGCCAGCCCGTTCACGCCGCCGACCGCCTCGCCCCAGCAACGGC
Source organism: Pseudomonas sp. (assembly GCF_036387035.1). GTDB lineage: Bacteria > Pseudomonadota > Gammaproteobacteria > Pseudomonadales > Pseudomonadaceae > Aquipseudomonas. The sequence continues at coordinate 17,660 of NZ_DASVUM010000220.1, read as the reverse complement.
GGCAAGCGGACATGGCCGCGAAAACCGCGCCGTTGCGCTTCGGCTACATGGGCACGCTGTCGCATCAAAAAGGCGTGGCCTGGCTGATCGAGCAATTTCAGCGCCTGCCCTTCGACGCCACGCTGCAGATCGCCGGCCGCGGACAGAACGACGACGAAGCCACGTTCAAGGCGCTGGCGAACTCGTCGAATATCAGTTTCGTCGGCTATCAGAAGCCGGAAGTGTTTTACCGCCAGATCGACGTCGCCATCGTGCCTTCACTGTGGAACGAGCCGTTCGGCATGGTCGCCGTTGAAGCCTGCGCCCACTCGGTGCCGGTGATTGCCAGCCGCATGGGTGGTTTGCCGGAAATCATTCAAGACCCGCTCAATGGGCTGCTGTGCGACCCGCAGGATCCCGACTCACTGGCTCAGGCGATGCTGCGATTGCATCAGAACCCGGAATTACTGGCGCGCCTGAGCAGTCAGGCGCGGGTCAGCGTGGCGTCGTTACTGAACCTGGAGTTGATGCTCGACAGTTACGAAAGCATTTTTGCCCAGACGCTGCTGGACGACGTCGCCCAGCGCAGCCGGCAAACCCTGCCCCACCCGGTTTGAACGCATCGGCATGGACGTTCGTCATGCCGACATTATCACCGACGGCCCGCGACCTACCTGAGCAAGCGCTCCGGACCGTGCCTCTTCATTGAGACAAGCCATGCCCATCCCTTACCTGAGCAGGTTACGACGACGCTCGGCGGTCCTGCTGCTGGGCGTATTGATCGTCTGCACCGCGCGGGCTGACGAAGCGTTCATCATCGGCGTCGACACGCACCTGATGAACAAGACCACGACCTCCGGCCGCGCCTTGCAGTTGCTCAAAGCGGCGGGCGTCGACTCGGTGCGTGACGACGCCTACTGGTCCAGCGCCGAGCCCCGACGAGGGTTATTGAAGATCGAGCCGGCGTGGCAGTCGTTTCTGAGCGCAGCCCAGGAACACCGCTTGCGGCCGTTACTGGTTTTGGGCTACGGCAACCCGTTTTACGAGAATTACGCAAAACCGCGAAAACCGTCGGTGCGCGACGCTTACGGCAACTACGCCAGCTTCGTCACGCGCCAGCTCACCGACAGCGTGGACTTCTACGAAATCTGGAACGAGTGGGACAGGGAAAACCCGGTCGACCCGCTGTTCGCCAAGGACTACAGCATCCTCATCGAACAGACGGCCAAGCGTATCCGCGCCAACGAACGACCGATGGTGATTCTGGCCGGTGCCGTGACCAGTCAGGGCATGGACCTGGGCTTTGCCGATCGGCTGATCGAATCCGGGGTGCTCAAGCATGTCGACGGGCTGTCGCTTCACCCTTATGTGTACTGCCGTTCGGATGAGCGCAACACCCCGGAAAACTGGATCGCCTGGCTGCGACGAATCAGCGAAGACCTCAAGGAAAAGAACCGCAACAAAGAACCGGTGCCGCTGTACCTCACCGAGATGGGCTGGCCCAGCAATGACGGGCGTTGCGGCGGTGACGAGAAGACTCAGGCAGCGTTTCTGGCGCGCAGCTTTTTCCTGGCGCAGACGATGCCCAACATTAAAGGCATGTGGTGGAACGGCTTGCTCAACGACGGCCCTGACGGTGGCGATCCGGAGCAAAACTTCGGCCTGCTCAACCAGGACCTCAGCATTAAGCAGGCCTACCTGACGCTGAAGGCTATCAGCCCGACGCTGCATCAATTCCGTTATGACGCGGAAAAGAGCCGCGAGCTTGACTCCCAATACCTGCTGCGATTCGCCAAGGGTTCGGAGCAGATCATGGTCGCCTGGACAGCCGGGCTGCCGCGTTCGATCAAGGTGGACGCCAGCAGCGTGCTGCGCGGCAACGTGCAATACATCGACACCCGCCAGCCGCACAAGGGCCTGGTGGACAGCGGCATCCCGTGGAACTGCAACGACGGGCGTTGCTCGGCGCAAGTGCCGATCGATGAGTTCCCCAAAATAATAAGCCTGGGCACACGCCCGGCACTGTTTGCCTTGCCCTGAATTCTGCTTTTTTACGGCCCGTATCGAGAGCGCCCCTTCATTCAGGGTGCCGACGGGCCCTGCGCACGACCCCTTATCTCTTCTACAGGTCGACCAAATGATTGTGATCAATGCACGTTTTCTGACCCAGGAATTGCGTGGCGTCCAGCGCTTCGCCGAACAGATCTGTCTGGCCCTCAAGCAACTGCGTGACGACGTGGTGTTCGTTTCCCCCCACGGCATTCAAATGCACGAGAGCGCCAAGGCCCTCGACGTGCAGTGCATCGGTCGCCACAGCGGTCATCTGTGGGAGCAACTGGAACTGCCGCGTTATTTGCGTCGTCACGGCAACCCGCTGTTGATTTCCCTGTGCAGCACCGCGCCACTGCTTTACAGCCATCAGATCTCGACTCACCACGACATCAACTACGTGCGCCACCCGGAAAGCTACACCCGCACGTTCCGCCTGCTGTACCGGACCATGACCCCGATCATGCTGGCGCGAAGCAAGTCGCTGCTGACCGTCAGCAGCTTTTCCAAGGGCGAGATCTCGCAGTTTTACAAATACCCCGAGAAGAAAATCTTCGTGGTGCCCAACGCGGTGAGTGGCGCGTTTCACCCAGGTCCGGCACCCAAAGAGCTGCAGGACAAGCAACCGGACTACCTGCTGGCGGTGTCTTCGCCCAGCGCCCACAAGAATTTCAGCCGGATGATCCAAGCGTTCCTGTTGCTGCGCGGCCACGATGACCTGCAACTGCGCATCGTCGGCGGCGCCAGCGGGATCTTCAGCGACGACAACCTGCAGCGCCTGGCCAGTCGCGACCCGCGCATCCGCTTTCTGGGTCGCCTGAGCGACGCCGAATTGATCAGCCAGTACCAGGGCGCGACGGCCTTTGTGTTTCCGTCGCTCTATGAAGGCTTCGGCATTCCGCCTCTGGAAGCACAAGCGTGCGGTTGCCCGGTGCTGGCGGCGAACGCGGCCTCGATTCCTGAAGTGCTTCAGGCCAGCGCGTTGTACTTCGACCCGCTGGACGTGTGCCACATGGCCGCCGCCATGGAGCGAATCCTGACCGACATACCGCTGCGCCAGTCACTGCGGCGACGCGGTTTGAACAACGTGGCGCGGTTTTCCTGGGAAGAGTCGGCGCGACAGGTTTCCCAACGCATCGACGCATTGCTGAGCCCGGCCAGAGACCGGCGCAGCAGCCAGGGCAGCGACGCCCTGGGTCGTGAATCTTCCAGCAAGCTCTGAGGCGTAGACATGAAACGCCTTGCCTATCTCGACGCGTTGCGCGGCATCGCCGCCTTGATGGTGGTCTTCACTCACTTGTACGCACCGGTCATCGGTCACGTATGGGTGCTGGACTACCTGATTGACCCTGGAAAATTAGGGGTGCTGTGGTTTTTCATGATCAGCGGCGTAGTGATCCCCTACAGCCTCAAGCCGGTGCCTGACGGTACCCGGCGCTTTCTGATCTCACGCTTTATGCGTCTGTACCCGGCCTACTGGCTGTCATTGGTGCTGTTTGTGCTGATGCTTGAGCTGCTCGGCGCCCCGCTGCCGTCCTGGCCACAGATCGTCGCCAACCTGACGATGGTGCAGGCGGCACTGGGCTTTGACGATGTGGTGGGCCTGTACTGGACGCTGTTCATCGAGCTGGTGTTCTACGGCTTGTGCCTGGTCTTGTTTATCGCCGGCAAGCTGTATGACCTGGCGTTCCGCGCGCGCTGCTCGCTGGTGTGTCTGCTTGTAGCACTGGCGATGAGCATTGCCCGTGCGCTGACCGATCACAAACTGCCGGTGGCGCTGCCGCTGGCGTTGTCGCTGATGTTCTTCGGCTCGGTGTGGCGCCAGTGGCTGCTGGCCGAACACAGCGCGGCGCTGACGCGGAACCTGAGAATGCTGTTCGCGGCCTTCGCGGTGCTGTTGCCGCCGACGCTGATTCTGGCCTACAGCAAAGACATGGGCACCGGCGAAACCTGGGGCCGCTACTGCTTCACCTACGCCGTGGCGATCGTAAGCTTCGTGGTGCTGACCCGTCGTGTACGCCTGGACCACCCGGCGCTGGTCTGGCTGGGGGCAGTGAGCTACTCGCTGTACCTGCTGCACCCGTCGATGGGCATGCTCAGCGAATACCTGTTGCACGGCACTGACGCACCGGGCCTGGTGGTGGCGCTGGTCGCAACGGCGCTGACCCTGGCCGCCGCTCATCTTTGCTTTCGCTTCATCGAACACCCGTTCATCCAGCTCGGAAAACGCCTCAATAACCGCAACGCCAAGACGCGAGCTGTCAGCGTCTGATTTAGCGCCTGCGCACATGGAAAGGCTATGGACTGCCCGCGCGAGCTTCGCTCGACGTGCCGGGCATCCTTCGGCCGTTAATGCAGAGAATTTCAATGAAAATTGCAATCGTCCACGACTGGCTGGTGACGTACGCCGGTGCCGAAAGGGTATTGGCATCGCTGATCAAAATCTGGCCCGAGGCGGACTTGTTCTCCGTCATCGATTTCCTCAGCGACCAGGACCGCGCCCAATTGGGCGGCAAGGTCGCGACAACCACGTTCATCCAGCGCCTGCCCAAGGCCCGGACCAAATACCAGCGTTACCTGCCGCTGATGCCGATGGCCATCGAGCAACTGGACCTGTCCGGCTACGATTTGATCATCAGCAGCAGTCACGCCGTAGCTAAAGGCGTCTTGTGCGGCCCGGACCAACTGCATGTCAGCTACGTGCATTCGCCGATCCGTTACGCCTGGGACCTGCAGCATCAGTACCTCAAAGAGGCGAACCTGAGCATCGGCCTGAAAGGCAAAGTGGCGCGGATGATCCTGCATTACATGCGCATGTGGGATCAGCGCACGGCCGCAGGGGTCGACGATTTCATTGCCAATTCGCACTTCATCGGCGCGCGCATCACCAAGGCATACCGTCGCGAGTCCACGGTGATCTACCCGCCGGTGGACACCCGCGGCTTCGCGCTTCAGGAACAGAAACAGGACTACTACTTCACCGCTTCGCGCATGGTGCCGTACAAGCGCATGCCGATGATCATCGAAGCCTTCGCGGCAATGCCGGGCAAGCGCCTGGTGGTGATCGGCGACGGTCCGGAAATGGAAAAGGCCAAAGCCGCTGCGGCGCACGCGCCGAATGTGACGCTGCTGGGCTATCAGCCGTTCGCGGTGTTGCAGGAACACATGAGTAACGCCAAGGCGTTCGTCTTCGCCGCCGAAGAAGATTTCGGCATCAGCCCGGTGGAAGCCCAGGCCTGCGGCACGCCAGTCATCGCGTTCGCCAAGGGGGGCGTGGTGGAAACGGTCTGCGGCCTCGACCACCCGCAGCCGACCGGGGTGCTCTACCCGGAGCAAAGCGTGGCGTCGCTGATGGCGGCCATCGAGACGTTCGAGATCAACGGTGCCCGCATCACCGCGCAAGCCTGTCGGGCCAACGCCGAGCGCTTCAGCGAGGCACGCTTCGAACAGGAAATGCGCCAGTTTGTCGAGACGCGCCTGAGCGCATCCCGTCAAAGCCGCCAGCCTGTGTACACCCGGCCGATCCAGATCGCGCCGACGCTGGTCAGCAGCGACCTCTCCGCCCGCGTTGTTCCGATCAAATCCGTCTGAGCGAGCCCAGCCTATGCGCACTCCATTAAGGGGCATCCTGCATGCCCATTCATCGTCGCTGTCCGTCGCCCATCGATTGCTCGATCTGGCGGTCATCGCGGTCGGCGGCTATGGCATCAACGTGCTCACCGGCACACCGATGAGCTCCGAAGCCTGGATGCAGATTCTGCTGGCGGCGGTGGCCTTTCACTGGCTGGCCGAATATCACCAGCTGTATGGCTCGTGGCGTGGCGAGCGCATTGTGCGCGAGCTGTTGAAGGTCGCCAATTACTGGGGCCTGGCCTTCGTGCTGCTGCTGTTTGTCGATTACCTGCTGCTGCAGCCAGACCACCTGGCAGACAACAGCCAGATGGCCTGGTTTGCCGTCGTGCTGGTAGCGCTGTGTGGTTACCGCCTGGCCATTCGCAGCGTGCTGCACACGTTGCGCGCCCAAGGCTTCAACACCCGTCGCGTGGCGATTGTCGGCACGGGCCATTGTGGCGAACGCCTGGCGATGTCGATCGAACGAGCCCCGTGGATGGGCCTGAACCTGCTGGGCTTTTATGACGAAGCGCCGCAGCAGATCGACCTGGCGCGCATCGGTCGGCGCATTTCGGTGCTGGGCGATCTGGATCAACTGATCCAGGACGCGCGCGACGGCAAGATCGACAAGGTTTACATCACCCTCGAACTCGGCGCACAGGAGCGTCTGCAGGCGTTGATCAAGGGTTTGAGCGACACCACCGCGTCGGTCTATGTGATTCCGGACGTGTTCATGTTCGAGTTGCTGCACGCCCGCAGCGAAAGCATCAACGGGCTGCCGAGCATCAGCATTTTCGACTCGCCCATGGACGGCGCCTGGAGCGTGGTCAAGCGTCTGGAAGACATCGTGCTGTCGAGCATCATTCTGACCATGATCGCCCTGCCGCTGACGCTCATCGCCCTGGCCATCAAGCTCACCTCGCCCGGCCCGGTGCTGTTTCGTCAACGCCGTTACGGGCTGGACGGGCGGCCGATCATGGTCTGGAAATTCCGCAGCATGAGCGTGCAGGAAAACGGCGCGGTGGTGACCCAGGCCACGCGCAACGACAGCCGCATCACGCCGCTGGGCGCGTTCCTGCGACGCACCTCGCTGGACGAGCTGCCGCAGTTCTTCAACGTGCTGCGCGGCGAGATGTCCATCGTCGGCCCGCGCCCCCATGCCGTGGCGCACAACGAGCAATACCGCAAGCAGGTGTCGGGCTACATGCTGCGTCACAAGGTCAAGCCGGGCATCACCGGCTGGGCACAGATCAATGGCTGGCGTGGCGAGACCGACACGCTGGACAAAATGCAAAAACGCGTGGAATTCGACCTGCAGTACATCGAGCACTGGTCGGTCTGGCTGGACCTGAAAATCATCCTGCTGACGCTCTTCAAAGGCTTCGTCAACAAGAACGCCTTCTAAAAGAAAAATCTGCCAATAACAACAAACATGGCCAAGGGCTAGTAAGCTCGGCGGGAGGTGCACGGGTGCATGAGCGAATGTGATCCGATGTTCGGTGTAGGTAAGGGATGCAAAGAAATCACTGCGGTGCCAGTACGCACCTATTAGGATTAGAAGGAACATTCATATGAAAGTAACGTTAGCGGTCGTGCTGCTTTCCAGTCTGGTGTTGCAAGGCTGCGCATTCGCCCCCGGTCAATACATGTCTTATGGCGATGTCACGGACAAAGATCCGGACGGGCCCGATGTGACGCTGATCAACATCACCCCCGCCACCCTGGCGCAGCAGCAAAAAACCGCGGCGGCGGCGGCCAAGCCGTTGCCCCCTGAGCTGATGAGCTACAAGACGCCCGAGTACATCGTCGGCCCTGGCGACGCGCTGCTGGTGACCGTGTTCGAACACCCTGAGCTGACCGCCCCGGGCTCCCAGGAGCAACTGGACGCCAACAGCCGCGAAGTGCTGAACGACGGCACGATGTTCTTCCCGTATGTGGGTCGCATCCAGGCCGCCGGCAAGACCGTTTCGCAGATCCGCGATCAACTGCGCATGGGCCTGGCGCCGCAGTACACCGAAGTGAAAGTCGACGTCAAAGTGCTGCGTTACAACAGCCAGCGTGTGCTGCTGTCGGGTGCATTCAAAACCCCCGGCCCGCAGCCGATCACCAACATTCCGCTGAGCCTGGTCCAGGCCATCAGCCAGGCCGGTCTTGACCTGACTGACGCGAACCTCGCGGGCCTGACCCTGCGTCGCGACGGCAAGGATTATGTGATCGACGTTGACTCGCTGAACCGCAAGGATTCGCAGATCAGCAAGATCTTCCTGAAAGACGGCGATTACCTGCACCTCAACAGCAACTCGAAAAACAAGATCTACGTATTGGGTGAAGTTCAGCGCCCACAGGTGATCTCGTTCAGCACCACCAGCGTTTCCTTGCTGGAAGCACTGGGCACCTCCGGCGGTCTGAGCCCCGATGCGGCCGATGGCGACGCGGTGTACGTGATTCGTGCGCAGGACGCCACCCACGCCGCGACGGTCTACCACCTGGCGGCGAAGAAGCCGACCAGCTTTGCGCTGGCCAAAGGCTTTGAGCTCGAAGCCCAGGACGTCGTGTTCGTTGGCCCTGCCAACATCACGCGCTGGAGCCGCTACGTGAGCCAGTTGCTGGGTTCGAACAACATCATCCAGACGGGTGCCATGTTCAGGAATTGAGTGCCGGCGACACGCTTGAAGCTTGAGGCTGACAGCAGAGCAACAGAGAAATCCCCGCAGTGGTCCGACTGCGGGGATTTTTTTTGGATTGAATTCAGTGGCGCCAGGTGTTGCTGGCGCAACAGCGAATCAGCAGCTGCGTGCGCGGGGATCAACAGTGTGGAGCATGCGGGTGGCGGGCGGCGGTGCCTGGCCACTGGCCTGACGGGAGCAACGGCTGATCCAGCGCGCTGGCACGCATGCTGCTTGAGTCCAGCAAAGGGTCTTCACGCCCATTATTTCGCGTTGAACGCGGCCTGCTAGGTGCCTGGCACCTCGGGTGACTGACCCCAAGGAAACAACACATGTTGGTAGTCTCGATTTCAGGTAGCCCTTCCACACGATCGCGCTCGGGCGTGGTGCTGCAGCACGCTGCGCACTGGCTGAGGGACCGTGGCGTGGAAGTGAACGGTGTGCGTATTCAGGATTTCAACGCCGAGGATCTGTTGTACGCCAGATTCGACAGCCCGCAGGTGGTGGCCTTCATCGAAGCGGTGGCCAAGGCAGACGGTTTACTGATCGGCACGCCGGTGTACAAGGCGTCGTTTTCGGGGGCGTTGAAGACGCTGCTCGACCTGCTGCCGGAGCGTTCGCTGCACGGCAAAGTGGTATTGCCGATTGCCACCGGAGGGAGCATTGCGCACATGTTGGCGGTGGATTACGCCCTGAAGCCCGTGCTGTCGGCGTTGAAATGCCAGGAAGTGCTGCATGGGGTGTTCGCCATCGACAGCCAGATCAGCTACGGCGAGAACGTGTTGGGCGGTGACCTGGATGAACTGCTGACCCAGCGTCTGCATGACGGGCTGGATCACTTTCTACTGGGCCTGCAACACCGGACCCATGCGCGTCACAAGGAAGCGGGCGGGCATTTGAAACTGGCGTTGTAGGTTTTCCGGCTCAACCCTGACGGGCTTTCGAAGGGGCGCTGACTTCAGCGTTCACTTCGCCGCGGTCATCGAACGCGTGGGCACGTTGCAGTTGCGGCTGCGCCATCAGTTGAGCCTTGCGGGCCTGGAATTCGTCGTAGGACAAACCGCGACGGTTAAGGTCTTCGAGGGCCAACTGTTGGGTTTCTTCAGCGCTGTAGGGGCGCAGTTCGGGATGATTGCCAGCGGCACAACCGGCAAGAACGGAGGCGGAGAGTAACAGGGAGAGGGCAAGAAGACGGTTCATTGGGAGCCTCCATTCGGCTCGTTTCTGGAATGAAGCCAAGGCTACGCGCCGCGCCTTTCCAGCAGAAATCAGTCGTCTTGATAGTCGCTATCGGATTGGCGCGTAGGGAGGGTTACACCGACGCATCTGCCAGCATGGAACCTGTGGGAGCGACCGGGGTGGCGTCCCACCTTGCTCGCGAAGGCAGAGTGTCAGGCGATTGATTCGTCACAGACAGAATGCATTCGCGAGCAAGCTCGCTCCCACAGGTAAGGCGCCGGGTCTGGAGGATGGGGATCTCCCACATTGCTCAGCGCTGTCTCTGAAAGATCGTCAGACCAGAAAGTGCCACAGCAGCGACGTGCCGATCAGGCCCACCACCGAAACGATGGTCTGCAGCACCGACCACACCCAAATCGTCTGCTTCAATTGCAAGCCGAAGTATTCGCGGACCATCCAGAACCCTGCATCGTTGACGTGGCAGAAGAACACCGAGCCCGCCCCGATCACCAGCGCCACCAACGACGCTTCCACCGGCGCCAGCCCGGCCATCATCGGCGCAAGAATGCCTGCCGTGGTGGTCGTCGCAACGGTGGCCGAACCGGTGGCCTGGCGCAGCGCGACCGCAATCAACCAGGCCAGCAGCAGGTACGGCATGTGTGCGCCTTCGGCCACTTTACTGATGGTCTGGCTGACTCCGGCGTCCAGCAAGGTCTGCTTCAAGCCGCCACCCGCGCCAATGGTCAGCAGGAGCACGGCAATCGGCGCCAGACTCTTGCGCAACGTGCCGCCCACTTGCTCGCGGGAGATGCCGTTGGCCCAGCCCAGGCACACCGTCGCGGCCAGCACCGCAATACCCAGGGCCACCAACGGCTCGCCGAGGAATTTCAATGTCAGCGCAGTGTTGCTTTCCGGGTCCATGGCGACTTTGGCCAGGGTGCTGCCAAGCATCAGGATCACTGGCAACAGGATGATCAGCAGCGAAATGCCGAAACTCGGTTGACGCGAGGCATTGGATTTGGCGGAAAACAGCTCGCCCAGCTCCGCCGGCGCTTCAATGTGCATGCGCCTGGAGAGCCAGTTGCCGTACAAGGGACCGGCCAGAATCACCGCCGGCACCGCGACGCAGAAGCCCAGCAACATCGTCAGGCCCAGATCGGCATGCAGGGCGGCGACGGCAATCAACGGCCCTGGGTGCGGCGGCATCAGGGCATGCAGCGTGGTCATGCCGGCCAGCGCCGGGATCGCGATCTTCAGCAGTGGCTGATTGGACTGGCGCGCCATGACGAAGATGATCGGCACCATCATCACCAGACCCACTTCGAAAAACAGCGGCAGGCCGATGACCATGGCAACCAGCGCCATGACCCACGGCAGCATCTTGCCCTTGCCCAGCCCCAGCAGCGTTGACGCAATGCGGTCGGCCGCGCCGGATTCGGCCATCAGCGCACCGAGCATGGCCCCCAAAGCGATGATGATCCCGGCTTCACCCAGAATCCCGCCCGCGCCCTTGCTGAACGCCTTCGCCACTGCCTCCGCTGGCAACCCCGCACCTATCCCTGCGATGAATGTGCCCACCAGAATCGACAGAAACGGCGGGAGCTTGGTAGCGCTGATCAGCACGATGATGGTGGCAATGGCGATCAGGCAGCAGATGATCAGGCGGGTGTCATGAAACACCCAGGCAGCAGACGACAGATCCAACGCGGACCCCCTTATCGTTCGGTTTTTGATGCAGGATGGATTGAAACAATTTGTTTCAACCGGCCGCACGATACCGGATGCGGCATTGCGTCGCAGTTAAATTTTCACAGGAAATGGCCGTTTCGCTGCACTAGTCCCGTGCCGCATCGACGCGCGCGCATTCGATCAAGACCTCGCGCAGTCCCTGCGCCGCTGCCGACAATTGGTGATCCGCCTGGGTCATCAAGCCGATGCGGCGTTCGATGCGTGGCCCCTCCAGCGCCACGCAGCGGGCGCCCAACTCCTCCATCTGAGCGATGCACAGCGACGGCACCGCGCTGACGCCCAGGCCATTGGCGACCATGCGCCCGACCGTGGAGAGCTGATGGCTTTCAAACGCCACCGACAGTTTGCCGTGCTGACTCTGCAGGTCCTGTTCCAGCAGCAGACGCACCGCCGAGGGGCGTTGCAGGGTGATGAAGTCGTGACGCAAAAGTTCGTCCCAGTCCACCTCGCTGCGCGCGGCCAGTGGCGAGTCCTTGGGCACGACGGCGACGAAGCGGTCCATGTAGAACGGGGTGAAGGTCAGGTTGGTGCCGGCCTCGGGTTCGAAGCCAATGCCCAGCTCGACCCGCCGATGCCCGACCATTTCGATCACTTGCTCGTTGATCACGTCATGCACTGCCACGTTCACCCGCGGGTAGCGCTGGCGAAACACCTTCAGCGCGGCGGGTAGCAGGTTGCCCGCATAGGACGGCATGGCTGCGACTGAGACCTTGCCCATTTGCAGGGTGAATCGCTGGCGCAGCAACTCTTCAGTGTTGTCCCAGTCGGCGAGCAACTGCCGGGCCAGCGGCAGCAACGCCTCGCCCTCCGGCGTCAGGCTGACACTGCGCGTGGTACGCGTCAGCAGTGGCCCGCCCAAGTCCTCCTCCAGCGCCTTGATGGTCAGGCTCAACGCAGGCTGCGAGACATGCAGCCGCTCGCCGGCCTGCGCGAAACTCAGGCACTGCGCCACCGCCAGAAAGGCCCGAAGCTGTTTGACGTTCATATATTTGGATTACTTATCAATCAATCAAGAAAACAAAATTAACAAATCAGTGCGTGCGAGAGAAGATGCAGGCAACGCTCTCCGATGCTTTGATTGTCGGACACAACTACAAATAAGGCGGGATATCACCATGGCTGGACTCGACAAACGCGTGGCGACTTACGCAGAAGCCCTTGCCGGGCTGACCGACAACATGACCGTGCTGTCCGGCGGTTTCGGTCTTTGCGGCATTCCTGAAAACCTCATTGCTGAAATCAAACGCATGGGTGTGAAAGGCCTGACGGTCGTTTCCAACAACTGCGGCGTCGACGGCTTTGGCCTCGGCATCCTCCTTGAGGACCGGCAGATCCGCAAAATGGTCGCGTCCTACGTCGGCGAAAACGCTCTGTTCGAGCGCCAACTGCTCAGCGGCGAGCTGGAAGTCGAGCTGACCCCACAAGGTACTCTGGCCGAAAAAATGCGCGCAGGCGGTGCCGGCATTCCGGCGTTCTACACCGCCACCGGGTACGGCACGCCCGTCGCTGAAGGCAAGGAAACCCGCCAGTTCAACGGCCGAAACGTGATCCTGGAAGAAGCCATCACCGGTGATTTCGCGATCGTCAAAGGCTGGAAAGCCGACCACTTCGGCAACGTGGTCTACCGTCACACCGCGCAGAACTTCAATCCAGTGGTGGCCACGGCCGGCAAGATCACCGTGGTGGAAGTCGAAGAGATCGTCGAGCCCGGCGTGCTGCTGCCAACCGAAATCCACACCCCGGGTATCTATGTCGATCGCGTGATTCTGGGCACGTTCGAGAAACGCATCGAACAGCGAACCGTGAGAAAAGCCTGACGTCAGCGTCGGACTCCAACCGCTTTCCTCCCTTTGTATCCCCGGCTCCCACAGGCCGGACAGAATAAAAGAGACCCAAGACCATGGCACTCTCCCGCGAACAAATGGCACAGCGCGTTGCCCGTGAATTGCAAGACGGCTTCTACGTGAACCTGGGCATCGGCATTCCGACCCTGGTCGCCAACTACGTCCCGGACGGCATCGACGTGATGCTGCAATCGGAAAACGGTTTACTCGGCATGGGCGCCTTTCCGACCGAGGAAACCATCGACGCCGACATGATCAACGCCGGCAAACAGACCGTGACGGCGCGCAAGGGCGCGTCGATTTTCTCGTCGGCCGAGTCGTTCGCCATGATCCGTGGCGGCCACGTCGACTTGACCGTGTTGGGTGCGTTCGAGGTGGACGTCGAAGGCAATATTGCGTCGTGGATGATTCCCGGCAAGCTGGTCAAGGGCATGGGCGGCGCAATGGACCTGGTCGCCGGTGCCGACAACATCATCGTGACCATGACCCACGCGTCCAAGGACGGCGAGTCCAAGTTACTGTCGCGCTGCAGCCTGCCGCTGACCGGCGCCGGCTGCATCAAGAAAGTGCTGACCGACCTCGCCTACCTGGAAATTGAAAACGGCGCGTTCGTGCTGCGCGAGACCGCCCCGGGTGTGACGGTAGAGGAAATCATTGCCAAGACCGCCGGTAAGCTGATCGTGCCGGATGATGTCGTGGAAATGACGTTCTGATGGGTCCGCGATGGCACGCTCCTGCAGGATCCGTGTGATGTCCCAGGCTCTGGCCACACCTTAAGCGTTCGCGACACCCGCACCTGTTTCAGACCGCCCTGCCCTTTCAGCGATGAAGGGGCTTTGCCGTCTCTGAGCCGGTGTTTTTTTGCGTCACTGCCCACACTTGAAACTGCTGTCCCCTAAAACCTGAACAATAACGACAAGAGGTAACACACGTGGCCGCCGACATCGAAGAAAGCCGCTCCGCCCGCTTTGCCCTGCGTTGCGCCAAATGGGCGGAACGCTGGTTCCCGGACTCCTGGGTGTTCGCTGCGTTGGCCGTGGTCATCGTCACCCTCGCCACCCTGGCCATCGGCGCCAAGCCCGCCGACACCGCCAAAGCCTTCGGCGACGGTTTCTGGAGCCTGATCCCCTTCACCATGCAAATGGCGTTCGTGGTCATTGGCGGCTACGTCGTCGCCAGTTCGCCGCCGGCGGTCAAGCTGATCGACCGCCTGGCGCGGATTCCCAAGAATGGCCGTTCTGCAGTGGCCTGGGTCGCACTGATCAGCATGGTGGCGTCGCTGCTCAACTGGGGACTGTCGCTGGTGTTCGGCGGCTTGCTGGTGCGTGCCCTCGCCCGCCGTACTGATTTGAAAATGGACTACCGCGCTGCCGGCGCCGCTGCTTATCTGGGTCTGGGCGCCGTCTGGGCGTTGGGCCTGTCGTCCTCCGCCGCGCAATTGCAAGCCAACCCGGCCAGCCTGCCGCCGTCGATTCTGTCGATCACCGGCGTCATTCCGTTCACCCAGACCATCTTCCTCTGGCAGTCCGGCGTCATGCTGCTGGCGTTGGTGGTGGTCTCGATCATCATCGCGTACGCCACGGCGCCCGGCCCGGCCAATGCCCGCGATGCCGAGGCGTGCGGCATTGACCCAAGCTTCAGCCTGCCACCGCTGCCGCCGCGCACACGTCCGGGCGAATGGCTGGAATACAGCCCGTTGTTGATCATCCTCATGGTCGCGCTGGCGTCCGGCTGGCTGTACAACGAGTTCAGCAGCAAACCCGCGATTACCGCGATTTCAGGCCTGAACACGTACAACTTCCTGTTCATCATGGTCGGCGCGCTGCTGCACTGGCGTCCGCGCAGTTTCCTCGATGCCGTGGCCCGCGCCGTGCCGACCACCACCGGCGTGCTGATTCAGTTTCCGCTATATGGCTCGATTGCCGCGCTGCTGACAACCGTCAAGGGCGGCGACGCGCAAACCGTCGCGCACCACATCTCGACGTTCTTCACCAGCATCGCGTCCCACGACACCTATGCGCTGCTGATGGGCGTGTACTCGGCGATTCTGGGGTTCTTCATCCCGTCCGGCGGCGGCAAGTGGATCATCGAGGCGCCGTACGTGATGCAGGTCGCCAATGACCTCAAATATCACCTCGGTTGGGCGGTGCAAATCTACAACGCCGCCGAAGCGCTGCCGAACCTGATCAACCCGTTCTATATGCTGCCGCTGCTGGGTGTCCTCGGCCTCAAGGCGCGAGATTTGATCGGTTTCTCGTTCGTCCAGTTGCTGGTGCACACGCCGCTGGTGTTGTTCCTGCTGTGGGTGCTGGGCACGACGTTGGCGTACGTCCCGCCTGTCATGCCTTGATGGAGTCGAGACCCAGGTGCGCCGAGGACGAACTCGGCGCGCTTCCCTCTGCAGGCCACATTCTGTAGAAGCCGGCTCGCTGGCGAAGGTGCTGTGCCAGTCGCTGGACATGTCACGACCGCGTTCGCCAGCAAGCCGGCTTATGTGTACGACCCACATGGGCCGGTGGCTGCAAAACCACCGTCGAAATGGGCCTGACCGAGCATCAACGTCCGAAACTGTACTCCCGCTCCACTCTGGAAACCCGCGTCGTGCATTGCCGGTACCAGGTCGAACGGCCGCGCTCACGGATCTCCCGATGTTGCGGATGTTCCTTCCAGGCCAGGATCGCTTCCTCACTGGCCCAGTAGGACACGGTGACGCCCAGCCCATTGTCACCGCGGGCCGATTCCACACCGAGAAAACCCGGCTGCTGACGAACCAGGTCGAGCATTCGCTGCGCTGCCTCGTCATATTCCCGTGCTTCGCGCTCAGTGCGCAGCGAGGTGAAAATCACCGCGTAATACGGCACGCCAAACGTTTCTGCCAATGTCATGCCTCTCACTCCTCCGCCGCGCAGGCCCGCACAAACGCCTTCACCAGCGGCGGTGTGCGGTCCTCCAGTGCCGCGCGCTCCGGCTGAAACAACGTGGCGATGAAAAACGGATGACCGTCCAGCTCCATCGCGCGGACCTCGTCGTCGTGGTCATGGCCGGATACTTTCAGCGGGCCGGCAAAAACCTCTCCCTCCAGTTCCTTGCGCAAACCGTAGCGGCAGCGGTAGCGCTCTTGGGTTTCCAGCGCGTCGTAGGCAGCGGCGATCCGTGAGCCCGCCCGCAGTCGAATCGGCGCGACGGCCTCGACCAGTGAACAACTTAACGGCGTGATGATCGCGTTCTTGGCGTGCGGCGCCGTCTCGGCGTGCTCGGCATCGGCCCAGCCCAGGCAATTGCGCGCGTATTCCAGCAGCGCATGCTGGAAACCGCCGCACGTCCCGAGGAAGGGAACCTGTCGCTCGCGGGCGAAGCGAATCGCCGTCAGCGCGCCGTGCATGTCGCGGTAAGGGCTGGCCGGCACGCACCAGATCCCATCGAATGCGTGCAGGCTCGCGCCAGTCCCGACGTCCGTGGTGGCGAGCCATTGGGCGTCGACAGCAACGCCCGTTTCGTTCGCCACCCTGTCCAGTGCCACCGGTATCGCCTGATGCGCGGGCACGTCCGGGTCGTAGTCACCCACTAATGCGATGCGGATTTTCGGCGGTTGAGTCATGCGTGCTCCCTGATATCAAAACGCTTTGCGTAAGGTCCGGCCGCGACTATAAGCTTGTCGCCATGCAATCAGAATTGGCGTCCAGGCAAGTGATCAATGCAGCCGCGCACTATCGAATCAACCATGCCGACCTCACGCTTGTCCTCGCGCTGGTGCGCGGCCGGACACTGGCCAAAGCCGCCGAACTGCTGAAGGTTGACGTCTCGACCGTGTTCCGCTCGGTGCGCCGTATGGAAAAGGCGATGGGCACGGCGCTTTTTGACAAGAGCCGCGCGGGCTATGTGCCAACGAGTGCGGCACTGGTGCTTGCACAGCAGGCCGAGAGCGCCGAAAACGCGCTGGCGCTGGCGCAATTGAGTCTCGAGCAGGGCCGACACATCGTCAGCGGCACGGTGCGGCTGACCTGCACCGAAGCCGTGCTGCAAAGCCTGTTGCTCCCGGCCTTGAGCCGCTTCATGCCCGACTACCCGGGGCTGAAGCTGGAACTGGACACCTCCAGTAGCTTCGCCAATTTGAGCCGCCGCGACGCCGACATCGCGTTGCGCCTGACCCACGCACCGCCTGAGCACCTGGTGGGCACTCGCCTTGGCACGGTTTCGTATCGGGTCTGTTCCAGCGATGCCTACGCGCGACGTTGCGGCGATCTGGCCCTGGGCGACATGGACTGGATCGCTCCCGACGACTTCCTTCCCGACCACCCGACCGTGACATGGCGGCGCCAGCACTTACCCAAGGTGAATCTGGCCTACCGCTGCAGCTCCATGTTGGCGGTGGCGCAATTGGTGCGCGCAGGCATGGGCGTGGCAGCGCTGCCTGATTTCATGCTGGGGGACGGTGACGTTCATTCCCTGAGCGAGGCGATCGAGGGCCATGACACCGGGCTGTGGCTGCTGACGCGCCCGGATTGCCGAGCGTTGCGCTCGGTGTCAGCGCTGTTCAGGGAACTCAGCCAGGCGATTGAGCTGTAGGGCAGACGGTCCGGGA
>NZ_DASVUM010000219.1:0-10071 GCF_036387035.1 Pseudomonas sp. | reverse complement strand
TCTGACCATGGGTTTCACGCACGGCCCCTGCGTTTCAATCCACCACACTGAACTCCACCCGGGCGGTCTGGCCGCTTTCATCCAGCACGCTCAACTGGTAACGCCCCAGGCGTGTGAAGGTATGGGTGTAACTGTCCTGACTGGCGGTGTCGCCCACCGGCGCACCGTCGATGAACCACCAGCGCCGACCGCTCCCGCCCAGCGCCGACAGTGTGAGCCGCAACAGCTGCTGACTGCCGGCTGGCAGCCGCAATTGGTCACCTTCTCGCACCCCCACCACTGACAACGGCGGCGCCAGGCTCAATCCCTGGGGCGGGCATGAGGGGTCGATGTCCGGCAAACGCGCCTCGCGCCGTTCGCTCTTCGGCAGCCACGGTTCAAGCGGCGCCGGCCACAGGGCGACTTCCTTTGGCTGAGCCTGCGGACAACTCGCCGCGACGCGCAGGCCCTTGTCGTTCAGCCAGACCTTTTCCGTCAACCCCAACCCCAACGGCTGATCGGTCGCCTGCAACGTCGGCGGCGTCGTGCCGTCCAGGGTCCAGGCGAAACGCTGACGCCGACAGTTCGGGTCGTTTTTGCTCATGGGCTGTCCCAGCGGCCAGCAGATCGCGGCGACGTCGACGTTGAGCGGCACGGGCATTACCGGCGGCAGGATGTTGCGCTGGGCATCGCGATTCACCAGCAGGTCATGTACCTGCAGCATCAGCGGCGCGGCCGACGCCAACCCGAACTGACCCGGCACCGGCGTGCCGTCGGGACGGCCGATCCACACGCCAATCAGAAACCTCGGCCCCACGCCAATCGACCACGCATCACGAAAGCCGTAACTGGTCCCGGTTTTCCAGGCCAGTTGCGGCCGCTGCACGAGTTCCGCGTGGGAATCGAGGTCCGGCCGTGATTGGCCGCTGAGAATGCGTCGAATGATCCAGGCCGCGCCCGGCGACATCATCGGCCGGTCACGCAGACGGTCATCGGGCTGCAAGCGGATGTCCGCGCTGCGCCCGCCCCGCGCGAATGCGCTGTAGCCGCCGACCAGGTCTTCCAGACGGCTGCCCGCCCCGCCGAGAATCAACGCCAGATTGGGCTCGGCCAAGGGCGGCAGGGTCAGCGGCACCCCGCCGTTGCGCAGCTCCGCAGCGAAGCGTTTCGGGCCGTAGGCTTCCAGCAGTTGGACCGCCGGCAGGTTGAGCGACATCGACAGCGCCGAACTCGCCGCCACGGCACCATTGAACCCTGAGGAGAAATTGCCCGGGCGATAGTCGCCATAGCGCCGCGGCACGTCCTGCAGCAACGACTCGGAATGGATCAACCCGGCGTCGATGGCTTTGCCGTAGAGAAAGGGTTTGAGGGTCGAGCCGGGCGAACGCAACGCGCTGACCATGTCCACATGACCGAAGCGTTTGACGTCGCCGATGTCCACCGAGCCGACGTACGCGCGCACCGCCATGTTCTGCGCTTCCGCCACCAGAATCGCGGCGGACGTGCGCTCCGGCAGACGCGCGCGCCAGCCCAGCAGCAGGTCCTCAAGACGACGCTGCAGGCCGGCGTCAAGCGTGGTGCGGATCAGCGGCGGGCTGCCGGGGCGGTTCAGGCGCCGGGCGAGCAAGGGCGCCAGGCTCGGTTCCTGACGGGGCGCGAGCAGTAGCGGTTCTTGCAGCGCTTCGTCAACGGCTCCCTGCGGCCACGTGCCGAATTCGGCCAGACGCCGCAGCACTTTGTCCCGCGCCGCCTGAGCGCGTTGCGCGTGTCGATCCGGGCGCAGACGACTCGGCGCCTGCGGCAGGACCGCCAGCAGCGCCGCGTCGGCACGGGTCAGCTGTTGCGGGGGCTTGCCCAGGTACGCCCAACTGGCAGCGGCGACACCCTGCAAGGTGCCGCCAAACGGCGCGCGGTTCAGGTACAGCAGCAGAATCTCCTGCTTGGACAGATGCCATTCCAGCTGCGCGGTTCGCCAGAGCTGTCGAAGCTTGCCAGCCAGCGTGCGCGAATGCGGGTCGAGCAAGCGGGCCACCTGCATCGACAGGGTGCTCCCGCCAGAGACTACGTGGCCACCGTTTAGGTTTTGCCAGGCAGCACGCGCCAGCGCCATGGGATTCACGCCGGGATGCTGATAGAACCAGCGGTCCTCGTAGGTCAGCAGCGCTTCAAGATAAAAGGGCGATACCTGATCGACCGTCACGGGGTAGCGCCAGACACCATTGGCATCGGCGAATCGCCACAGCGGCGTGCCGTCTTCGGCGAGCACCACGCGGGCCAGATCGTCCTTGGGCAACGGCAGCGGCCAGATCCGGTCGGCGAGCCAGAGCAGCAAACATACGATAAGCAGGCTGCCGATCAGCCCGGTGCAGGCGCGGGCGCAGCGTCGACTCATTCGCGAGCAAGCTCGCTCCCACAAGCCGGAGCAGGTCTGACGCAGTGATAATCGCGTGATCTTCACAGAAAGCCTTTACCCGACAGGGAACTCGCCCAGACAATCGATAGCCAAAGCGAGCAACGCCGTTTTTGGTCCACGCCCCTCATCAGGAAGCAGATATGCAGGTAGAAAGCGTTTTCGAATGGCTCGGCCAAGTGATTGGCGCCGTGATCCGCTTCGTCGTCGACGGCTTAAGCTGGTTGTTCAACATGTTCACTCACGCGGGCGGCAATTTCGTTGACGGCCTGTCGCGCACGTTGGGCATGGACACTTCAATCGTCAGCATCATCGCCCTGATTGTCGGGTTGATGCTGCTGTATTCAGCGATCCGCGCTTTCATGCGCGCCTCGATCATCATGGGGATCATCTGGCTGTTTCTGGGGTTGTGGCTGTTGAGCTGG
The DNA here is from genome assembly GCF_036387035.1 of Pseudomonas sp. Classification (GTDB taxonomy): domain Bacteria; phylum Pseudomonadota; class Gammaproteobacteria; order Pseudomonadales; family Pseudomonadaceae; genus Aquipseudomonas. The sequence continues at coordinate 7,257 of NZ_DASVUM010000219.1, read as the reverse complement.
ATCATTCACTGACTGTATTGATGTTGATCATTCCCACGCTCGCCGTGGGAATGCCGCCTCAGACGCTCCGCGTCCCCTGACGCGGAGCGTCGACCGAGGTGCTACCACGCAGAGCGTGGGAGCAACAGGCCCAAGAGCGATCACCTTTCTCCTACTTCTTGCCCTTCACCACCAGCTGCGCCGGTGCCTCGCCCAATGCCTGCCAGTTCGGCCGGTACATCGACTCCACTTGCGGCGGCGGCACGCGGTACACGCCCGGTGTCACAGCCCGCGCCAGATACAGCAGGTGCACCGTGTTGAAGCCCTCCAGGTCCACTGCCGCAACATAGCGATCACCGCGGAATTCCTGGTGTTTGACGCCGGCGTTTTCCATCGACTCGCGCCACTGCTTCACCGACTCGCTGGCGTCTTCAAGACTGGCCGAGCTTTGCGCCAGATTCTGGTTTTCAATTTCCAGACCGGCCGGCAACAGATCCACCACCAGCGCATCCGGTACACGCTCCTTGGCCTTGACCTCAAGGTGCACGAGCACCAGTTCGCCGCTTTTCAGTCCGTTGAGGTTCAGTGCCTCGCCGTCCATGCCCAGGTAGTCGCGGCTGATCGACAGGTTCTCGCCCCCGGCCGTTGGCGGCTGCGACGGATAACCGGAAATCGTCATCTGCTGATACAGCGTATCGCCGCCGGTGTTTTGCACCCTGAGCGGCGCCGCCAGCACCGAGCTGTCGAGCTTAACGGCAGGCTGGTCGTTGCTCAACTCGCGATTGTTGCTGCCGCTGGTCAATGTCGCCGCCCATTTGGCCTCCGGCTTGCCGAGCAGATCGCGGCCGGCGAGAAACAGCGCGTTACGCTCCTGCGTCGACAGATAGCGACTGGCCGCGACTTGATCGGACAGCGCAAACAGCCGCGCCTCAACCTTGTCGACCCCCAGTTTGTTTTCTTCCAGCAAGGACAAAATCAACGCCTGATCACGCAACGGACTGCCGTAATCGGCAAGCCAGTCGTTGGCCTTGCGACCGGCCGCAAGCCCGGCAAGCAAGGCTTGATCCGCACGAGGTTTGTCACCCATTTTTTCAAGCGCAATGGACAGCTGCACCAGCGGCAGGCCCGATCGCGCGTCGCTGCGGCGGTCGAACAGGCTGCGCAGCGCGCCCAATGGCGCCTGCTGACTGCGCGACAACACCAGACCGGCGTAGGCCTGCACGGCGAAGCGGGTGTGGTCGGCGTTTTCGCTGTAGTTCACCTCGATCTGATTACGCTCCTGCAAGTAACGCAGCAGCCGCTCGTTGGCTTTCTTCAGCGCATCCGGCGGCACGGCAAAGCCTTGATCGCGGGCGCGCAGCAGGAAGTCGGTGACGTACGCGGTCAGCCAGTATTCTTCCTCGCCGTCCGCCGCCCACAGGCCGAAGCTGCCGTTGTAGCGTTGCATGCCCAGCAGACGCTCGATGCCCAGTTCGATCTTGTGCTTGCGCACGGCATCCGACTCGCCCTCCAGACCCAGACGCTTGAGCGTTGCGGCGTCGGCGTAGAGCGACGGGTACAAGCCGCTGGTGGTCTGCTCCAGGCAGCCGTATGGGTAGGCTTTGAGCGCACGGATCTGTTCGCCGAGGTTCAGCGGCGGACGGCTCGACACCGACAGCAACGCCTCGCGCCCTGCCGGCTCGAAGGCCTCAAGCGCGCCGTCCGGCAGGCTCCACGCCTGATCCTTGAGCACCGCGCGGTATTGCTTGAGCATCGCCGGATACGCAGGGCGCACGCCAAGGGTCCATTCGCGGCTGAAGGCGGGCAGGTTCTCGCCCGGCAAGTCCAGGCCGTTGACCGTGACCCGAATCACGCCCTGACCGAAACCACCCAGCGCCTTGACCGGAATCTGCAGCGTGGTGCGTTGCCCCTGATTCAGGCTGATGGCCTTGACGCCCTCGCCTTCGGCCAGACTCAACTGCCCTTCGGCCACCACTTGCACGTTGAGCTTCTGGGCTTTGCCGGACAGGTTGGACAGGTCCAGCGCCACCTTGGTCTGGTCGCCGCCCGCCAGAAAGCGCGGGGCCGAAAGCTCGGCAATCAACGGGGCCGCGACCACGGTTTTCGCTTCGGCCATGCCATAGCGCTCGTCCGTCCAGGCCTGAGCCATGATGCGCAACTCGCCGTTGAAGTCAGGAATGTCGACGCTGACTTGCGCGTCGCCCTGCTCGTTGAACGTCACCGGTGCGCTTTGCAGGGCGACGATGGTCACGCTGGTTTCCGGGCGCTTGCCGCCTTTGGCCAGCGCCGCGTCACCGCCAAAGGCCAGGCTGGCGAGACGGTTGCGCCCGGCCTCGATCAACTGGCCATAAATATCCAGCTGGTCGGCGCCGTATTCCTTGCGCCCGAACATCGCCGCGAACGGATCCGGCGTGGCGTATTCAGTGATGTTAAGGATGCCCACGTCCACCGCGGCGACGAGCACATGCGCGCTCTTCGGGACCGTGCCGTCTGCGTTTTTGGCATTGATTTTGAGTGTGAGCGGCTGCTTGGGCCGCATCTTTTCCGGCGCCGTCACGGTCAGCGCCAGCTTGCGCTGCGAGCGGTCCAGCGGCAGGTGCAACACGCCCACCGCACGTTTCGGCGTGACATTGGCTTTGCGCTCACCCGGACGGATCACCAACGCGCTGACATAAAGGTCATGCCGCGCCCATTTCTTGTCCACGGGTATGTCGTAGGTTTTGCCTTCAGCGGGCACGTCGATCTCTTGCCACCACAACGGTCCTTCGCTCGACTCCACCAACAAATAGCCCTTGCCTGCCGACGGCGGCGTGACCGTGACTTTCGCGGTGTCGCCATCGGCATAAGCGGGTTTATCCAGCGCCAGCTTGACCTGATCGGGACGCACGGCGCCGCCTTCAGCGTTGTCCTGCCAGCGATAACCAGCCCAGAAACGCACGCTGCTGACCAGCCCGGTGGCCGGATCCTCGACTTCGACGCGATAAGGGCCCCACTCGACCGGGAAGCTGATCTTCGCCGTCGAGTCCTTCTTCACGCTGAGGGTTTCTTCGGACAGGTTGAGAAACTTCTCGTTGAAGTGATAGCTCCAGCCATCGCTGTCGGAGTAGTTCCAGTAGTAATCGCGGCGCTCGCGGACCAGACGCACCTTGAGGTTCTCGGCGGCCAGCTTGTGGCCTTGGGCGTCTGCCATCAGCACCTCGAACTCAACCGGGCCGTCGCCGTCGGTGGCTTCGCCGTCGAACAATCCGCGCAGGCCCGGCATGGCGTCAGCCGGCCACACCGGCTGGGTCAGGCGGCGCGTGATCGGACGTCCGCCCGACTCCTGCAGACTGGCTTGCAGCACCAGCTCCAGCGGCGAACGCGCCTTGGCCCATTGGCTGTCGATGCTGAGGTCGAGCTTGCCGTTGGCATCCAGCGTGCTGTCTTCGATTTCCAGGTCTTGCTTGAGGTCTTCCTCGGTCACCGAACCAAACTGATAACCCGGCAGGCCGGGCACCGCTTCACGCAGCGGGCGCACATAGAGCTGGCCGTTCAGACGATTGCCCGACGCCGGCGCGCCGTACAGGTAACGCCCGGTAATCGCGACGTCGAATGGCGCATCGGGGGACAGCGGGGTCTCGCTGCCCTTGAGCTCCAGCGCCATGCGCTCAGGCAGAAAGTCTTCGACCTGAAACTCATACAGTTGCGGCTTGCCGTCACCGAGGTCGAAAACCAACTGCCAGCGGCCCGTCGGTGCTTCATCCGACAGCTGCAACTGATATTGATACAGGCCGGTGGCGTCAGCGTCCCACACGAACTTGCGACTGACCTGCTCATCCGGACGGCGTACTTCCACGGTGATCGGTTGAGGTTTCACCCCCTTACCGTCGCTGTCACGCAGCAAGCCGTTAAGCAGCACCACCTCGCCTGGGCGATAGAGGTCGCGCGGGCCAAAGATGAAGAATTGGAGGGGGTGCGCCTTGGGGCCGGTGATGTCGAATTCGGCGAGGTCCAGGGCGGCGCTGTTCAGGCGCAGCATGCTGGTCTGCTCACCCTGATGCGCCAGTAGCACCTGGGCATTGGGTGGTAATGGCAGTTCGGCATGGCCGGCATTGTCGGTCTTGCCTTGACCGATCACGCGGCCCTTCTCGTCATACAGTTCGACGTCAACACTGCTCAGCGCTTTGCCGCCTTCCAGCGCCTGGGTGAACACGTCCAGACGGCTGGCGTAACGGTGCGCCGACAGGCCGATGTCGCTGAGGGTGAACAGCGTGGCCGGTTGCGTGTAGTTGTAAGTCCCGGAGGCTCGCATCACGGCCAGATAAACGCCCGGCTGCTGCAGCGGCTTGAGGCCGGAGATCGGCAACAACACGGTTTCTCGGGTGTTGCGCGCGGGGTTCAGGTCAAAGCGGCCGCTATAGACCAGGTCAGCCAGGGACAGCAGCTCTTTGGACTGGTAGCTCTCAAGACTGGAGGAGCCCTCCCACGAACCGAGAAACGCCGGCAATGACTCAGGCTTGATGCGAAAGAACTCGACGTCAACTTTGTCGACGTTGAGGGCGATCACCGGCAGCCCTTCCGCCAGGCGGGTGGGCAGCAGGCTGCCGCGACTGGCAAAGCCGACCGTTGCCTGCAGATCAGCGGTTTCAAGACGCGCAGAATATTCTGCGGCCAAGGTGTTGTTGTTCACCGCCACCAGCCCGGGGTCGATGGTCAGGACCAGTTTGCGCTTGGGCTCAAGGTGGCGCAGGCGCAACTCCATGAGGTTGTCCGACAGCTCCCAGGCGCCATCGACCTTGCCGTCCTTGCTGTCAACCAGGTGCACTTTTTCCGCGAATTTCTGGTCGGGGTTCAACGGCACCGAGAAGCTCAACGACAGTGTGCTTGCACCGTCGAGCTGAACTTCCGAGACGTCCACCACTGTCAACTCGCGCCCTGCGTAGCGCTTGCTCAGCGCAGGGACGTCCACCGCAGGCTTGGGTTTCGCGGCGTCAGCAGTGCTCGTCGACGCCGCTGCTACCGGGGGCGTGGCAGGCGCGGGTTTGTCGGACGAAGAGGAATCGCAGGCACTGAGCAGTACCAGCGCGCAGGCCAGGAACAATCCTTTGTTTAGCATGAGGCACTCATTGGGACGACAGCTATGGGGAGCAGAAGGTATAGCAGCGCATCTGCAATCGTAAAGCGCGGCGCGCAGATAGACCGTGGGTTTGTGCGTTTGTTCTCGCTACACTCGCGCGCTTGCCCGGGAGCCTTCATGTCCAACTTCTTCAACGACTGGCGCCAGCGCGCGACGCATCGACAGGTGTGGGCGCTGGCGGCACCTATGATCCTCTCCAATATTTCCGTACCGCTGGTCTCGCTGGTGGACAGCACCGTCATCGGCCACCTGCCCCACGCTCACCAACTCGGCGCGGTGGCGGTCGGCGGCACGTTGTACAGTTTCCTCGCCTGGGCCATGGGTTTTCTGCGCATGGGCACCACCGGTTTTGCGGCCCAGGCAGCCGGGCGCAATGACGGCGCGGCGCTGCGCCAGGTGCTGTTGCAGGGTTTGCTGCTGGCGATGGGCTTTTCAGTGCTGCTGGGGCTCATCGGCCTGCCATTCCAGCACCTGGCGCTGGAAATGATGCAGCCCTCCGACGACCTCAACGACCTGACCCGGGACTTTTTCCACACCCGCTTGTTCGGCTTACCGGCCGCGCTCGCCAGCTATGCGCTAGTGGGTTGGTTCCTCGGTCTGCAAAACGCTCGAGCCCCGCTGGCGATTCTGCTGACCACTAACCTGGCCAACATCGCGTTGAACCTGTGGTTCGTCATGGGCCTGGACTGGGGCGTGGTCGGCAGCGCGCGGGCGTCGGTTATCGCCGAATGGACCGGCGCCCTCCTGGGGCTCGCTCTCACCCACAAAGGTTTGCGCGCCTATCCGGGGCACCTGGCGTTGTCTGCACTCAAACGCTGGCAGAGCTGGCGACCGCTGCTCACGGTCAACCGCGATATCTTCATTCGCAGCCTGATCCTGCAATCGGTGTTCTTCCTGATCACCGTACAAGGCGCTCGATTGGGCGATGCGACCGTTGCCGCCAATGCGCTGCTCCTCAACGGGCTGCTGCTCATGGCCCACGCACTGGACGGGCTGGCCCACGCTGTCGAAGCACTGTGCGGACACGCCATCGGCGCACGCGATCGCGTGGCATTGCGGCGCGCCCTGAACGTGTCCGCAGGCTGGTCGCTGATTTGCAGCATCGGGTTCGTCGGACTGTTCCTGCTGGGCGGCCACCTGTTCATCGAGATGCAGACCGACATCGTGGCCGTGCGCGACATCGCCTTCATTTATTTGCCTTACCTCGCTGTGCTGCCCTTTGTCGCGGTGTGGAGCTATTTGCTGGACGGCCTGTTCATCGGCGCCACCCGCGCCCGCGAAATGCGCAACGCGATGGTGGTCACGGCATTGATATCAGCACCCTTCGCCTGGATTGCGAGCGGCTTCGGCAACCACGGCCTGTGGCGGGTGTTTTTGCTGTTCATGGCGGTGAGGGCGCTGACGCTGGGGTACCTGGCCCGGCGATTGAATCGCAGCGGCGGTTGGTTCAATGGTTGACCGGGCCGCTCGACACCTGCGCCTGATCCTGCGCATGGATGAATGCGGCGACCTCCACCAGCACCGGCGCCAGGCTGCGCAGCGGTCTGGCAAATGCACCTACCAGCGTGCGGTGATTGGTGCGAGAGAAATACACCTCGCGCACTGATACGCCTTGAGCGCGCAAACGACTGGCCATGCCAGCCGTATTGCGTTGCGGGTTCACTTCCGTGTCGTCCACGGAAGCGATGAGCAGCGCCGGCGGTGACGCCGCGCTCACATGATTGATCGGCTGGGAGTCGGGTGGCGAATTCGGGAAGTAAAACACCGGCTTCACCTCAGCGTCTTCGATGGGCAGAAAATCATAGGGCCCGGCCAGACCGATCCAGCCCTTTATGACGGAGGGCGTCGCACCCGCCGCCGCCAGCCATCGCGGGTCCAGGGCCAGCATCGCCGCGTTATAAGCCCCGGCACTGTGGCCCATCACATACAACTTTGCCGGATCACCGCCGAACTGACGAATGTGATCGCGGGTCCAGCCCACCGCCTGGGCGCTGTCATGCAGCAATCCCTGATAATGCACTTGGGGGTACAGCCGGTAATCGGCAAGTACTGCAACGATGCCCCTGGACGCGAGCGCCTCACCGATGAAGGCGTAGTCACCCCGAGATCCGCTGATCCAGCTGCCGCCGTAAAAGAACACGACAACGGGCGCATCCGCAGCG
>NZ_DASVUM010000218.1:0-20370 GCF_036387035.1 Pseudomonas sp. | reverse complement strand
TACTGAGTGGCCGAAAACTTGAGGTTGGTCAGGCTCGACAGGTAGGCCACGAACGCCGATGTCGCCAGGCCCGAGCTGAAGTTGTCCAGCGAGATCGTGACGATGAGCATCTTCAGGTTCGGGCCCATGTCGGCCAGCATCAGAAACAGCAAGTTGGTCGCCGCCGATGTCACCCCGCCGATGAACAGGATCGGCAGAATGCCGAAGCGCACGATCGCCAGACCACCAAACGCCGCGCCGGCCAATGTCATGATCAGACCGAAGATTTTACTGACGCTGGCAATCTGGTCCTTGGTAAAGCCTTGGTCGATGTAGAACACGTTCGCCATGACGCCCATGACCGTGTCGGACATGCGATACGTGGCGATCAACCCCAGCAGCAGGAAGGCCTGCCAGCGATAACGCAGGATGAAGTCGTTGATCGGTGTCAGCACGGGTGCCAGGCCGCGACGGCCCATGGACGACAGGCAGGCCACGGTCAACAGCGTGTAGAGAATCGCGCGCAGGAAGGCGCGGTCTTCCATCAGCAGGTCTTTCCAGGTCGTGCCTTGAAACAGCACGCTGGCGAAGTCGGTGTTGTACAGCTGAGTGAACATGGCCGGAACCGACACCAGCAGAATGATCAGCACGAACACCGACGCCAGTTGGTGGGCGAACCCGTATCGCACCGCCGATAATTGCGTGCGTATGGGGACGGCCGGCTCGCGCATGATCAGGCTGGTGATCAGCGCAGGCACCATCAGCAGCCCGAACAGCACGTAGGTGCCGGCCCAGGCCGAGTGTTTGTAGGCAAAGCCGGTCGAACCGAAACCTTCGGCGAAGTACAGGGCGCCGGCGGTGGCGAGGAGGGCGGCAACGCGGTAGCCGGCCATGTAGCTGGCCGCAAGGGTTGCCTGCTGGCTGTCGCTGGCGATCTCCAGGCGGTACGCGTCGATGGCGATGTCTTGGGTCGCCGAGGAGAACGCAACCAGCACCGCAATCGCGATCAACCACGACAGGTGCTGCTGCGGGTCACAGAACCCCATGCCGATCAGGCCCAGCGTCACCAGTGATTGCGACAGCACCAGCCATGAGCGACGTCGACCAAGCCTGCCCAGCAAAGGAAGGCTCCATTGGTCGAGCAGCGGCGACCAGACCCACTTAAAGGCATACGCCAGCCCGATCAGGCTGGCGTAGCCAATGGTTTCACGCGCGACGCCGGCCTCGCGCAGCCAGACCGAAAGCGTAGAGAACACCAACATGTAGGGCATGCCCGCGGCAAAGCCGAGCAACAGGAGCACAAACGTAGAGGGGCTGGCATATGCGGCGAGCGCGGCGCGCCAGGTTTTGCGGGGCATGGGCTGGAATCTGCCTCAGGTTACGTAAACAAAGCGCGCACTCTAACCGTTGTGCTCTGTCGGGCGCCAGCCATGACGCTGCATATCCACACGATTGTTACGGATGGTCACGCCCTCGGCGCGCAACCGGGCACGTTGCTCTTCGCCGGACACGGTTCCGGGCGCCAGGCTGATACGCCCGCCCGCACCCAGCACCCGATGCCAAGGCAAACTGCTGCCGTCCGGCAACTGACTCAAGGTGCGCCCGACGAAGCGTGCCGCTCGTCCCAAACCGGCCAGATCGGCCAGTTGCCCATAACTGACGACTTTGCCCTCCGGTACTTGATGCAGGGTGAGGTAAAGCGCCGTGCGCCGTGCCTCTGCGGGAGAGAGGCCGGCCGGGTCAGGTGGGGGCAGCGATTGTTCGATCACGCATTCGTTCCTGTTAAAGGGATGAACGGGAATTTTCACTAATGAACTAGGGAAACTTCCGACTGTCAGTGTTACCTGTATCGGTGGTCTGCCGATTGCCAAGACGTTGTCCATCCGGATAATGCCCGATTTTCCGCGAACCAGAGCCTTGTCGTTGCTTATGTTGTCCAGAACCCTGTTGTGCGTTGCTTTTGCCAGTGCTTCTACCCCATTGCTCGCTGACACCGTCTGGTTGAAAAACGGTGACAAGCTGACGGGGACTATCAAGGTCTTCGACGGCGGCAAGCTGCTGCTCAATACCAAATATGCAGGCGACATCCCGCTGGACTGGAAGGAAATCAAGACGCTGGAAAGTGACCAGCACCTTCTGGTGAAGCAAGACGCGACCACCGGCGAGATCTCCAAATCGCTCCAGCCGGCCGAAGACGGCAAGGTCACGCTGGCCAATGGCGATGCGCCGAAAACGGTTGAGCTGGCCAGCATTCAGCAGATCATGAAGCCCAAGCCGGTGGTCACCGATCTGGTCTGGAAGGGCAATATCGACGCGGCACTGGATTTCCAGCGCGCCGAGAACGACACCGACGATTACAACATCGCCTTCAAGACTTCCGCGACCCACGGCCAGTGGCGCCACAACGCCAAGGGCGAGTACAACCGCGAATCGCAGGACAGCTTGACCACCACCAATAACTGGGACGCCGAATACTCGGTCGACCGGTTCCTCACGGAAAAATGGTTCTGGGACGGTCGCATCACCTACAAGCGCGACACCATTGAAGACCTGTCGCGCCAGCGCACCGTCGGTACCGGCCCGGGCTACCAGTTCTGGGACGACGAGTTGGGTGCGTTCAAGGTCGGCGCGTTGCTTAACCGCACTGACTTCGAATACTCCAACGGTGAGAAGGACAACTTCTATTCCGTCTCCGGCACCTGGGACTACAACCGTTACCTGATTGGCAAGAAAGTCGAGTTCTTCACCAACGGTGAACTCGGCAAGCCCATCAGCGGCGTGGCTGACTACAGCCTCGAGACTGAAGTGGGGCTGCGCTACAAAGTCACCGAGTGGGCGTCGCTCAATCTCAAGGCCGAGAAAGACATTATCAGCGGCTCTGATAACGGCGATCTGGACAAAACCCGTTACACCGCGGGTTTTGGTGTGGCCTGGTAAACCCTTCCTTATAAATGGCTGAGCGCGCCGGATGACAACTCATCCGCGCGCGCCACGCTGTCCTCCTCTCGCGTTGCCTTTTACGCCAACCCTCTGCTGATCATCCTCCTCCCAATCTGGCACCTTCCTCTGATAGCGATTATCGTGTCGCATACGTCGCGGTCTGCTGCTTCGCGTCACTTGATGCCTTCGTTCACTGTTCAGGAGTCCACATGAGCGCCAGCGCCACCCGGCAAGCACGAGCCTTGCTGCTCAAGGAATATCGCGGCGTGTTGTCGACCCACTCCAAGTCGATGCCCGGTTACCCGTTCGGCTCGGTGGTGCCGTATTGCCTGGACGACCAGGGCCGCCCGCTGATCCTCATCAGCCGCATCGCGCAACACACCCATAACCTGCAACTGGACGGCAAATGCTCATTGCTGGTTGGCGAGCGCGGCGCCGAAGATGTGCAAGCGGTGGGGCGCGTGACGCTGATGGCCACGGCGGAGAAGGTCACCGACGACGTGCAGATCCAGGCTGCCGCGCAGCGTTACTACCGGTATTTCCCTGATTCCGAGAGCTATCACAGCGCCCACGATTTCGACTTCTGGGTGCTCAAGCCGGTGCGCTACCGCTTCATCGGTGGCTTTGGCGCGATTCACTGGCTCGATGACGTGGCGCTCGCCAATCCTTTTGCGGGCGCTGCCGAGACCAGCATGGTCGAGCACATGAATGCTGATCACGCCAAGGCCATTGCCCACTACGTCGAACTCGCCGGTCTGCCAAAGACCGAACCCGCGAAGCTGGTCGGGATCGACAGCGAGGGAATGCACCTGCGCGTGGGTCACAGCCTCTACTGGCTGGCCTTCGCAGAGCGCTGTAATACGCCGATACACGTCCGCCAGGCCTTGGTGCAACTGGCTCACGCGGAAAAATGGCCCAGCCTTGAACAGGCCGAGGCTTGAATTAACGACCTTGCGACGTCACGTAAGGTCTACTGGAAGCCTTCTTCCGTTCAGGAACTCACTTTGATGCGCGTTTTTCTTCTGCTTTTATTGCTTTTTCCGGTGCTCGAGCTGTTCGTGCTGGTGAAAGTCGGGATGTCGATCGGCTTCCTGCCGACCTTCCTGCTGGTCGTTGCCGGGTCAATGCTCGGTGTCCTCGTGGTGCGGGTCGCCGGATTGGCGACTGCGTTCAGTGCGAGGCAGAGTCTGGCGCGTGGCGAACTGCCCGCCCAGCAGATGCTTGATGGCCTGATGATGACCATCGGCGGAGGCTTGCTTGTGCTGCCCGGCTTCCTCAGTGACGTGCTGGGCCTGCTCTGCCTGATGCCGTTTACCCGTCGCCTGATTGTCGGCAAGGTTCGCAACCGCGCAGAGGCGCAGGCTGCGCGCCAGCGTGCGTTTGCCGAGAACATGCATTCGGCGGGTTCGGCCGGCTCCATGCACCCCGGTGCCGCCCGTCCCGAGACGCGTCGCCCCGAAGTCATCGAGGGTGAAGTCATCGAAGGCGAATTCGAGCCACTGGATAAAAAGTGATTCAAGGCCTTCATGACACGGCACCTGCGGGTGCCGTGCTCGTTTTGCGACACCCATTCATGTAAAAATTTCTGGCTCTTGCCTTGAATTCGGCTTGCTCGCCCTTATGTATGGGTCACCGCAAGGTTTCTGGCGCGTTTCGTCAGACCGTATTCTGCGGTTCGCTTGCGAACCGCAACCGGCAAGCCCGGATGCTTTAACCCGCCGGTGCCCGCACCGGACGTTTAAAAACCATAATTAGGAGATCGACAATGAAGCTTCGTCCTCTGCATGACCGCGTCGTAATCCGTCGCAGTGAAGAAGAAACAAAAACTGCTGGCGGTATCGTGCTGCCTGGTTCGGCTGCTGAAAAACCAAACCGCGGCGAGATCCTCGCCGTCGGTAACGGTCGCATCCTGGACAACGGCGAAGTACGCGCGCTGGCCGTGAAAGTGGGTGACAAAGTGGTGTTTGGCCCGTACTCCGGCAGCAACACTGTGAAAGTAGACGGCGAAGACCTGCTGGTGATGAGCGAGAACGAAATTCTCGCGGTCGTCGAAGGCTGAGTTGATACCCCCTTTCCCGTTACTACAAAGTATTTAAGGAAGAACGATCATGGCTGCTAAAGAAGTTAAATTCGGCGATGCTGGCCGTAAAAAAATGCTGGCTGGTGTCAACGTCCTGGCCGACGCAGTAAAAGCAACACTGGGCCCGAAAGGCCGTAACGTCATCATCGAAAAAAGCTTCGGCGCTCCGCTGATCACCAAAGACGGTGTGTCGGTCGCCAAAGAAATCGAGTTGAAAGACCGTTTCGAAAACATGGGCGCGCAGCTGGTCAAAGACGTTGCCTCCCGTGCGAACGATGACGCTGGCGACGGTACCACCACCGCCACCGTTCTGGCTCAAGCCATCGTCAACGAAGGCCTGAAAGCCGTCGCTGCCGGCATGAACCCGATGGACCTGAAGCGCGGCATCGACAAGGCGACCATCGCCATTGTTGCCGAGCTGAAGAAGCTGTCCAAGCCTTGCACTGACTCCAAAGCAATCGCCCAGGTCGGTACTATTTCGGCCAACTCCGACAACTCGATCGGCGACATCATTGCTGAAGCAATGGACCGTGTGACCAAAGACGGCGTTATCACCGTTGAAGAAGGTTCGGGTCTGGAAAACGAGCTGTCTGTTGTTGAAGGCATGCAGTTTGACCGTGGCTACCTGTCTCCGTACTTCATCAACAAGCCGGACACCATGGTTGCCGAGCTGGACAGCCCGCTGCTGCTGTTGGTTGACAAGAAGATCTCCAACATCCGCGAAATGCTGCCAGTCCTGGAAGCCGTTGCCAAAGCCGGTCGTCCTCTGCTGATCGTTGCTGAAGACGTTGAAGGCGAAGCGCTGGCGACTCTGGTCGTGAACAACATGCGCGGCATCGTCAAAGTTGCAGCGGTCAAGGCTCCTGGCTTCGGCGACCGTCGCAAGGCCATGCTGCAGGACATCGCTGTTCTGACTGGCGGTACCGTTATCTCCGAAGAGATCGGCCTGAGCCTGGAAACCGCTACCCTGGAACACCTGGGTAACGCCAAGCGTGTCGTGCTGAACAAAGAAAACACCACCATCATCGACGGTGCTGGCGTTCGTGCCGACATCGACGGTCGTATCGCGCAGATCCGTCAGCAGATCGGCGACACGTCTTCGGACTACGACAAAGAGAAGCTGCAAGAGCGTCTGGCCAAGCTGTCGGGCGGCGTTGCAGTGATCAAGGTCGGTGCCGGTTCCGAAGTTGAAATGAAAGAGAAGAAAGCCCGCGTTGAAGACGCCCTGCACGCAACCCGTGCAGCCGTTGAAGAAGGCGTGGTGCCTGGCGGTGGTGTTGCGCTGGTTCGTTCGCTGCAGGCGATCTCCGAGCTGCGCGGCGACAACGCTGACCAGAACGTTGGTATCGCGCTGCTGCGTCGTGCTGTTGAAGCACCTCTGCGTCAGATCGTTGCCAACTCGGGCGACGAGCCTAGCGTTGTGGTCGACAAGGTCAAGCAGGGTACCGGTAACTACGGTTACAACGCTGCCAGCGGCGAATACGGCGACATGATCGAGATGGGTATTCTTGATCCGGCCAAAGTGACGCGTTCTGCTCTGCAGGCTGCGTCGTCGATCGCCAGTCTGATGATCACCACTGAGGCGATGATTGCCGATGTGGCTGATGAGAAGGCAGCAGGCGGCGGCATGCCTGATATGGGCGGCATGGGTGGCATGGGCGGCATGATGTAAGCCAGCCGTACCCCGATGTAGAAAAAACCCCGCTTCGGCGGGGTTTTTTTATGGGCGCTTTTTTGTTCTCAGTGGGATCGGGTTCAGTCGGGAAGAGGTCGGGAGCGCTCTGCCTAACGGCAGAACTGTTTCGCCTTCGGCGAGTTACTTGGAAAAGCAACCCAAGTAACCAAGGTTGCTTGCTCCTGGTTGGGCCCGACTTCGTCGGGTTCCTTCACTCCGGTCTCGCTCCGTGGGCCCGCGCCGAACGGGCATCCATGCCCGCAACGGCGCTCTCGCCGCATCCATGCGGCTCGGCCCACTGCGCGAGACCTGCGTTCAGCCTGCACCCAAGTCGCGATTGGCGGTGGCTGGGCTTGTTGTGTACGAAGATCAAAAGCGCGTTTAAGCAGATCAAAGACAGATGCAGGTCAAGGGCTTCCCGGCTAAAGCCGGTCCTACAGGCAGAGCCAATGCCACGGGATGCACGCGGTCTCCTTGTAGGACCGGCTTTAGCCGGGAAGAGGCCCGCATGAGCACCATCAATTTTGGGTCTAACGCTTGATCGTACCCACGCTCTGCGTGGGCATGCATACCGTGACGCTCTGCGTCACTCTGAAATAGTGATTACCCTGAAACCACTTCCCCACTCAACGCCACGTCCTTCTTCTTCAGCGGTCGGTACAGCACGAAGTAGTACGCCCCCAGGCAAAGCAGCCAGCAGAACACCGCCGTCCAGATGTTGTGGGAGAAGAAGTGCGCGCCTTGCAGCATTCGGCCAATGGAGAACACGGTGCCCAGGCCTGCCGCGAAGATCAGGCCGGCTTTGGCCAAACGGGGTTTGCGGTCGCGGAACACAAAAAACAGGGCAAACAGGGTGAAGCCAGTAGCGGCGTGACCCCCTGGCCAGCAGCGACCGGGTTTGTCGGTTTGCGGGCGGGGGCTGAGGAGTTCACTGTAGGTTTCCTGGCCGCCGAATTCTTTCAGGCTCCAGGGGCACTGCACCGAGGTCACGACTTTGACGGGCGTGACGAAGCTGGTGGACAACGCCATCGACAGCACCATGCACCCCAGTTCACGTTTCCACGGTTTCAGCACGCCGACGAAGAACGATGCGATGAAGCTCACGAAGGACAAAACACCAATGGCAATGACGGCCTGTTTGGCGCGGTCATGAAGGACATCTTCGAGAAAGAAGCTGTGCCGTCCGATAAATTCTCCCGCCACCGGGTCGTAGGCCAGTTTGGCGATGTCCATGTCCAGCGAAGTCAGTTCCAGCAAGATCAGGACGATGGCGGTCACGGCCGGGATGCCCAGGTAAACCCAGAGGTTCATGGGGCGTGAGGCAGGCCGTTCGAGTGCAAGTGACATGGCGAATCCCGTGTGATGGGCGAGGGGAGGGCGTTGCTGTATTGACCGTGAGCGGTGCGAAGTCTGATCAGCGCGCTGTCACGACGCTGTGAACCGCGGGTGAAAAAAACGTTATGCGCGGCGGTGCTGGCCCTTGAGCGCGCATCGCCGTAAGCTGCCGCCAACTCTGACCTTGTTGAGCGGCTTCTCGAGCCGTGCCCCGGGTCTCGCCACACCGCATAGGGAGATACGCGCCATGAGAATTCTGCTGGTTGAAGACAACCGCGACATCCTGGCAAACCTTGCCGATTACCTCGGTTTGAAGGGTTACACCGTCGACTGCGCCCAGGACGGTCTGTCCGGTCTGCACCTGGCGGCGACCGAGCATTACGACCTGATCGTGCTGGACATCATGCTGCCCGGCATCGATGGCTACACCCTGTGCAAACGCCTGCGCGAAGATGCGCGTCGCGACACGCCGGTCATCATGCTCACTGCTCGCGACCAGCTTGATGACCGGCTTCAGGGGTTCCGCTCCGGGGCGGATGACTACCTGCTCAAACCTTTCGCGTTGTCAGAACTGGCGGCGCGTATTGAGGCGGTGCTGCGCCGCGCTCAAGGTGGTGGCCGGCGTACCTTGCAGGTGGCCGACCTGATCTACGACCTCGACACGCTGGAAGTCACCCGCGAAGGGCGTCTGCTCAAGCTCAACCCGGTGGGCCTGAAACTGCTGGCGGTATTGATGCAGAAGAGTCCCCACGTTTTACGCCGCGAGGTCCTCGAAGAAGCCTTGTGGGGTGACGATTGCCCGGACAGCGACAGCTTGCGCAGCCATGTCCACCAGCTGCGTCAGGTCATCGACAAGCCGTTTGCCAAGCCGCTGTTGCAGACAGTCCACGGTGTCGGCTACCGCCTCGCCGAGGGGCGTGATGGAGTTTAAGCAGAGCCTCGCCCAACGGATCATCATTGCCTTCGCCCTGATGAGTGCGTTGGTTGCCGGGTGCTTCGCGATGGGCATCGTCGCGACGGTGCACCTGGTCGAAGAGAAGCTGATTTCGGCCGGTCTGGGTGGCGACCTGACGCGTCTGCTGTTGATGGACAGCGTCAACGACTGGAGCCATCGGCCTGAGCCGGACCAGCTGTTTTATTTCAGTGGCGGACCGGGCGACTTCGAGCTGCCGAAAGATCTGAGACATCTTGAGCCTGGTTTTCACGAAGTGTTTCGCGGCCCGTTGTCGTATCACGCCATGGTCGAGATCGTCGACGGCCGTCACTACGTATTGCTGCAGGACCAGAGCGATTTTGAAGAGCGCGAGCGCGTGCTGTTTGCCGTCGTGCTGGTGGGGTTCGTGCTGGCGCTGGCGCTGGCGGTGTTCCTCGGCTGGATACTGGCACGTCGGGTAATGGCGCCGGTGGTGCGGCTGGCCCGGCAGGTTCGCCATCGCGATCAGTTGCTCGGTCTCGCGCCACCGCTCGCCCCTGATTACGCCGCCGACGAAGTGGGTGAGCTGGCGGTGGCCTTTGACGCCACCCTCGGCCGCTTGCGTGATGCCTTGACCCGCGAGCGGATGTTCACCAGCGACGTCAGCCACGAACTGCGCACGCCGTTGATGGTGCTGGCCAGTTCATGCGAGCTGCTGCTGGAAAACCCGGCGCTGGATCAGCGCGCACGGGCCCAGGTTGAACGCGTGGCCAGGGCCTGCGAAGAAATGCGCGACCTGGTGCAGACCTTCCTGATGCTGGCCCGCACCCAACGCGACGACCTCGCCCAGTACCCGCAGCTGACGTTGCACGGGGCTGCCCAGCAGCTGATCAGCCTCTGGCGCGAACCGATCGAACGCAAGGGGCTGACCCTGGAGTACGTGCCGGGCGAGCCGTCTGAAACCGCTTACAACGCCACCTTTCTCTATGCTGTGATGGGCAACCTGCTGCGCAACGCTTTGCATTACACCGACACCGGCTTTATTCGGCTGACGCTGCGTGAAGGCGGGTTCATGGTGGAAGATTCCGGCGTGGGCATCCCGGAGGAAAAACGTGAAGCGATGTTTCAGCCATTCGTGCGTGGCACTGAGCAACGCGGCGAGGGTCTTGGTCTTGGATTGTCGTTGGTGCAACGCATCTGCGAAAACCAGGGGTGGTCGGTCAGTCTGGACACCATGGAGCCGAATGGCTGTAGGTTCAGCGTGGACATGGGCACGCGCCCTGTAAAAGCCGCTTTACGCTCGCTATCGCCCAATGTACAGCCTGTGTAAAGGTGCTGAAACGGGTCGGGATATGGCGGTATGCTGGCCCTAAGTCTTTGAAAAATCTCGTAACATAACTTCACTTTTGCGGACGCTTTTTTCACATTTGTCTGACCTGAAGATGACGGCCCACTGCTTAGCTTGGGTGTGTCACTTCAGGAGATGCAGCCATGAGCAAGCGGATCGAACTAGATTTTTCACGCAAATACGACGACGAACACGCCAAGAGATACCTGCACAAACACAACGACGGACTGGCAAGGCGCTTGTCGGATCGCCGGGACAAACAATTGGCCCGCCGCGCACTGGCGTTGGCAGGCGAACCGGGATTGGTACTGGACTTGCCCTGTGGTGCCGGGCGCTTCTGGCCCGTGCTGGCCGAGAAAGCCAACCGGGTGATTATCGGGGCGGACAACTCGGCAGCGATGGTCAAGATCGCCTGCGAGTCGCAACCCGCTGAGATCGTCAAACGCGTCCAGCCGTTGCAGACGTCGGCGTTTGCCATCGAAATGCCGGATAACGCCGTAGACAGCATTTTCTGCATGCGGTTGATGCACCACATCGGCAAGGCTGAAGACCGCGCCGTGCTGCTGAAAGAATTTCATCGGGTGACGCGCGACAGCGTGATTGTGTCGCTGTGGGTAGATGGCAATTTCAAGGCCTGGAAGCGCAAGCGCGCCGAGGGTTCGCGACACAAACGCGAGTATCAGAATCGCTTTGTGCTGCCGGTGGCTACCGTGGAAGCCGAATTTGAACAGGCAGGGTTTCGGATTCAGGAGCGCCTGGATTTCCTGCCGATGTACGCCATGTGGCGTGTGTATCTATTACGTAAGAGGTAACAGGATGGCCGTGGATTTCGCAACAGAGTTAACCGTCCCCGCCAAGGACCGCTTCGCCTACTTCTGGAACACGCGGGGCGAATGGGTGGAAGAGCCCAACGTGCGCCGTGGCGGTGAAAGTGGCGTGCAGCGTGTCGTCTCGGAAAACGGTCGGCTGCTGTATGTGAAGCGCCAGACCGGCCATATCTATCGCAGCTGGCTGCACCCGTTTGGCCGCCCGACCGTGCTGCGTGAGCGCGATGCCCTCGAGGGTCTGCGGCAGCTCGACGTCAACGTGCCGCGTATGGTGTTCTGTGGCGCAGAGCGCGACGAGAACAACGAATGGCGCGCGTTGCTGGTCACCGCTTCGCTGGATGGTTTCGACGAGTTCGAGAACTGGCTGCGCGCCGGCGGCCGCGAGCAATACGGCGAAGTGGTGTACGAGCAAATGCTCCAGGAGCTCGCCGGCAACCTGGCCCGCATGCACAAGGGCCGCTGGCAGCACAGTTGCATTTACATCAAGCACGTTTTCGTTCGCGTTGTGGGCGAGGGCGCCAACGCCAAGGCTGAAGTCGCGCTGCTCGACCTGGAGAAGTGCCGCCAGCGATTGACCTCCTACGCCGCCGCTCAGCACGACATGAAACAACTGCGCCGCCATTCGTCGTTTCGGCCTGCGGACTGGACCAAGCTGGTCTACTTTTACGAGACCGCGTTTGGCAGACCCATCAAAGGTTTACAGCGATGAAGTTAGAAATGGCGCGAGGTTTGTTTTTGGTTGGGGCGTTGGGCGTGACTTCCATTGCGCTGGCCGCGTGGGACCAACCTGGGCCGAAGATTTTGAGTGCGGTTCATGGTGAAGGTCATTGCCCTTTGCCTCGGGTGGCCAAGGTGTCCGACACGGCCAGGCCCGATCACGATCTGCTCCTGTTGATGTTCGGCCTGGCCCAGGGCAGCGGACCACAGGGCTGATTCCTTCCCTGTTGCGCTGACTGAAAGGCCCCGAACATCGGGGCCTTTTTTGTAGCAGCCGGAGTTGTCAGTGCTTGGCGTGCCTCTTGTACTCAGTGCATCGGCTTGATGTGATGTATCGAGAGGATGTGATCTGTAGGAGCCGGCTTGCTGGCGAACCGGTTACGCCAGACGCCAACGATGTATCTGGAAGGCCGCGTTCGCCAGCAAGCCGGCCCCTGCAGAATTGTGTCAGGTACCGGCATTCGTAGTGCAACCTGTATCAGCATCGTCCTGCGGATCATCCGGCCGCGCCAGCAGCGTGTACACGCACGGCAGCACAAACAGCGTGAACAGCGTACCCACCGACATGCCAGTGGCGATCACCAATCCAATATCAAACCGGCTGACCGCGCCCGCGCCCGTGGCCAGAATCAGCGGCACCATGCCGAACACCATCGCTGCGGTGGTCATCAGTACGGGGCGCAGGCGAATCGCCGCCGCTTCCTCGACCGCATCGCGCGCCGTCATTCTCTTGTCCCGGCGTAGCTGGTTGGCGAACTCGACGATCAGAATCCCATGCTTGCTGATCAGCCCGATCAACGTGACCAACCCCACCTGCGTATAAATGTTCAGCGAAGAGATCCCCAGAAAAAGGGGGATCAGCGCGCCGCAGATCGACAGCGGCACCGTCACCAGAATCACCAGCGGATCGCGAAAACTCTCGAACTGAGCGGCTAGCACCAGAAAGATAATGGCGAGCGCCAGGCCGAACGTGAGCCACAGCGCGTTGCCTTCCTGCACGTACTGACGCGACGCCCCCGCGTAATCGTAGGCAAACCCCGGTGGCGACTCTTCAATGGCTATCTGCCTGACCAACTCTATGGCCTCCGCCTGACTCACCAGCGGGAAGCCGGAAATGATCGCCGAGTTGAGCTGCTGGAACTGATTCAGCTGCCGGGGCCTGGCTCGGTCACTGACGGTGATCAGCGTCGATAACGGCAGCATCTTGCCCTCGGTGTTCTTGACGTAATAATTGGCCAGCCATGCCGGGTTGTCGCGGTACGCGCGTTCGACCTGCGCGATCACCTTGTAGCTGCGCCCGTCGATGGTGAAACGGTTGATTTCCGCCTCGCCGAGCAACGTTGCCAGCGTGCCGCCCAGGTCCTGCATCGACACGCCCATTTGCGCGGCTTTGGCGCGGTCGATGTCGACCACCACTTCCGGCTTGTCGAACGCCAGATCAATGTCGAGGAAGGCAAACTTGCCCGAGTCCGAAGCGTGTTTCTTGATGCGATCGGCCACCTCCAGCAGCGCGGCGTAGTCGCCCGGCGTATTGATCACGAACTGGAACGGCAGCCCTTCACCGGTACCCGGCAACGAGGGCAGGTTAAAGCCAAAGATCTGCAGCCCGGTGATCTCGTTGAGCTTGGCCTGCACCTCAGGCAGCAGCTCCATTTGTGTGCGGCTGCGCTCATCCCATGGCTTGAGCAGGAAGCCGCCAACACCGGTCTGCACGCCGTTGAATCCGTTGATCTGGAAGGAGGAGTAGTACTCCGGGAACGCGCTGAAGATGCTGCGGAACTGATCGGTGTAGGTATTCATGTAATCGAGGTTGGTCGGCTGCGGCGCGGTGGCCATCATGAAGATGATGCCTTGGTCCTCGTCCGGCGCCAGTTGCGACTGGCTGAGCTTGAGAAATACCGGAATCAGGCACAGCACCAGCACGGCGAAGACGATCACCACCGGCCGTGTATTCAGCGTGCCGTGGAGCACGCGCTGGTAGCGGGTCTTCAGGCTTTCGAAGGCGTGATCAAGCTTGTGCGCGAGGCCGCTGGGGTTCTCGTCCCGGCGCAAAAGCACCGCGCACATCATCGGCGAAAGGGTCAGTGCCACGATCCCCGAGATCACCACCGCGCCGGCGAGGGTCAGGGCGAACTCCTTGAACAATGCGCCGGTCAGCCCCTCCAGAAAACCGATGGGCGCGTAAACCGCGGCCAGGGTGATGGTCATCGACACCACCGGCATGGCGATCTCCCGAGCGCCCTCGATGGCCGCGTCGAAGGGCGTTTTGCCCTCTTCGATGTGCCGGTGGATGTTTTCCACCACCACGATGGCATCGTCCACCACCAGACCGATGGCCAGCACCATTGCCAGCAGCGTCAGCAAATTGATGGAATAGCCCATCAACTGCATGAAAAACAGCACGCCGATCATCGACAGCGGGATGGTGATCACCGGGATCAGTACCGAGCGCAGGGCGCCGAGGAACAGGAGCACCACGACGATGACAATGAGCACCGCCTCGATCAGGGTCTTCACCACTTCGTGGATCGAGGCCTGAATGAACAGCGTGGCGTCGTAGGCGATGGACGCTTTGAGGCTTGGCGGCAACTGAGCTTCCAGCTCCGGCAAAATGCGCCGCACTTCCTTGATCACGTCCAGCGGGTTCGAACTGGGCGTGCCCTTGATGCCGATGTACACCGACGGGGTGCCGTCGAACGAGCTGACCGTGTCGTAGTTCTCGGCGCCCATCTCCACCCGCGCCACATCACCGAGCAGCACGCGGCTGTCGCCAACGGTCTTGAGCGGGATGGCCGCAAAGGTCTCCGGTGATTTCAGGTCGGTGCTGGCGTTGACGCTGGTGACCACGTACTCGCCTTTTACCTCACCCGCAGCGGACAGGAAGTTGTACTTGCGCACAGCGTCGGTGACGTCGTTGGCGGTCAAGCCGAAGCCGGCGAGCTTGACCGGATCGAGCCACAGACGCATGGCAAACACCTGATTGCCCAGGATCTCCGCTTCGGCCATGCCCGGCAGGGTCGCCAGCTTCGGCTGGATGACCCGTGACAGGTAATCGGTGATCTGCGGGTTGCTCAGCTCCGCGCTGTAAAAACTGATGTACATCAGGGCCGAGGCATCGGCCGCTTCCTTGCTCAGCACCGGGTCTTCGGCGTCCTGGGGCAGCTTGTTCTTGACCTCGTTGGCCTTGGCCAGCAGCTCGGTGTAAAGGCGATCGCTGTTGGAGCCGATGCGCGCATAAATGGAAATGACCGAGAAGTTTTGCCGACTGACCGAAGTCATGTAGTCGATACCTTCAGCGCTTGCCAGACTCTGCTGCAGCGGCTGGGTGATATAACCCTGAATGGTTTCGGCGTTGGCGCCGGGGTAGGCCGTGGTCACCGTGATGAGGGCGTTTTCCATCTGCGGGTATTGGCGGATGGTCAGCTTGCTGAACGCCTGGAAGCCCAGCAGCACGATCAGCAGGCTGATCACGCTGGCGAGCACCGGGCGACGGATGAACGGGTCGGTAAAGGCCATGATCGATTCCTTGATCAGTCAGCTTTGGGCTGGCTGTTCTGCGCCGCCGGAGTGGCTGCAGCCGGGGTTGCCGGTGCTGCCGCGATGGCAACAGCGGCGCCATTATCCAGTTTGAGCTGGCCGCCGGTGACCACCTGCTCGCCGGCGTTCAATCCCTTGCTGATGATCACCAGCCCGCCCCGACGCTCTCCGGTCTCCACAAAGCGACGTTCAACCACAAGCTCGGGCTCTCCCTTGCTGTTTTTTTCAGGCTGGCCGTCGGCGCTCTTTTTCGGCACCACGACGTACACCGAGTTGCCGTAGAGCGTGTAGGTGATTGCGCTTTCCGGCAGCACCCATTGCGGCGTGTCTTGACCCAGCAACACTTGCAGGCTGGCGAACATGCCGGGCAGCAATTGGGCGTCAGGGTTTGGCAGCGTGGCGCGAATCAGCACGTTGCGCGTGGTGTCTTCGACCTTGGGGTTGATGGCGCTGATGCGCGCGGTGAACACGCGGTCCGGGTATGCGGCGACGCTCACCTGCACCTGTTGACCCAGGGCTAGTTTCGGCAGCATTTGCTCGGGGACAAAAAAGTCGGCGTACAGGCTGGTCAAATCCTGAAGCGTGGCGATCACCGTGCCGCTGGCCAGGTAGTCGCCAACATCGACCTGACGAATGCCGATGGTGCCGCTGAAAGGGGCGAGGATGCGCTTCTTCGCCAGCGAGGCGTTCAACTGCGCGACGGTGGCAGCGGCCTTTTTCTGGGTCGCCGCGAGCTTGTCGAAGTCGCCCCGGGAAATAGCCGACTCGCCCACCAGTTTGCTGCCGCGTCCGTACTCGACCTGCGCCAGCCCGAGGTCCGCTTCAGCCGTGCCAAGCAGGGCTTTTTCCACCTCGCTGTCGAGCTGCAGCAGCGGCTGACCGACCTTGACCTTCTGCCCGGACTCGAACTGTACGGCCTTGACCGTGCCCGCCACTTCCAGCGACAGGTCCACGCCCTGCAAGGCCTTGAGCGTGCCAATGGCAGGCAGACGATTCTGCCAGGGACGCGCCTCCACCACCGCCACCGCGACGCTGATCGGCGGTTTCGGCGCCGTGAATTGCTGGATCTGCTGATAGACCGAAAATGCCTTGTACCCGCCCAGGGCCAGCACCACGATCAGGACAATGCCCAACATGATCAACATGCGGCGACGCAACATATTCCACTTCCTTGGAGAACTGATAAATCAGGCGAGCACGTTAGTCGTGTCGGGGTTTAGTTGCCAGCGGCACGGATGGATTTTGCGGATGCTTCGCGGGAAGTGCTGGGGCGCGCCTGCCCGCTGCGGCAGCGTCGATGACGAGCGCTGTGCCTGAATCTGGATTCGTGTAGGGCGATTCCGGATCTTTGTTAGGACGCGTCCCCTTCGTGTTTTCCCTATGGAGTCGCACTTTCAAATCACGCATCTTCGCCCGCTTCGACGCGTAGCAGACTTGCCGCCTGCCGCGATGCACGACTACCCGAAGCAACTTCATATTTTCAATGAGGAAGGATCCGTCATGAGCGACAGGCAGCACCACACCGATTTATTTTGCACCTACAAGCCCGTGACCGCCGGCCCGCAGAAAAAACATTGGGTTGAATTTCAACTGGTGGACGAACTCGGCGAGCCATTGGCCAATCTGCCGTGGCAGGCCGTCAATCAGGCGGTGCGGGATGGATGCGTTGCCGAATACACAGGTATCACCGATGCCGAAGGTGTTATTCGGCTTGAGGATCTTTACCCACTCGACATGACCTTGCTGATGCCGGCAACGCCGTTAGCTGAGGTGCTGCAACAAAGGCGTTTGCGAGCTGTTCGCCCTGAGCCCGACAGGCCCGGGTTCGGTGAGAGCACGCCGCTGTATGGCGAGCAGCGTTCAGGTTTTTCGCCTGTTGAAAAGACAGCGCATGAGCAAGGCCATGATTACCACTACCTGCGAATCGGGCAGTTGTGCGATGGGCTGCCGGTCAGGCCTGAATTGGCGAAGCACAAGCCATTGCCTGCTTACCATTTTCCTGATGCAAGCTTCTCGGGTTTCACCGCGCCTTACGAAGCGCTCGACCGACGGCATGTATTGGAGGTCTGCCCGTTTCGGGCGTGGTCACTGGTGCTGCACAAGCAGAAAAGGTACAGCTTGGCGAATGCCTACAACCTGGGGCTGATGAGCATTCTGTCGTACAGCAATGAGGACAAAACGCGGCACGGCGCCCCTGCAGAGTTTTTTGCGCGGCAGTGTCTGGACATGTCACGAACGCCGCGGGTTTGGGATGGGGGGAAGAACTGGCCCTGTGTCGTCGCCGACGTCCCTTTTGATGACCGATATGAGCCTTGCGAAGTGTTGAACAGTACCAAAGTAGCCATTCCTCAGGGCGATACTCAACTCTTCTACGTCCGCAACGCTACCCACATGCTGGTGGCTTGGCGAGGGACTGATTTTGATCGCATTCACGCTCCTGACCTTGCCACCGACCTTACCTTTCGACCTGTCCAGCCCGGGCTAAAAGAAGCCTGTGTTCCAAAGGAACCGTGCACAGACTTGGGACTTGAGGGCCGAGTTCATTTAGGGTTTCGAAGAGCCTTTGCGTTTGCTCAGAATCTATTCAGTGAGCACTTCGATAAATTACTTCCTGCCAGAAGTGCCGGTAGGGACTTATTCATTTGCGGCCATAGTTTGGGTGGCGGTCTAGGGCTAATACATGCAGCCACACTGAAGGACAGCAGCCCACTTCTGTACACCTACGGCATGCCTCGCACGTTTACCCTCGCGGCGATCAAAGGGTTAGCGGAGGTAGACCATTATCGTCACGTGAATGATACCGACACGATTCCCAGCGTGCCGCCTGAAGCTGACCTCGACAACTACCTCTATGACTTGTATGGCCCCTTAGGCACGACGTTGGGTTTCGCCTGGTCAATGGGTCAAACCCTCGCCAACAACCTTATAGAATTTGGTGATGCTTACGCCCATCACGGGGAACTCGCCATGCTATACCGGGTAGAGCAGCACATGCAGAGTCGCGGCTCTGACTATGCGGCGCAAGGTAGCAAGGATGGTCTTGGGGCACCCTATTACAACACCATAAAAACCCGCCTGCGCGAGCGGCCTAACCTGTACCTGGTGCCAAGTCTCAACAAGATAGAAAATAAAAAAAGTGAGCAATCGCAACTCCGTTTTATGGGTAGCCTGAAACCAGATGCGCGTGCGCGATTGTTCCCACCCTATAAAAACGTCAAGCCGGGAGGGCTGCTGGGCATCGGTAACCACATGATGGGCGAGTATATGGCGCATATCACCCGCCGCTTGCTTGCCGCCATTAAACCTGATCGTGAGCCTCTTCTCGCCGCACAGTCCAGGATCAAGCGCTTCAAGGATCAGATGGTTAATCACGGCAGCACTGCTCCAGAAGATGAGCTAGAACGCAATCGTCTGTTTCTTGTGATGCATGAGGAAGTCTGTGCTGCACTGGAAGTGACACGGCAAGCAGAAGGCGGCCCCGAAGCTTTGTTGCGTCTTGATGCGAGTGTCAGTACATCAGGGGCATGGAATGTTTAGTTTTGCTTCATGTTCAAGAACTACCGTGGCCTGTCTTCTGATATTCGGTCCCGTGGGTGGCTGCGCGAAAGACCTCAGCTTTTCTCCCGCCCCGGGAGGCGAGAAGGTGACTATTACGGTCAAGGTGCCCAAGGACCTGATAACTGACTCAATGCATGTCATGTACCGGTCCTCAATCTGTAAACGCATTGCGCACGACAGTAACGGGCGTCCCGAACCGCTTGATGGATACAACGGGTATGAGATGGAGCTCAAGCGTGCAGGAAATGACGACACCTTTATCGCACAGTTATTTGTTGACGGTGGTGGTCCATGCGAGTGGCATTTAAGCAACGTAAGGTTCGGCGTTTCGTACCCTGTGCCCAATGTCTTGGGGGAGGACGTAATAGAGGGGGCAGGTGGGAACATCATTGTGATGTTCGATCACAATAATCCTCAACTTCAAACGGGCTATTCCTGGACGGCAGAGGGGCCTGATCTGAATGTTGTGAAAGATTATTATCCATGGATACACGAAAGTTACATTCGGGGGCATCAGAAGTGGGCCATGCTTGCCGATGAGGAAGGAGGTACGTTTACATACGAGGCACGTCAAGCTCGAAACATATATTTCGAGCCCGTACTGCATAGAGACTATATGGTGCGATCTTCGGAGCCCAAAAAACACAAAAGGGGTGATTACATCGCTTTTGTATACCCCGATGGAACGAAGCAGTCCGACGGGCGAGCGGTGCGTGACTTTGAAAAGATGCAGAAGGTTCGCCTGGGGGGCGACGGCAAATGAATGAGGTTTCTCATTGCACAGCCGCCGCCTGGCAGCCACATGTCCCCAATCAAACCAGATGCAGATGGTTGTCCCATAACCCCGCCGGCAGCTCCAGCGGCTTGGCTACCAGCACCGCCTCGCGGCAATCATAGAAACGGCAGCGCCCCTGGCCCGAGGTCACTACAAAGCCGTCCGCCACCGCGCCCACCCCGGCGCAGTCGGGCAGCGGTGCGTCGAGCTTCAGTGCGCCGCTGTCCAGGTCCCAAATGAAAAAGCGGTTGCCCCTCGGCGCGGTCAGCGCCACCAGCCGCAGATCGTTATGAATAGCAACGCTGGCCGTGTAATGCGCCATCGCCTGCAGCTGTTGCTCCGCCACCGGAAAGGCCTTGAACGGTTGGCCCGGCCGCTTGATGGCGAGCAGTTCGGCGGGTTCGTGTGAAGGCCCCATGAATTGCTGACCCGTGACGATGGTGCCGTCGCTGGCAATCGCCATATGCCGGACGCTGTTCATCTGCTGCGACAACGTCTCTTTGCTCAGCAGCGTGCCGTCGCGCTGCATCCGCACCAGACTGGGTTCCATGGCGTCGAGGTTCATTTCGACGCGGCTCTCGGCCTCGGTGCGAATGCCGCCGTTGGCGATCACCAGGGTTTCGCCGTCCGGCATCCATGACACTTGATGCGGTCCTACGCCGTGAGTCGAAATCTCCCCGGTGCGT